>JAYUFU010000089.1:0-7296 GCA_043738505.1 Fimbriiglobus sp. | reverse complement strand
CGACGACAACCCGCCTGCGGATCGTTCCTTTTTCCCGGAATCGGTCGCGCAAGGGACGGGGTGGCGGGAACTATACTGTACGCCCGCCGCTCACGAACCCGGCCGGCCGGCGTTATCTCCGTGGCGGAAGGGGGAAGACCGGCGCGGCCCAAAAATGACCCGCACCCGCGAGCGAACTCCCAGACAGCCCGCCGTGTCCACCCCGATTCGCCCCCGCCCGCCCTGGAGCCTTCCCAGATGCCCGACGCGGACGCGAACGGATTCCTCGTCACCCGCCGCCCGGACGGGTTCGGCGACGTGTTCCCGCTGCTGCCCGCCCGCCGCTACGTCGTCGGCCGCGCCACCGATTGCGACATCGTCCTCCGCGACGACCTGGGTAGCCGCAAGCATGCCGAGCTGGCCCACGGGTCGGTCGGGTGGACGGTCCTGGACGGCGGCAGCCTGAACGGGTCGTTCGTGAACGACGCCCGCGTGAAGAAGTCGCACCGCCTGGTGCCCGGCGACGAGGTGCGGTTCGGCCGCTCGCAGTTCCTGTTCGTCCGGTCCCTGACGGAACTGCCCGCCCTGCCGGACGCCGGCATCCTCCGCGACGACGACGACGGGTTGTCCATCACCCGCCGGCAGACCCAGACCCGCTACCTCCCGTCCCCCGCGCCGTCGCCCGACCCGACGCAAACCCTGCCCGCGCTCGGCGGCGAGGCGGCACTCCCCCGGCTGCCTCTCGGCGACGGCGTGGCCGTGCTGTATCGCCTCGCGGTGGACATGGCGGCCGCCACTGACATCGCGGCGCTGGCCGAGTTGGTCCTCGACGCCGTGACCCGCGCGACGCCGGCCGAGGCGTCGGCGGTGCTGACGGTGCGGGACGGCGGCGACCTCGACCTGACTGCCCACCGCATCCGCCCGACTGGGCCGAGTACGTATCACAAGGTGTCGTCGCTGGTCAGCCACGAGGTGCTGGCCACCGGGCAGGCGGTGCTGGCCGAGGACGTGGGGGCGGTGCAGCACCTGAAGAACCGCGACAGCATCACCGACCTCCGGGCCACCAGCCTCATCTGCGCGCCGGTGTCGGCCGACGGCCGCGTCCTCGGCCTGCTGCACCTGTACTCCACCGGCGAGCGGGGCCGACTGTCGCCCGACGACCTGGAGTTCACGCTCGCCGCCGCCCGGCAACTGGGGGTCGTGTGGCAGTCGCTGCTGCGCCAGTCCGGGCTGACGGTCGAGGTCGAAGTCCTGAAGGAACAGCTCCACCTGGAATCGGAACTGATCGGCGGCAGCGGTCCGCTGAAGGCCATCGAGAAGCAGATCGCGCGCGTCGCCGAGACGAAGACGACGGTGCTGATCCGCGGCGAGAGCGGCGTCGGCAAGGAGCTGGTCGCCCGCGCCCTGCACTTCAACAGCCCGCGGAAGGACCGCCCGTTCGTCTGCCTGAACTGCGCCGCGCTCACCGAATCGCTGCTCGAATCCGAGTTGTTCGGCCACGAGAAGGGGGCGTTCACCGGGGCCACCGAGCGGATGCGGGGCAAGTTCGAGTCGGCCGACCAAGGCACGATCTTCCTCGACGAGATCGGCGAGATGGCCCCGAACACGCAGGCCAAACTGCTGCGGGTGCTGGAGGGGCAGCCGTTCGAGCGGGTCGGCGGGAACGTGCCCATCCGCGTGGACGTGCGGGTGGTGGCGGCCACCAACCGGCCACTCGAGGACGGCGTGCGGGACGGCACCTTCCGCCGCGACTTGTACTTCCGGTTGCAGGTGGTGCAGATCGACGTGCCGCCGCTGCGGGACCGCGCCGACGACGTGCCGGTGCTGGCCGACCACTTCCTCAAGCGGTTCACCCGCGAGACCGGCCGGAAGATCAAGGGGTTCACGCCGGCGGCGGTGAAGAAGCTGCAAGCGTACCACTGGCCGGGGAACGTGCGGGAACTGCGGAACGCGATCGAGCGGGCCGTCGCGCTGGCCACCGCCACGACGCTGGACGAGGCGGACATCTGGCTGTCCCCGCTGGAGCGCGAGGGCGGCGGCGCGGCGGCCAAGTTCGAGCCGCTGTCGCTGGAGGAGGTGGAGCGGCGGCACATCGGGCGGACGCTCGAACACACCGCCTGGAACAAGTCCAAGGCGGCCGAACTCCTCGGCATCGAGCGGTCCACCCTGGACCGCAAGATCAAGGCCTACGAGTTGAAGAAGTAGGGCGTTCGGCGAAATTCCCCCCTTCGCGTAGAAAGCGCGAAGGAAAGCCATTCGCGGCGGATCATCTCCGGTATGACACCGCACCCGAAACCACCGGCTACCCAACTCCGGGCGCTCGCACTGGCCGCGAACTCGTCCGCCGGGCTGCCCGACGCGGAGCTCGTCCGCCGGTACGCCGACGCCGGCGACGAGGCCGCGTTCGAGGTGCTGGTCTGGCGGCACGGCCCGCTGGTGTGGGGCACCTGCCGCCGCATCCTCCGGCACCGGCAGGACGCCGAAGACGCCTTCCAGGCCACCTTCCTCGCGCTCGCCCGCTCCGCGCGGGCGGTGGCCGGGTGGCGGTCGGTGGCCGCGTGGCTGCACCGCGTTTCGACGAACGCGGCCATCAAAGTTTGCGCCCGCCGCCGGCCGACCGCCGCGTTGCCCGCCGACGGGCCGACCGCGTTCGACGCGGACCCGGCGGATCGGGAAGTCGCGGCGGTCATCGACCGGGAATTGGCGCGGCTGCCGGAGCGCTACCGGGTGGCGTTCGTCCTGTGCTGCCTGGAAGGGAAGACGAACGCCGATGCGGCCCGCGAACTCGGCTGCCCGGTCGGTACGGTCGATTCCCGATTGCACGCGGCCCGCCGCCGGTTGCGCGCCCGCCTCGCGCGGCTCGGGTTCGACCCCGCCGCGGTGGCGGGTCTGACCTTCACGCTGGCCGTCCCGCCAGCGGTTCGGGCCGCCGCGATCTCTTGCGGCCTCGCCACGTTCACGCCCCCGCCCGCCATTGCCCGGCTGGCGAACCAACTCGGACGCCCCATGACCCACGCCACCGCGACCGCCGTCGCCGCCACGGCCGTTCTCGCCCTCGCCGTTACCGCGGCCAGCATCTGGGGCTTCGAGAAGCCGCAGCCGAATCCGGAACCCGCACCGGTGCGGCGTGCGAATGCCCCCGTTCCCCGACCGGCTGCCGCGGAGGCGAGCCTGCTGTTCACGGAGCTGGTGCTGAAACCCGGCGAGAACGGCTCCAGCACGATTCGCCTTTCGCGCGCCACCTTCCGCAACGGCAAACTCGTCGCCGAGGACGCCCTGCACACCGGCGACGCCTCCGAGTTCGGATACCAGGCGCGGTACCGCGTGATCGGCGGCCGGTACGTCGTCTGTCAGTCCGCGACCGTGTACGACCTCGCGGCGAAGAAGGTCGTTCACGCCTTCGACGGCGGCCGGGTTCTGGCGGTCGAAGGCTCGCAGGTCTACTTCGTCAACAACAAAGTGGTCGGCGAGCAGGGGTTGTTCCAGTACGACACCGCGAGCGGGAGGCGGGAGAAGGTGGCGGCCCCCGGCGTCGGGCGGTGGGGTCTGCACGGGGCCGTCTCGCCCGACGGCACCAAGGCGGTCGTCCGCGCGGTCAAGAACGTGGCCGTCCTGGAAGGTCGGGAAATGCCCTACGGTCTCGAGCTGGACCGACCGGGCCAACCCCGCACGCCGCTCGGCGATTTCGCGGCGACGTGCGGCACGACTGGTTCCGGGTTCCTGCCCGACGCCCCGCCCGGCGTGTGGCTCGACGACGACCGCTTCCTGACGCAGACGGCCCTCGGCAAGGTCGTGGTCCTCGACACCGCCACGGGGAAGCAGTCGGCCGTGGTGGCGATCCCGCCGACCCACAAGCCGGGCGAGAAGGCGTGGGAGACCATCGGCGCGAGCGGGTTCACGCCGCTCGGCCTGCAACAGCCGCGGTTCTCGCTCCTCCCCGGCGGCCGCGTGATGTACGAAGCGGACATCGTCTACTTCATCGACGTGGCGAAGAAGACCTGGGAGAAGGCCGCGTGGCGACCCCTCGGCCACGGGTTTGAGTCGTCGGCCCTGCCGGACAAGGTCGCGGACGTGGACCGGTACACCAAGACCGTAACGGTGACGCTGCGGCACAAGGGCAAGGTGATCGGGACGAGCGAGGGCGTGTGGTGGACGACGGCGGAGCAGCCGCGGGTCGTGGCGACCGACGGACACCTCGCGGTGATGGAGCACGTCCTGCGGCCGGGGAAGGCGGTGCCGACCGCCGCCGTGCGGGTGTGGTCGGCGGCCACGGGCGCGTGGCAGACGCTGGACGGATGGGCGGACGGGTTGATCGGCTGGGTGAAGTAGCCGAACGCGGCACCCGGCGCGAACTTCACCCATCCTGCCGCGTTCGACGGGCCGAATTCAGCCGCTGAGTCCCGACTGAAGAAGTGACGGCCCGCCGCCTCACACCAGCGCGGCGATCACCTTGCCGGTGCTGGCCGGTTTGGTGAACCCGTCCGGGCTGAGGCGGGTGGCCGGGTCGATGCCCAGCGCGTGGTACAGCGTGGCCGAGAAGTCTTCCAGCGTCACCGGGTCGTCCTTCACATACGCGGCGGTCTTGTCGCTGGCCCCGTACACCGCCCCGCCGTGGACCCCGCCGCCGGCCAGCATCGCCGAGTAGCAGTGCGGCCAGTGGTCGCGGCCCATCGCCGACCCGCCCTTGCTGATGCGCGGCGTCCGGCCGAACTCGCCCACCAGCACCACCAGCGTGTCTTCCAACAGACCGCGATCATCCAAGTCGTCGAGCAGAGCGGACACGGCTTGATCGCAGCGGGGCAGGGCGAAGCCGAGGCCGTTCCAGCCGTCCTCGAAGATGCCGATGCCGGCGTTCCCGTGCATGTCCCACGTCTCGACGCTCAGGAACTTCTCGCCCGGCTTCATCCCCGTCCAGGCCACCACCGACACCAGCCGGACGCCAGCCTCCACCAGCCGGCGGGCGAGGATCAGGTTCTGGCCGAGCGGGTTGCGGCCGTACCGGTCCCGCAGCGGCGGCGGCTCCTTGTCGATGTCGAACGCGCGGCGGGCGTTCGGCCCGGTGAGCAGGTCGAACGCCTTCTCCCGGAAGGTGTCGGTGTTCGGGCCGAGGTGCGGCGGGCCGGCGTCCAGCTTCGCCAGCAGCCCCTTCCGCCCGGCCGTCCGCTCCGCTGACACCGTGGTGTCAGTCTCGAAGACGCGGAGCTTGTGCGCCGGGTTCGCCGGGTTGTCGTCGTGGCTGACGCCGAGCAGCAGCGGGGCGTGGGCACTGCCGAGGAACCCGCCGGTCAGGTACGTCGGGTCGGGCGGGGCCGCGCCGCCGCCGAACTTCTGGAGCCACACGTTCGACGGCAGGTTTCCGCCGCTCGGCTTCAGCTTCGACACCACCGCCCCGAACGACGGCGCGTCGGCGTCCGGCTTGGCGGTACCAGCCAGCAGCATGGCGTTGGCGAAGTGGTGCAGCGGCTGCGCGTGCGTCATCGACCGGATGACGGCGTACTTGTCGGACCGCGCGGCCAGCTTCGGCATCAGTTCGCCGACGCGGAACCCCGGCGTGCGGGTGGCGATGGGCTTGTACGGGCCGCGCTGCTCGGCCGGCGCGTCCGGCTTCGGATCCCACGAGTCGAGCTGGCTGAGGCCGCCGTACTGGTAGATGACGATGCACGACTTCGGCCGGCGGGCCGGCGTCTCGGCGCGGAGCAACCCCGGCAGCGTCAGGCCGAGCGCGGACAGGCTTCCGACTCTCAACACGTCGCGGCGGGACGGGCGAGGCATGGGGCACCTCGATAGGGGGGCGGAGTTTGGCATACGCTTCACGCCATCGAATCGCAAGCCCTCACTCCGATCCGCGGCCGCCTTGATTCCCCAGCCTGCCCACGGTATGCGGCGACCGGCTCGTCACACCCGGAGGGTTCGCCCATGTCGTTCCGCTGGCCTGCAATCGCTGCCGCGATCCTCGCCGTCGCCCCGTTCGCTCACGCCCAGTCGGTGAAGCTGGCCGAGGAGCTGAAGCCCGGCGACCACTTCAAATACGACCTGAAGCTGACCGTCACCGGGCGGATGAAGGTGGAGCGCGACGGCAAGCCCGACCCGCTGCCCATCGAGGCCGAGGCGACGCACCAGTTCGTCGAGCGGATCGAGAGCGCGGACGCCGGCGGCGGGGCCGGGAAGGTGCTGCGGCACTACACCGTGGCGACCTCCAAATCGCGGGTCGGGTCCGACAAGAGTACGCGGGAACTGCCCGCCGACCGCCGCTTCACCGTCGCCTCCCGCACCGCCACCAAGACGCTGCACCTGTCGCCGGACGGCCCGCTCACCCGCGACGAACTGGACCTCGTCGGCGAACACTTCGACACGATGTGCCTGCCCGCCCTGCTGCCCGGCAAGGAGGTGAAGGTGGGCGACACCTGGGCCGTGCCCGCCGATGCCGTGCAGCACGCGCTCCTGTTCGACGGGGTGCTGAAGCACGACCTCAAGGGCACGCTGGTGAAGGTGGAGAAAGGCGTCGCCGAGTTCAGCGTGAGCGGCATCGCCGAGGGCACCGAACTCGGCGCGAAGGCCATCGTGGTGGTGACCGCGACCGGCAAGTTCGACACCACCGCCGGCCGCATCACGTCGTTGACGTGGGAGCAGGAGGACGACCGCACGCAAGGGCCGGCGACCCCGGCGGTCGAGGTGAAGGCGAAAGTGGTCCTGACCCGCGCCGCCTGCGAGGAGCCGAAGGAGATGAACGCCGAGGCGCGGGCGAAGGTGCCGGCCGAGGCCAACGTCGCCGCGCTCACCCGCCTGCGATTGACCAGCGCCGACGGCACGTTCGCCTTCACCTACCCGCGCGAGTGGGTCATCGTCGGCCAGACCAAGGACCACCTGGTGCTGCGGCTGCTGGACAAGGGCGAGTTCGTCGCCCAGGTGACGATGACGAACTGGAAGGCGGCCGAAGCCGGCAAGCACTCGACGCCGGACGAGTTCAAGGACCGGCTGGCGAAGCTGCCGCAGTGGGAGCCGGAGCGGGTGACGGCCGACAAGGAGGTGCCGCTGGACGCCGGCCGCTGGCTGTACCGCGTGTCGGCCGTCGGGAAACAGGACGGCACGCCGGTGGTGCAGACGTTCTACTTGCTGGCCGGGGCGAACGGCCGGCAACTGAGCGTGGCCGTCATGTCCGCGCCGGACAAGGCCGCCGCGCTGGCCGCCCGCGAGGAAGACTTGCTCAAGGCGATCACGTTCCCGGAGAGGAAGTGAGGCGCTTCCGATAGACGGCCGCGTGAAGATCATCGGCGAACGGCGCGACGTGAGTCCGCCGGTTCTTCCCACACCACCGGC
>JAYUFU010000088.1:0-7305 GCA_043738505.1 Fimbriiglobus sp. | reverse complement strand
TCTTCGCGGCGACTTCAGGAGCCGCGCCCGCCGCCTCACTTGAACCCGTGTTCGGCCCCTGGGAACGCGCCACTGCGTACCTCGTCGCAGTATTCTTGGATCGCCTCCCGCGCGGCCGCCCCCAACTCGGCGTACCGCTTGACGAACTTCGGGCGGAAGGCGTCGAATAGCCCCAACAGGTCGTGCCACACCAGCACTTGGCCGTCGCAGTGCGGGCCGGCCCCGATGCCGATGGTCGGCACCGTCACGGCGTTCGTGATCGCCGTTCCCAACTCCGTCGGCACGCCCTCGACGACCATGCTGAACGCGCCGGCCGCTTCCACCGCCCGCGCGTCGGCGAGCAGTTCCTCCGCGTCCCGCTGGACTTTGAACCCGCCCATGCGGTGGACCGACTGCGGCGTCAGTCCGATGTGCCCCATGACCGGGATGTCCGCCCGCTGGAGGGCTTCCAGTTGCGGAGCCATCCGCACCCCGCCTTCGAGTTTGACCGCGTGCGCGCCGGCCTTCAGCAGCTTCCCCGCGCTGCGGACGGCCTGCGCCGGACTCACCTGATAGCTGAGGAACGGCAGGTCGGCGACGATCAGGCACCGCTTCACGCCGCGCACCACGCAGCGGGTGTGGTACAGCATCTCCGCGAGCGTGACCGGCAGCGACGTGGAGTGCCCTTGCACGACCATGCCGAGGGAATCGCCGACGAGGATGCAGTCCACCCCGGCCTCGTCGGCGATCCGGGCGGCGGTGAAGTCGTAGGCGGTGACGACGGCCAGCTTCCGCCCCGTCTCGCGGGCGGCTCGGAACGCGGGCACGGTGACGGGCTTGTCGGCGGTCATGAATTCCCTCGGCGACGGGGGCGGAGCCATTGTACGATGAGAGGTACCGCCGCTCACCGCTTCCCCGATCCCGCACGGCCGTCATGACCCCCGCCGAACTGCTCGCCGACCTCGCCGGCACCCGCATCGCGGTGGCTCCGTCGGAGATCCACGGCGTCGGCGTGTTCGCGCTGGCCGACATCCCCGTCGGCACCCGCGACCTGTTCAGCCCGCCCCGCGAGTGGGTGCCGCTGCCGCTCGCGGCCGTCGAAGTGCTGCCGCCGCCCGCGCGGGAGCTGGTCGAGCGGTACTGCCTGAACGACGGCGAAAACTACTTCGTCCCGCACCACGGCTTCCGGGTGTACGACCTCGTGGTGTTCCTGAACCACTCGTCCGTCCCGAACCTGCGGTCGGTGGACGCCGGCGACTACTTCGAGACGATCCGCGAGGTGAAGGCCGGCGACGAACTGACCGTCGATTACGAGACGCTGGAGACGTGACCGAACGAGGTATACTGTGGGGAACCCCGGAGAGGACCGAGCCATGACCGCGACGACCGACCTGCGAGTGGAGATGGACGACGCGCTCCGCCAGCGGCCCGACCTGCTGCACGCGGCCGAGGCGGCGACGGAGTTCCTGGACGACTTCGTGCGCGGGCACGCCGCCACGTTCGGCGACGACCGCGCGATGACGTGGCGGTACCAGCCGGCGCACCCGGACGGCGAGCGGGTCGTCGTGACCTACTCCGAACGCGACGACCTGGGAAGCCGGTTCGCACGGGCACGCCCTCACGCCGAACCAACTCCTCGATTCGTTCACTCGCGTTGATCGCATGACCAAAGTCTTGCAGGACATCATCGCGCAGCGGTGGAAGCAGATGGACGCCGCGTCCGAGGCGCGCCGCTATTCGACCACCGAGGAGGAGTAACCGTGGCCAGCCCGACCGAGTTGGCGAACGACGCGCTGAACCGCGGCGCGGTTCTCCGCACCGAGTTCGAACTGTTCCGCGACGACATCGCGGACCTCAGCCAACTCGGCCTCCTGTGGGTCAAGAAGTGACGCCCACCTCTTCGGCTCCGCCGGCCTTCGCCTTCGAGAACGCCACCGTCACCCGCGCCGATGGCGGTACGGTGCTGCACGAACTCACCTGGGCAGTACAACCCGGCGAGACGTGGGCCGTCGTCGGGCCGACCGCGTGCGGCAAGACGACGCTGCTCGAAGCGATTCGCGGCAAACACCGTGTGACGGCCGGCTCGTTCACCCCGCCGTCCGGCGTGGTTCGGATGGTGGCGTTCAAGGAAGACAGCCGGACGTTCTCCTACGCCGGCCGCTATTACCAGCAGCGGTACGAATTCGCCGACGCCGACGAGCCGCTGTCCCTCGCGCAGTTCCTGACGGCCCGAACGGGAGCCGACGCCGGTGAAGTGACGGCCGTCGCCACGGCACTCGGCATCGTCGAGCAGCTCCCGCAACCGTTCCTCACGCTGTCGAACGGCCAGACGCGGCGGGCTCGGATCGCCAAGGCGCTGCTGGCGGCCCCGGACTGGCTGCTGCTCGACGACCCGTTCGTCGGCATCGACACGGCCGGGCGGAGGGAACTGGCCGCGCTTCTCGGCGAACTGGTGGCGACCGGCCGGCGGGTGATCCTCGCCACCGCGCCGGAGTGGCTGCCGGACTGGGTGACGAATGTGCTGGAACTGCGCGAGGGGCGGGGGCGAGGCTCGCTGGAAGTGTTCTGCTCGCTCCGCGAGCGGCCTTCAGTTGAAGAGCCAGACCGCTCGCGGAGCGAGCAGAACACTTCCAGCGAACCCGTCCTCGAACTCGTCAACGTCACCGTCCGCCACGGCGGGAAGGCCATCCTCGACGGCGTCCACTGGACCGTCCGGCGGGGAGAGCGGTGGGCGGTCCTGGGGCCGAACGGGGCCGGGAAGACGACCCTCTTGGCCCTCGCGTGCGGCGACCACCCGCAGGCGTTCAGCAACGACGTGACGCTGTTCGGCAAACGGCGCGGCAGCGGGGAAACCATTTGGGACGTGAAGCGGAACATCGGCTTCGTGTCGCCGGAGTTCCACCTGTACTTCCGCGAGCCGCTGACCGCGTTTGAAGCCGCCGCGACCGCGTTCGGCGATTCGCTGCTGTATCGCCCGCCCACGCCCGAACAGGCCGACGCGATCCGGGCGCTGTTCGCGGCGTTCGGCTGCGCGGACCTGCTGCCCCGCAAGTTCGCGCGGCTGTCGGTCGGCCAACAGCGGCTGGTGCTGCTGGTGCGGGCGGTGGTGAAGGAGCCGCCGCTGCTGATCCTCGACGAGCCGTTCCAGGGGTTGGACGGGCCGACCGCCGACCGCATCCGCGACTGGCTGGACGCCACCCTGCGACCGGACCAGACGCTCGTGTTCGTCACCCACGTCCCGGCCCACCTGCCGAGAACCGTCACCCGGCACCTGCAGCTGGCGAACGGCCGCGCGACGGGGTGACGCGGACGTGCCCGCGACCCGGATAGCGAATGCCATCCATTCGTCGCCGTTCGCGGGAGCCTGGCAAGAGGATTTGATTGCACCCGCTGGCGCGATTGTGCCGATCAATTTGTCTGGAGAGCCGCAATTGCCGCAATTCGGAAGGCTTTCCCACAAGGGCGGGCTCCTCCCCGAACCGCTTGCTCAGCTCACATGCTGAGGCTGCGGACACCGCGTGACCGTTTTCCGAGGTGAACCCATGCGCCTGTTGATCGCGCTGTGCGCGGTGCCCCTTTCGGTCGCGGCCGGGTGCCGCGCCGCTCGTCCGGCGGGCGACGGCTTCCGTGCGGCCGAGGGCGGGGTGGGCCAGGCCGACCGGGGGAGCGAGGAGCGGCGCGGGGACTTCGCGCGGCACCGGCCGGAGCCGCCCCCGCCGTTCGATCCGACCCCGGCGGAGGGCCGACCTCACCCCCTGCGGCGGTTGGTCGCCGCGCGGGGTGTGGGGGAGAGCGGCGCTCCCGCCGCCGTCGGCCCGTCGATCCAGGTGGGGGACGTGCTGTTCGTTCCCCAACTCGTCTATGTGGCGCACGTTCGGAACCCCACGGCGGCGCGGGGCAGCACCGGCGCGCCGCCGGTGTCCGGTCTGCCGTGCCCGCCCGCGCCGTCACCACCCGCCCTTGGCGGGCAACCGGGTGGAGCCGCCGTGCCCGAACCTCCGCCCCCGGCGATTCCGCTGCCGAGCATCCCGGTCGTCCCGGTGCCCGGAAAGGGGCCGCCCGCCATCACGCCCCGAGTGATCCGGGGGCCAGGTCTTCCCGCCATCGACCTGACCCGCCATGTCGTTGAACCCGGTGTCGGGGCGGACGACCGTGCCGAACGACCGGACGGTAGCGGCAAACCCGACGTGCGGTCGTGACGCGCCGATTCCCGTTGGCATTCCCGTTTCCCGAGGGTCGGCCATGCTCGCCCGCGTTCCGTCGGTCCTCTGGTTGCTGCTCGGAACGTCCGGCGGGGTCATCGCCCAAGTTCCCGACGCCATCCCGCCCGGCCCGCTCCTGTCGCTGGTGGCGCAACCCGGCATTCCGCCGGGCCGCGTCGATTCGCCGTGGGTACCCGCTACCCCGCCGGCCCGGTTCGGCGAGCCGACCGCGCTGCCCGCGGAGTCTCCGGGAGGCGGGACGTTCGCGCCGTGGACGCCCGCCGGGTCGCTGCCGGCGTTCGCGGGACCGGTGCGGGTGATGCTCGCCTCCGACGGTGCCCCGCCCGGCACGCAGGCGTTCGCGCGCGATCCGGTCCTCGGGGCGCTGCTCGGCGACCTCCAGGTGACGGTCGGGTTCGAGTACCTCCGCCCGGTCTACCCGAGCAGCGCGACCGCGCTGGTCATCCCGGCGGGGGCGGCCGGGGCGTTCCCCATCCGCGGGGCGCTGGGCAACGTGACGCAGGACTTCGCCTTCATCCCGCGGTTCGGCATCGAGTACAGCTTCCC
Organism: Fimbriiglobus sp.; assembly: GCA_043738505.1. GTDB lineage: Bacteria > Planctomycetota > Planctomycetia > Gemmatales > Gemmataceae > JALHQU01. The sequence continues at coordinate 2,557 of JAYUFU010000088.1, read as the reverse complement.
CGACACCGCCGGCCTCGGCGTCGCCGCCTCCGGCAAGCTGTTCACCCTGCAAGGGGGACTCCGGCGGACGGTCACGGGGGCGGGAGCGACCGGCGTGCTGAACGCCGAGAGCAGCCTCAGCATCGGCAGCGCGAACGTGTTCGAGGGGCTGATCCGGTTCGACCTGAAGCGGCTGGAACGGTGCCGGGGGACGTGGCTGGAGCAGACCACCCTCCTGGGGTCATTCGGCGGGCGGTACGCTTACGTCCGGCAAGACTTGAACGTGTCCGTGACGAGCGGGGACAACTTGGCGGCGCTGACCGCGACCCAGGACTTCACCGGCTTCGGGTTCACCGGTTCGGCCGGCGCGCTCACCCCGCTGGGCAAGTCCGTCGGCCTGTACGGCCTGTCGCGCGGGTCGCTGCTGGCGGGGCGGAACAACCGCAGCAGCACCTTCTCGACGGTGGCCCCGGCCCTGCTCGGCGGGTCGCTCGCCGGCCAGCTGACGGAGCAGAAGACGCAACTGATCCCCGTCGGCGAGTTCGAACTGGGGCTGACGTGGGGCGTGCCGATGCGGCCGCGGACGACCGGAACGGGGCCGGACTTGAAGCCGATCCTGTGGCTCCGGGGCGGGGCGCTGGCGCAGGTTTGGGGCGGCCTCGGCCTGCCGGACTCGCCCCCCGCCTCGCCGCTCCAGGGGGCGTCGTTCCGCGGCAACCCGCTGGTGCTGGTCGGGTTCACCGTCCAGGCCGGGCTGTCGTTCTGACGCAGCCGGTCACAGCAGACGGATGTAATTCTTGTCGCCGGGCTTGGTGTCGCCGTTCAGTTCCAACTCCTTGTCCCGGACGGCCTTGATCATTCGCGCGAAGTCGTCGTCGAACACCGGCGACCACATGATGCGGTCGTCGAAGCTCCGCACGTGGCTGTTCAGCCCGACCGCCCGCCACCCGCCGGCGAAGCCGAGGTTGACCACCCACGGGCCGCCGCTACACCCCCGCGTCATGTCGTTGTGAGCCCCTTGCAGGTCCGGCGCGTCCGACCGCAGGAACTGCCCCCGGCTCTGCCACATCTGAACGCCGTCGAACCCGAACTCGTCCGTCCGCGGCGGGTCCACCGGGTAGCCGATCGAGGTGCAGTCGGGCTGGCCGTGCGGCACGGTCAGCCACCCCAAACTGCCGGTGACCGGCATCACCGGGTCGTCCGCCGGGTCGGTGATGCAGACGGCGAAGTCGAACCGCAGGTCGCGGTTCTGGGAGGTGACGTACCCGCGGTGGACGAACGAGAACTTCACCTTCCAGCGGCGGGTCGGGTTCGGGTCGCCCGGACCGACGTTCGGAATGAACTCGATGCGGGTCGGGTTGTCATCGACGCAGTGGGCGGCGGTGAACACGGTGCGGTTGCCGAGGACGAACGCGGACCCGCTGCCGAACGCGCCGTCGAAGTGGGCGATCAGCTTGCCGACGGCCGAGTGCGGGAGCAGGCGGGTGTTCGCCACCCGCGCCGTACTCGCCGCGGCGGTCGGCAGCGCGCTCGGCCGGGTGGACATGCCCTCGCTCAGGTGGTGTCCGGCTTCGCTTTGATCGCCTTGGCCAGGTCGAGGTACGCGGTGCCGGCCGCCGTCCGCAGGGCCGCGTCGGCGGGGATCGCCTTCACCGCCTCGATGAGCGCCTTGTAGTCGGCGCGGACCTTCTCGAGTTCCTCGGTCGCCGGGGGCGGGATGACCGGCGGGACGCCCGGCCCTGTCACCGGCCCGACCACCACCGTGAAGTTGGCTCGCACCTGCTCGCCCGTCGCGCTCGCGGCGACGGCGGCGAACTGGTACTTGCCTTGCGGGAGACCGCGGGTGTCGAGGAGGAACCGCCGACCGTCCTTCAGTTCGTCGGACGGGAACGCTTCCACCCCGCTCAGGCCGATGTAGAACACCGACTTGGCGTCCGTGTCCGGGGTGAACCGGACGTACTGCTCCTTGGCCGGAATCACGTCCGGCAGCTTCAGGTTCGGCGGGGCCGCGGGGGCCAGACTCGCCGACACCGCCAGTAGCACGGCGCAAAGACCGCTTCGTGTCATATGCCTGTCCTCAATTGGGTGTGTCAGGAGATGCCTTCTTCGTGATATCTTCGGAATACTAACGGATTAATCTACCTGGGCAAGATTTTCCGCATGTGATCGGACGCGGGTTGGGATGGCCGAATTGGAGCAATCCGCACAACCGAATCGACGGGGTGGCCCGGCGTACAACAGGAGTGCGAAGGCTCAGAGGTGCGAATCAAACCGGCGTCTTGGGCGACCTCGTTCCGCCGCGCCGTCTGTCCGGCGGAATTCGCGGGCGACCCGGTGGAGATCGACCAACTGCCGTTCGCAAAGGACGGCGACGGAGTGGGCGAGAACCGGGAGGGGTTTTCTTCCGCTTCTGTCTTCGCTTGTGATACCGGCTTGGAAGTCGGTGCCATACGAGAAGAAATTCAGACCCCCTCCCGGTTGCTGCGCAACCGACCTCCCCACAGCGGGTGCTTTGTTGCGTTCTTGGTTTTCCGGCCTGAAAGGCCGGTTCTACCAGCCCAGGCCGTGAGGCCTGGGT
>JAYUFU010000087.1:0-7324 GCA_043738505.1 Fimbriiglobus sp. | reverse complement strand
CCCTCGCGGTACAATACCCCGAAGCGAGGGCCGGCATGACGCGGAAGGAGTTCCAACAGTTGGCTCGGGTTCGCTTGGAGGAGGCCAAATCGCTCCTCAGCACCGGTCACTTTGCCGGCGCGTACTATTTGGCCGGCTATGTTGTCGAGTGCGGCTTGAAAGCGTGTATCGCCAAGAAGACGAAGCGGTTCGATTTCCCGCCAGATCGGAAGACGGTGGAGAAGGTGTACTCGCACGACTTCGATTCGCTCGTGTCGGCCGCCAAGCTGGTGGAGGAATTGGGAAAGGCGTGCAAGGCCGACAAAGAATTCGAGGACTTCTGGAAACTGGCGAACGACTGGTCGGAAGCGAGCCGGTACGAGGAGAGCGCCGAACAGGACGCGAGGAAACTGCTACAGGCCATCACCGACCGCAAACACGGGGTGCTGCGATGGATCCGAGGCTTCTGGTAGAGAAAGACATCGACGCCGGGAAACATCTCGTCGAGACGATGGAGGCCCGCGGCTTTCCGGTCGTCGCCGCGTACTGGTTACGGCGAGACGAATCCGACCGCTGGTCACTCCGGTTGGCCGTGACCGGGGAACGGTCGAATGAGGCGGATCGCGCCCTCTCGGATGCGAACCGGGAACTCGGCGATCCGATCCGCATCCGCTGGCGCGGGCTTTCCGCCCTTCAAGCGAACGATCCGCAGGTGGTCCAATTCCGGCTCAACGCCGGCACGCCCGGCTCGCCCTACTTTGCGGTGGACGGCTTCCGCGAGTACGGCGTCGGCGACCTCAGTCTGGACGCCGCGTACATCTACCGCGCGGAGCAACTGCCGGCGTGGGAGGGCGTGGTGCCGGTCGCGTTCGCCGCGCGGGATCGCGCGTCCGGAACGTGGGCGGCGCACCCCGGTACGCTGACGTTCGCCGACGGCTTGCTGGTCGCGGTCGCGTGTGAGGGGGTCGAGGTTCGCCAGAAGGTGCGGGACGGACGGCTGAAGGCGAAGTTCGTGCTGGTGGAGGACGAGGAAGAAAAGGACGGCCTGCCGACGGGCACGCTCACCCGGTACGAGTACGACCACGGGCGACTGTGGCAGCGGGACGCACGGAGCCGGCGGGTGAAGTTCGCCTCGCCGCTGGCCGTCAGCGCCTGACTCACGCCCGCCGCTGGGGCAGGCCGGTGTAGTCGCCGGGGTAGACGGCGTCCACCTTGCTCGCCGCGTAGGTGTGGCGGGCCACGTCGGCGGCGGTCGGCTTCGGCTCCTTCACCGCGATGTCGGCCGCGTCGTCCGCCTCGGCCCGCGCCACCGCCCACAAGTCGGCCAGCGATTCGCCGTCGATGGCCCCGACCTCGAGCAGCTTCCGCTCGAACCGCGCGAGGCCGTCCGGCTCGTCCCAGTTCCGCTGCGCCCCGCTGCTGCTGCTGTGCCCGTGCAGGCGGCTCACCTTCGCTTCCAAAAGGAACGGCCGGCGGTGCGTGCGGACGTACCGCATGGCCCGGTCCACCGCCTTCCACACGACCACCGGGTCGTTGCCGTCCTCGACGCACTCGCCGCGGATGTTGTGCGGCAGGCCGCGGTCCACGATCCGCTTCGCCCCGTGCTGGCTGGCGTGCGGCGTCGAGATGCCGTACCCGTTGTTCGCCACCACGATCAGCACCGGCAGCTCGTTCCCCGGCCGGCTGCTCCACAGCAGGCAGCTCTCGAAGTCGCCCTCGGCGGTGCCGGCGTCGCCGGTCAGCACCACGCTGATGCCCTCGCCGCCGTGCCGCTTCTGCATCAGGGCCGTGCCGGGGGCCATGACGCACTGCACCTCGATGACGCTCGTCACCGGGATCACGTTCCACGCCGGCACCGCGTAGTGGCCGACGAAGTTGCGGCCCAGGCTGTGCGTGTCCTCGGCCGACATCACCAGCTGGCGGACGTGGTCCAGCATGGGCATGCCCATGCCCAACAGGATGCCGGCGTTGCGGTAGTGCAGGTGGAGGTAGTCGTAGGCCGGGCCGCGGCCCGTGAGGATTTGCAACCCGAGGCAGACGTTCAGCGCCTCCTCGCCCGGCCCGCCGATCCAGAAGTACGCCTCGCCGGACTTGGACAGCTTGATGCTCCGCTCTTCCAGCGCGCGGGTGCGGACCATGTGGCGGTGGACGGTGAGCGCGAGTTCGGTCGAAATGGCCTCGCGGTCGGTTCGCACCACGACCGGAATGGCCCCGGTCGCCGTGCCCCCACCCCGCCGGCCCAGGGTGAGCGTTTCCGGCGGTTCGTCGGGGTCGAGTGCCGTGGCCGTCATGGGCGAATCCTCCTCGGAGCGGTGGGCCGGTCGGGGGAGAGGACCGGGGCCAGAGTCCGAAACAGCGGTCACCACGAGGAGAGTGCGTTTACAAACCGAATGCCGAGGTCGGCCCGGCGGAACCGTTTCGGGAAACTTTTCCCCGATTCGGCGGGGAAAGGCAACCCGAAGTGGTATTCCCGTGGCGGGAACCCGCCCTTTCAGGCGGCAGGCCGGGGTTTGCCGGCAAGACCGGCCGACACCCCGCGCCGGGGACCATTGAAGTATAGGACCGTGCCGCCCGTTTTGTAGGCGGTATTGGCGGCGGCGGAAAGCACCCGCCGGGCCAGAGAATGGGAAGTTGGTTCCGCCGGCTGTGGCCCGCTTTCGGATAGAATTCCACCTCCCCAGGAGAACGGCCATGACGACGACCTTGGCGGTGGAAGACCTCGCCCTCACCTTGCCGCAGCTGCTGGACACGCTGACGCCGGGGGACGAGGTCATTTTCACCCGGAACCGCCACACGGTGGCGAAGCTCATCGGCGAACCGGCCCCGAAACCCGCGCGACCGGTTCCGGGGTTGGGCCGGGGCAGTATCCTGCACATGTCTCCCGACTTCGACGACTCGATGGAAGACCTCTTGGAGGCCACGGAATGAAACTCCTCCTCGACACCCACACCTTTCTCTGGCTTGTGGAAGGGAGTCCGAAACTGAGCCGGCCTGCCGCCGCGGCGCTCGCGGACCCGGCGAACGAGGCCTTCCTGAGCGTCGCTTCGATTTGGGAGCTGGCAATCAAGACGTGCAGCCCGAAACAACAGCTGGTGCTGAGTGACCCGCTCGACAGGTTTGTCGCCAAGTGGGTGCCCGTGTACCAGTTGACCGAACTCCCGATCCTCGCCCCGCACGCGCTCGACATCGTCAACCTGCCGGAACACCACCGCGACCCGTTCGACCGCATTCTCATCGCGCAAGCGCGGGTGGAAGGAATGACGCTGCTCAGCGCGGATAGCAAGTTCGCGCCGTACCAGGTTTCGATCCTGTGGTAACGCCGCTCACCCCCCGAACCACGCCCGCGGGTCTTGGCGGAAGTAGCCGGCCAGCAGCGCGAACACCGCCGGGTACTCGTCGCTCAAGCCGTGCGGGTTGCAGAAGAACGCCTCCGCGCAGTCGGCGAAGAACTCGGTCTCGTCGTCGGCCGCCTGCTCGCTCAGGAACGTCTGGCGGCTCCGGCCCACCTCCTTGCGGTGGTCCGCCAGCGCCGCCGACATCACCCGCACCCAGTTCGCTTCCGCCTCCGGGCTGCCCAGCGGCGGGGTGCCGTTCTGCTCGCCGTCGAGGAAGTCCAACTGGTGGGCGAACTCGTGGACGACCACGTTGTACCCGCACGCCGGGTCGCGGCTTTCCGTCAGCACGTGGTCCCACGACAGGATGACCGGCCCGCGATACACCGCCTGACCGTCGATCACCCGATCCGACAGTTCGTCGTCCTCCCAGTCGTCCTCCGCCTGGGGCGTGCGGAAGTCCGACGGGTAGACCACCACCGACGGCACCCGCGCGAAGTAGTCGTGGTCGTCGAAGCCGATCAGCAGCAGGGCCGCGAGGGCCGCGATGGTGACTTTGATCTCGTCCGTGACGTGCAGTCCGCCACAGCCTTCCCACTCCTTTTCGGCGATGAGGATGCGGGTGATGTCGCGCAGCTTGGCCTGTTCCGGCGCGGACAGCCGCGGGAAGTGGCCGACGTTCCGCGCCAGGATCGCGTCCCACCACGACGGGAACGGCTCGGCGAGCAGCTTGCGGCGACGGCGAGAGCGGAAGAAACCGAACATGCGGGAATTGTAGTCGTCCGCCCGCAGTGTCCGCATCCGCCGCCGCCCCGATGCCGTCGCCCCGTCACCGCCCCGTCCCCAGGAACTCCTTGATGCTGCCGAGGATGGCCTCGCGGTCGGGCACCCGGCTGAGGATCAGGTGGTCGTGCTTCTCGGCCAGGTCCGCCAGGTGTTCGATGAACTCGCCGCTGCCGTAGGGCGACTCCACCTGCCCGTATCCGAACAGGTTCAGCACCGGCAGCAGCCGCTTGCTCAAGATGTCCTGGCACTTGGCGTTGTCCTCCTGCCAGTTGTCGCCGTCCGAGAAGTGGAAGGCGTACACGTTCCACTCGCTCGGCGGGAAGCGGCTCTCGACGATCCGCGCGGCCAGGTCGTAGGCGGCGCTGATCTTCGTGCCGCCGCTCTCGCGGGTGTGGTAAAAGGTGTGTTCGTCCACCTCCTTGGCGGCCGCGTCGTGGATGATGTACACCCGCTCGACGCCCTGGTAGTGCGCCTTGATCCAGGTGTCGATCCAGAAGCTCTCGATGCGGACGATCTCCTTCTGCTCGTCGGTCATGCTGCCGGACACGTCCATCATGTAGACGACGCAGGCCACGGCCTCCGGCTTGGGGAACTCCTTCCAACTGCGGTACCGCTTGTCCTCCCGCTGCGGCACGATGAGCGGCCGCCGCGGGTCGTACCCGCCGGACGAGATCATCCGCTTCAGCGCCTCCTTGTACGTCCGCTTGAAGTGCCGCAGGCTCTCCGGCCCGACGGTGCGGATGCTGGTGTACTTGTCCTTCACGCTGACGATGTTCTTCTTCCCGCGCGGCTCGATGCGGGGGAGGGCCAGCTCCTCGCCGAGGATGTCGGCCAGCTCCTCCATCGTCAGCTCGACTTCCAGGATGTGCCCGCCGGGGCTGTCGCCGGCCTGCGGCGTGCCGTCGCCGTCGTCCTGCGGCTGCGTCAGCGGCTGGCCCGGCTGGCCCGGCCCGACGCCGACCCCGCCGGACCCTTTGGTGCCGAAGCGGAACTGCGGCAGGTTGATGCTCGGGATGGGGATCGACACCAGGTCGTTCCCCTTCTTGCCGATCATCTCGCCGCGGCTGATGTACTTCGACAGGTTGGACTTCACCTTGCCGCGGACGATCTTGCGGAACCGCGACAGGTCTTTCTCGATTTTCTGTCCCACGGTGGGCGACCTCGGCGGGGTGAATCGGGATGTGGGAATTCTACCCGCCGGCCGGCGGGGCGGGCATGGGAAACGCACGACGGGAGGTCAGTCCATCCAGTTCTCGAACCGCAAACCGGGGACGCGCTCGAAGTCCTGACGGTTCGCGGTCAGCAGCAGTGCGTCGTTGGCGAGGGCGATGGCGGCGATCTTGCGGTCCATCACGCCGATGCCCGACGATCCCGTCGCTTCGAAGTGCGGAATGGCCGCGTCGTCGAGTTCGACGATCTCGAAACCGGCGTAGAAGCGAAACAGCTTGGCCAGCCGCGAGTACGAACGGATTTGGCGGCGGAGCTGACGCTCTTTGGCGATGGAGGCCATCCACCCCCGCATCTGCTCCTCGACGTTCACGACCGTGGTCGCGATTTTCTCGCCGGTCGCCAGTGCCAGTCGGGCGACCAGAGTGATCCGCCGCGCCGCGTCCGGAGTTTGCAGAATCGTCAGGTGGTCCGTGTCGAGAAGGATCACGACGGTTCCCCCCGTCGCGCGGCTTCGCGGTCGGCTTCGCGAATGGCGATCCCTTCCGCGATCACCTCCTGGAACTCCGGGTCGTCGTCGAACATCCCGACCACGCTCCGCCAGTCGGGGGCGGGCGGGGCGGCCAGCTTCTTCTCCAGCGCCTCGACCCGCTTGGCGAGGTCGTGCAGGGTGACTTCGGGCATGACGGCGGCTCCGTTCGGGTGACCGCCATTCTACCCGACGGCCGGCGGGGTGGGCATGGGAAACGCGCGGGTGTGTCGGTCGCGGTCGAGCCGACCGAAGGTTGGGGAGGTCCGACATCTTCGTCGGGCTGTCGGGCCTCGTTCCCCTGCGGGAAACTCGACCGCGACCTACACCCCCGGATCATCCGCGAATCAATCGACCAACCAACGACAATCCTTGCGAATCCGGACTTTGCTGGGGTTCATCGGGTTTTCGGGCGGTGTCGGAAAAATCGGGTTTCGGTGTCGATTTTTTACTTTACTGGAACTGTCCGGTGCGGTTTAATGTCTAACATCAACGCCTTCCGCCGTCGCGGGTGGCACAACCGGCCCAAGCGAGCCACTCGCTGGAGGCCATCACCGGCTTGTCGTCACACCAACCGCCGCGGACCTCGGGCTAGGGGTAGACCGAACCGCACGCGGGATGACAGCCACCAAGAGGAGGACCGACCATGCGACGAATGTTGTTGGGCCTGTTGACGGTACTCGGCTTCGCGGCGACCAGCCAAGCCGGCCCGATCATCCTCGACGGGACGGACTCGGACGACCACGGGTCGGGGAACAACGTGGTGAACAACGCCGGGTGGAAGTACATTCAGAAGAGCCTGGAGAACCTGATCCCGCAGGTGGGCGGCGTGAACAGCCACCAGGTCGTGGTGATCGGGGCGTCGAGTGTGGCCCTGTCCGCCTACACGTCCGCCTCCACGGTGGCCGGGATCACGGTCGGCCCGATCAGCACCACCGTCATCACCGGCGCGCAGATCACCACCTTCTTAACGGGTGGGACCGTCTCGGGGAGGAACCTCGGGAACACCGGCCTGCTCTACATCCCGTCCGACGGGGTGAGCGGCGGGATTAGCATCGCCGACCAGGGCCAGTTGACGGCCAACGCGGCGGCCATCAACACCTTCGTCGCCGGCGGGGGCGGGCTGTTCTCGATGGGCCACCAATACGGGTGGCTATCGACCCTGCTTCCGGGGATCGTCGTCACCCCCGGCGGGAGCAGTGCCGCCCTCTCCCTGACCATGGACGGGACGAACGCCTTCCCCGGCCTGAGCAACGGCGACCTGAGTACCGGCCCCTGGCACTACGACTTCTCCGGCAACCTCGGCGGCCTGAACGTCCTCTTCACCTCTAACGTCGGCGGGGCGCGCCCGACTCGGAACGTCGGCCTGGGCGGCGGCTCCGGCACGAACATCGTCTCCACCGTCCCCGAACCGGCGACGCTGGCGGTGTTCGGCGGGATCGCGCTGGCGGGGGCGTTCGGCTACCGCCGGCGGAAGGCGACCGCCACCGTGTGAGCCACGGCGAACGGCGCGACGTGAGTCCGCCAGTGT
>JAYUFU010000086.1:0-20616 GCA_043738505.1 Fimbriiglobus sp. | reverse complement strand
AGCAAGGGGCGAACCGCCTGAGGGACTGGCCCCTTGCTGGCGCGGCGGGCTAACAAGACAGGGCAACAGTTCAATCGGATTTGGTATCAGTTGCCGACGAGTTCGCCGCCGGAGCGGGTGGCCATCGCCGCCAAGCTGGCCAGCGCCGTGCTTTCGCTGGAGAACCGCACCGACCCGCGCCCATCGTCCGGTTGCAGCCGCGGCGGTCTTCGTAGCCCGACTCTCCGAGTCGGTTGAGGCGTTTCCGACTCGGAGAGTCGGGCTACGGGGAGCGGCGCGATTCCCCACCGGTTCTTTCTCCCCTCCCCCCAGTTCCCACGCCACCGACCTCATCCTCACCCGGCAGTGCGAAACGGGAAACGACCCTGCCGGCGCACCCGGTTCCCTCCGGTCGGGCTTGTTTCTCGCCGGCCGATCCGTTCCAATCCCCACACGAACTGTTCTCGCCGCACGGACGCGCCCCCGGTGACCCGGCCATGATGGCCCCTCTGCCGCCCCTCGCCCAGCCCCCCGCCGACCCGGATTTGCCGGCGGTGCGGTTCGACGTGCGCGTCGGCTCCGGCCGCGCCGCCAACCACGAGATGACCGGCCCCGAGTTCCTCATCGGCGGGGCCGACGGGTGCGAACTGCGGCTGGTCGGGGCCGGCCTGCCGCCCGTCATCTGCCACTTCACCCGCACCAAGACCGGCCTCAAGCTCCGCCGCCTCGCGCCGGCGTTCCCCATCCTGCTCAATGGCGCGCCGCTGTCGGGGTCGTTGCCCGTGGACGTGGCCGCCGGGGATCGTGTCAGCGTCGGCTCGGCCGATCTGGTCGTGAACCTGCACGGCAAAGGGCACCTCCGGCCGAAGTTCATTCCCGTCGAACCCGAAGTCGCCGCGCCGCCGAAGCCGGTCGCCGTCGATACCAGCCGCGAGCGGAACGAGTTGCAGGCGTGGCAGGCGCGGCTGGACGAGCAGTCGCGGGAACTGGAAGCCGATCGCGTGGCGTGGTACCGCCGGCGGCAGGAGTTGGAAGTCGAACTGGAACGGATGGGCGAGACCGTTCGCGGGGCCGGGCCGGGCGACCGCGACCGGCAGCTCGCCCGCCGCGAGGCCGAGGTCGCCGACCGGGAAGCGGAGATGGTCCGCGTCCGCCAAGAGTTGACCGACATCCGCACGACGCTGTTCCGTCAGTACGAGGACCGCCGCACCGAACTGGCCCGGCTGTCCGAGTCGGTGCGCGGGGCGACCGACGCCGAGCAGGCCCGCCACCACGCCACCGAGGCCGACCTCGACCGCCGCCGGCGGGAACTGGACGACGAGGCGGGTCGCCTTCAGGAGTCCGTGAACGCCGAGGTCGCCCGCCGCGCGGAGGAACTGGAAGCGGACCTCCGCCGGCGGAAGATCGAGCTGGAAATCCAGCACGAACTGCGGCTGCGGCAGATGGAGACCGACGCGGCCGACCGGCGGTCCACGTTCGAGACGGAGCTGGCCGGGTACGAGCCGCGGCTGGCCGACCTGCACGCGCAACGGGCCGCCGCCACCGCCGGCTTCCGCGACCTGGACGCCCAGCAGCAGGCGCTGAACCGGCTCCGCGACGACCTCGCCCGCGAGCGCCAGGCGGTGGACGCCGAGCGGCGGTTCCTGGACGAACAGCGGGACGAGCGCGAGCGGCTGTTCGCCGTGCGCGAGGCGGAACTCGTCCGCCAGGAAGACCTCGCCGCCGACGACCGGGCGAGTTTGGCCACCGAGCGCGAGCAGCACGCGGGCGATTTGGTCCGCATCGAACGCTGGCAGGCGGCGGTGGAGGACCGGCAGCTCGAACTCGACCGCCGCGCCGCCGAGATCGACCAGCGAACCGAACAACTGGCCCGCGACGCCGGCGAGTTGGAGGAACACTTGCACCTGGCCGAGGCCGAGCAGCAGCGAGTGGCTGGCGAAGCCGAGCGGCTCGACCGCGTGAAGGCCGACCTCGACGGTCGCGCGGCGCAACTGACCGACCGCGCCGCGCAGGTGGAGGCGCAGCAGGCGGCGCTGGCGGTGCTGCGGGTCCGCCTGGATCGCCAGCAGGAGGAACTGCACCGCGAGGCCGCCCGGCTGACCGCCGACCGCGCCCGCCTGGACGCCGCCCAGCGGCAACTCGACGAGCGGCTGTCGGACACCACCGCCGCCGTCTCCGCCGAGAGCCAGCGGCACCTCGACGAGCGGTCGCGGACGGTGGAAGCGGCCGTCCTCGACCTCCGTCGCCAGCAAGAGGCGCTGCTCGCCGACACCGACGCGCTCCGCCAGCGCGAACAGGCGCTCGACGCCCGCTCCACCGATCTGGCCGAGCAGACGGCGACGCTGAAGGTGAAGCTCGCGCAGGTCGGCGATTTGCAGGCCCGGCTGGAAGCGGATCGGTCCACGGTGCGCGAGCGGGAATCGACGCTGACCGACGCGGACACCGCGCGGGCCACCTTCCAGGAGCAGTTGCGGAAGCGGGCCGAGGAACTGGCCACGCGCGGCCGGCAACTGGACGACCTCGCCGTGAAGCTGGCCGACGACCGGCTCGCGCTCGACCGCCAGCGCAGCGAACTGAACCAGCGGATTCACGACACCGATCAACGGCTGACGGCGGACGCCCAGCGGTTGGCCGACCGCGACGGCGACCTCGCGCGGAACGCGGCGGCGCTGGCCGACCGCGAGACGGCTCTCGAACGCCAGGTCGCCCGCCTCCGCGACACCGGCAAGAGCGTGGCCGACGGCCGCAAGTCGCTCGCCGACGCCCGCCTGCAGTGGGCGACCGAGCAGGCGGCGCTGGCCGAACAGACCCGACTGGCGCGCGAGGAACTGGACGCCGCCCGCCGCCGTGCCGCCGCCGAAGCCGACGACCTTCGCCAGCAGGCCCCGGACCTGGAGGACCGCGCCGCCGCCGCCCTCGACCGCCTGACCGCCGCGCGGGAACTGGTGCGCGGGCAACTGGCCGAGTTGCACAGCTACGCCACCCAGAGCCGGGACACGCTCGATTCGCTGCGAACCGACCTCCGCACCGAGGCCGAGCGACTCCGCGACCGCGAACGGCGGCTGGAGGCGGCGCGCGGCGAGCACCGGTTGGCCGTCGCCGAGTTCCGCCAGCAGCTGCTCGACTGGCAGTCGCGGGTCGGCGAACTGAAGACGCTCATGGCCCAGAGCGAACACCGCATCGACACCAAGCAGGCGGAACTCGTCGCGGCCTCGCGCCGGTCGGACGAGACGGCCCTCGAACTGGCTCGCCGGATGGAGCAACTGCGGATCGACCAGGACGACGTGAGCGAACGCCGGGTGCAAGTCGAACGCCACCTCGCCGACATGCGCGAGTGGTACCGCAAGAAGCTCCGCGACCTCGCCGACCGAGGCGGCAGTCCCAGCCCGTCGCTCGCGCTTCCGGCTCCGACCGAACAGACCGAGCGGCCGGACGTGCTGCCCATGACGGCGGACCTCGACCCCGGCGACAAGCACCTGGGTGAACTGCTGCAATCGCTGGAGTTGGTGGACGCCGAGACGATGAACCAGCTCTGGGGCGAGGCGCAGCGGCAACGGCGGACGTTGCGGCAAGTGCTGCTCGCCAGCGGCGCGATCACGCTGTACCAGCTCGCGCTCATCGAAGCCGGCAACCTGGACGCGCTCATGCTCGGCCGGTTCCGCGTCGTGGACCGCGTGCGGGTGACTCCCCGCGAGGCCGTCTACCGCGTGTCCGACCCGACCCGCACCGGCACCGGCCTGTGCGCCCTCCGCGTCCTCGGCGACGCCGAGATGCACGACGCCACCCACCCGGACGAGTACCGGATGCGGTTCGCCGCCGCCCTCGCCGCCCCACACCCGCATCTGGTCGCCACGCTGGAAGTGCTGGACGTGAACGGCCGGCCGGCGGTGGTGCAGGAACACGTCGCCGGGCTGCCGGGGTCGGAGTGGCCGGTCGCGGTGGCCACGCCGGGCGTCTGGTTGGCACTGCTGACGGCCGCCGCCGAGGGCATCGACGCCGCGCATCAGGCGGGTTTGGTCCACGGCCGCATCACGTCGGACACGTTCGTCCTCGCGGCCGACGGGTCGCTGAAAATGACCGGCTTCGGCGACCCGCCGTGGCTGGCCAACGGGTTCGCCGCCAGCTTCGACCCGACGCCGGAACTCGACCTGCGGGCGCTCGGGCAGGTGGCCTTCGGCTGGTCGGTGCCGGCCGCGCCGGGCAAGAAGAAGACCGGCCGCGCCGCCAAGGGGCTGCCGGAACCGCTGCTGGCGGTGCTTCGCCGCCTGGAAGCGGACCCGGCCAACCCGATGGGCGACACCGTCAGCGGGGCCGAGCCGTACCGCAGCGCCGGCGAACTGGTGGCCGAGTTGCACAAGCTCGCCGCCAAGCACCCGGCCCCGCCCGACGCCTGGGCCGACCTCACCCGCTTCGTGTCCGACCACGCCGGCGACATCGGGGTGCGGAAGGCGGGGTGAATGAAGCACATCTGGTAAGAGTTCGCACCGGAATCGTGAGCGGTGTCAGCTCATTCCGAAACGCAACAGGATTTTTCGCTTGCACAGCCCAAACTCAGCGGCTACTATAGTGTAGATTTCACCGGCTAATATGCCGGAGAATTCAGAGTTCGGCCGCAGAGTGTGTCCTTTTCTGATCGTGAGGTACGGCCGTGCTACTTCTCGGCAAACGTGGTGACGCGGAGTCTGTTTCTGTAGTTAAACGGATCGTCGCTGAGGCCGGCGCTTCCCCATCTGGCTTCCTGTGCATCGCTGGAATCGCCCATCGGGACGTATTTGGGTCTCTGGACTCATCGCATGATATGTGGCCGGCCGTTCAGAACGTATTGGCGCAACGTGACCAAGACGCCCGGCCCGTTCGTGACGTGCGCGTCATGTTTCTCGATCCCGAGTCGCCCGCAGCTTACACTCGTGAAATCTTTGAGTCCGACCCGCATCACCCTCCCCCTGTGCCCACACGCGCGGTCATTCAGGCAACCTTGGGTCAGGCGCGCTCGTTCCGCGACCGCGACCACAATCCAAACCTGCACATCCGGCTTGCCCCCGAAATGCCATGCTTTCTCCTCTTCAACCAGGTGGAGATGCTGATTCACCCGTACTTGACCTCGGCTGTCGGCCGTGCCACTGAAGTCGCGATCGCGATGATAGGCAGCTCCGACTACGATAACGGTATCAAGCACTTCGACAACTACTGGAACGGCCGCTGGGTTTTGTTCGATCTGGGCAACGTCCTGATCACGTTCGATCACACAGGCGTCTCTACGGAGTTGTGGAAGTGGTTCGTCAAGAGCGGTTCGATCTCCGAAGTTCCCACCCGCGAGGCTATCCACTCGTTCTTCTTCGGTGAGCAGTCGGCGGGCCGTGAGTCCCGGAACCATCAGACTGAGCGGGGCCAGCATCTGGAACCGGTCTGGGGTGAGTTCTGCAACTGGGTCCACGCCGACGACCACTTCAGCGGCGACACGGCGAACTTCGAGACGTTCCGGCGCATCTGGAACTCGATCTTTGGGAGGCTCGACCCTAGGGCCATCCACTGTATCCGCGCGTTGCAGCAAATGGGCATCTCCGTCGGCATCTGCTCGAACACGAACGAGAGTCATTGGTGCCACATTCTTGACGAGTACGGCGATCTCACGGGGGCCGTCAACCATTCCTTCCTCTCGTTCCGGGCGGAGCACCGGAAGCCCGATCGCGGGTTCTTTGAATGGATTTGCATGCACACCCGAGTTCCCGCTTGCAACCACCTGCTCGTCGATGACCTCGCAGACAACGTCGCCGGCGCGCGTGCCGCAGGCATGCAGGCAGAAGTATTCATCGACTTCGCCAGCGTCTTGAAATATGTCCAAACTCGGTTCTGGAATTCCCGGTTTCAGGCCGATATTGCCACCGCGACCAATGGCATCGGTCGCTCAATTTGACCTCAGTGCCGCAGTTGCGGGGCGGCCGAACCAGGCGCGGCAGCAGACGGCGGGGCACGATTCGCTTCCTGCACATTCATGGCTCTCTCGCACACCGCCACTGAGCAGTTGCGTTCAGCATCGGAGGAGGGCGGGCAATGGCCACGTTCCGGATCGTGACGGTGATTGCCGCGCCGATCCGGACATGCTTCGACTTGGCCCGCGACATCGACTTCCACACGCGGTCGATGGCGCGGACCGGCGAGCGGGCCGTCGCGGGTCGGACCTCCGGGCTGATCGGCCTGGGGGAGTCCGTCACCTGGGAGGCGCGGCACCTCGGCGTCCGCCAGCGGCTCACGTCCCGGATCACCGCCTTCGACCGCCCGACCCACTTCCGCGACGAGATGACGGCCGGCGCGTTCCGGTCGTTCGCCCACGACCACCGGTTCGAGGAGTGCGACGGCGGCACGGTCATGACCGATGAGGTCGTGTTCCGGTCGCCGTTCGGCCCGCTCGGCTGGCTGGTAGACTCCCTGTTCATGACCGGGTATCTGCGGCGGCTCCTGGCCGGTCGGTGTCTGGCGATCAAGCAGGAGGCCGAGGTGGTCGCCGGCCGGCCGGCCGAATCGTGAAGGGGCGTCCAAAACTGAAACAGAGCGCGGTGGAGCCGTGGCCTCGGTGCCCGTTTTCGCCGCGGAGCGGCGGTTGCCGGTAGCCAAGGGGTGACGGAGCGAAGCGACCGAACCCCTGGTCCTCCGCATTTCCGATCCCGTTCAGGGGTTCCGCTCACTTCGTTCGCCCGTCACTCCTGGCTACCGGCAACCGCACCTCCGGTGCGACGAGAAACCCTGGTGAGCCGTCGATGCGACCCGACCGACGAACGCAACCCGGCGAGTCGCGCACCCGGTTCACCTAAACAAACGATTTCGGACAATCTTTCCATTTTAATTTGACAAACCCAAAAACGGAGCGCATAACCACTAGTGTACACTTCCCGCTCTGGAACACCACCACCCGGACCACCGAACGGGCCGACGCGCCTTTCCCGCCCTCCCCCCGGCGGGTAACATGGTCGGATGACTCCCGTCGTCCCGCTGCCGCTGACCGCCGACACCCCGCCCGCCGACCGGCCGGCGATCCTGGATGTCCACCCCGACGACCTCAAGTTCTGGTTCGAGGAGCGGCGGCAACCGCCCATGCGGGCCAAGCAGGTCCGCCGGCAACTCCTCGCCGCCCGCGCCACCGCCTTCGCCGACATGACCGACCTGCCGAAGGGGTTGCGCGAGGACTTGACCGAACACTTCGCGCCGTTCGGCAGCACCGTCGTCAAGCACTTGAAAGCCGGCGACGACACGCACAAGCTGCTCGTCCGGCTGGCCGACGGCAAGCTCATCGAGTGCGTGCTGATCCAGAACGACGGCCGCGCCACGGCGTGCGTCAGCACCCAAGTCGGGTGCGGCATGGGGTGCGTCTTCTGCGCCAGCGGATTGAACGGCGTGGCCCGGAATCTGACGGCCGGCGAGATCGTCGAACAGCTCGTGCTGCTGCGGAATCTGACCGACGCGAACACCACCCGCGAGGACCGCGCGCCGCGCCTCACGCACATCGTGGTGATGGGCATGGGCGAGCCGCTGGCGAACCTGGAGAACCTGCTCGACGCGCTGGCCGTCGCCGGGGACAAGGACGGGCTGGGCATCGGCCAGCGGCACGTCACCATCAGCACCGTCGGACTGCCCGCGAAGATTCGCCGGCTGGCGGACAGCGGCAAGCAGTACCACCTGGCGGTGTCGCTGCACGCCGCGAACGACGAGCTGCGGAACCGCATCGTGCCGACGAACGTGCAGACCGGCATCGCCGACATCTTGGCCGCCGCCGACTACTTCTTCGACACCACCGGCCGGCAGGTGACGTATGAATACGTCGTCCTCGGCAAGCTGAACGACCAGCCGGACCACGCCTACGAGCTGGTCAGCCTGCTGCGGGGGCGGAAGGCGTTCGTCAACCTGATCCCGTGGAACGACGTGGCCGGCCTGACGTACCGCCGGCCGACGGACGGCGACCTGCGCGGGTTCATCGACACCCTCCGCGAGGGCGGGGTGAGCGTGCAGGTCCGCCGCCGCAAGGGGGCCGACATCGACGCCGCCTGCGGCCAACTGCGGCGCGAAGCGGAAGCGAAGAAGGCGGAAGAAGACTAACCACAGAGACACAGAGGCACAGAGAAGAAAGGAGAGGGGAAAGAGAGGATTCATTCTTCCGACCAAATCTCCCCTCTCTCTTGGTCTTGTCCTCTCTGTGCCTCTGTGTCTCTGTGGTGAGTCTGCCTTCCTCTGGTGCCTGCCCACCGCCCACTGTCCCCTGACCACTGCCCACCGCCATGACCGGCCAGACCAGCGCGATCATGGCCCTCCGCGACCCGGACATCCGGCTCATGCTGCGGGTCCGCGCCGACGACCAGGCGGCGTTCGCCGACCTCGTCGAGCGGTATCGGCACCGGCTGGTCGGCATCATGAACCACCTGATCGGCAACGCCGACGAGGCCGAGGACTTGGCCCAGGAGGTGTTCCTGCGGGTGTACCGGACGCGGCACAAGTACACGCCCAAGGCCAAGTTCAGCACCTGGCTGTTCACCATCGCCAACAACCTGGCGCTGAACGCCATCCGCGACCGCCAGCGGCGGCAGGCGCTGCCGCTCGACCTCCGCGACTCCGGCGCGCACGGCCTCCGCCCGTCCGAGCCGATGGCCGCCGACCGGGGTGCGCCGCCCACGGCCGGCCTCCAGCAGCAGGAGTTGGCCGCGATCATTCGCGCGGCGCTGGACGAGTTGAACGAGCGGCAGCGGGTGGCGGTGGTGCTGAACAAGTTCGAGGACATGAACTACGCCGAGATCGCCGACGTGATGGGGCTGACGGCGAAGGCGGTAAAGTCGCTGCTCAGCCGCGCGCGGGCGAAGCTGCGGGAGCGGCTCCAGCCGTACATTTACATGGACGCCGAGCCGCCCCTTCCGGCCGACGACGACGACACCCACTAGGCGGAGGCGCGAGGGCCGGCGAACCGCCGTCGGCATCCGAACCCCGTCCTCGCGGCCGCCGTCACTTCCCCCATGCGCGACACCTTCCTGATTCCGGTCGGCACGCAGGTGGTGCTGCGGTTCGCGCACCCGGTGCCGCACGCGGCCGAGCCGAAGCCGGCCGGCAGCGTCGGCGTGGTGGTGGCCGCGCCGGACTCCAACGAACGGGCCTACCTCGTGCGGTTCGTGGACGGCCGCGAACTGACGGTGAAGTTCGGCGAGCTGCTGGTCCGCAAGTGGGACGAGGCCGACGTGACCGTCACCCCCGGCCCGGACGTGGCCGCGTTCGTGGTGCTGCGGGTGGTCCTCGGGTCGCGGGCGTTCGGCCTGTCCACGGACTCGTCCGACGAGGACCGCCGCGGCGTCTACCTGCCGCCGGCCGACTGGCACTGGAGTCTGGTCAAGCCGCCGGAGCAGGTGGAGTCGTTCGCCCCCGGCGTCGAAGAAGTCGTGTGGGAGCTGGAGAAGTTCCTCCGGCTGGCCCTGCAAGCGAACCCGAACATCTTGGAAGTGCTGTGGTCGCCGCTGGTGCTGCACGCGGACGATATCGGCACGGAACTGCGGGAGCTGCGAACCGCGTTCCTGTCCAAGCGTCTGTTCCAGACGTACTCCGGGTACGTCCTGTCGCAGTTCCGGCTGATGCGGAAGGGGTTCGAGAAGTTCGGCACCTTCAAGGTGAAGCACGCCATGCACCTGCTGCGGCTGCTGCACAGCGGCGCGCACGCCCTGCGCGAGCGGGACATCCGCGTGGACGTGGCCGAACACCGCGCCGAGCTGTTGGCCGTGCGGCGCGGCGAGCGGACGTTCGAGGAAGTGGCGGCGCGGGCGCTGCAACTGAACGCCGAGTTCGAGGCCGCGTATGTGGCGACCGAACTGCCGGACAAGCCCGACACCGAGCGGGCGAACCGGTTTCTGGTGTCGGCGCGGCGACGGGCGAAGTAGGTCGTGTTCTGCTCGCTCCGCGAGCGGTCTTGCGTCTGCCAGAGATGACCGCTCGCGGAGCGAGCAGAGCACATTCAGGACCAACCACCCATGACCCCGCTGCCCCAACTCGACTTCGCCGCCCTCCGGTCGTGGGGCGCGGCCGCCGTGCCGAACGCGCTGTTCTGGACCGTCAGCGGGGCGCACCTGTACGGGTTCGAGTCGGTCGATTCGGACATCGACTTGCGGGGCTGCTTCCGCGCGCCGCTCCGCGACTTGCTCGGCCTCCGCGCGCCGACCGACACGCTCGAACCGCAAGCCGAGGTGAACGGCACGCTCGTCGAAGCCGTATCGCACGAGGTCGGCAAGTACCTGCGGCTGCTGGGCAAGAGCAACGGCTACGTCCTGGAACAAATCCTGTCGCCGCTGGTGGCGGCCGGCGAAGAGTTCCTGGCCGAACTCCGGCCGCTGGCGAAGCGATTCGTCACCCGCACCAGTTACCACCACTATCGCGGATTCCTGCAAACGCAGCGGAAGATGTTCGCCAAGGAGGAGGCGAAGAAGGCGAAGACGCTGCTGTACGCCTACCGGGTGGCGTTCACCGGCATCCACCTGCTGCGGACGGGCGAGGTGCAGCCGCACCTGCCGACGCTGAACGCGACGTTCGGGCGGGCGTACATCCCGGAGTTGATCGCGCAGAAGCGGGCGGCGGAGGTGGGACCGCTCGCCGGCATCGATGCGGCGTTCCACGCCGGCGAGTTGGACCACCTCGAAGCGGAATTGGATCGGGCGTTCGCCGAAAGCACGCTGCCGGACGCCGGGCCGCTCGACGAACTGAACGAGTTCCTGGTGACGACCCGGCTCGGCACTTGAGCGGCCGTCACTCCCGCGGGCGGAGCTGGCGGAGCGCCTCGGCGGCGACGAGGCGGAGCAACTCCGGGGCGTAGCGGTCGCCGGCCGTCGCGTGGAGGTAGGCGATGTACTCCGGGTCGGAGTAGCCGAGTTGGGCCAGCGCCCGGACGCACTCGGTGCGCACCGGCATCGCCGGGTCGGTCATCGCCGACCGGACCAGCACCGCCTTCACCTCCGGCCGCGCGGCGTACCGCATCTCGGCCAGGTGGCTGGCGGCGGCCATCCGCACCGTCGGCCGCGCGGCCGTGGTCAGGTCGTTTTCGAGCGGCCGCATTTCCTGAAGCACCGCCCGCGCCAGGGGGTCGTCGCCCCACGACCTTTCGACCGCGATCTTCGGGGCCGTCGGCGTCCAACTCGACATCCGCTCCGTCGTGACTTGTGGTGCGGGCGGGGAGACGGGCACTTCCGGCAGGGGCACGGTGAGCCGGGCCATACCGGGCGTCGCGGGGGGGGGCGGAGTGACGGCCGGCGGCTTCGGCGGTTCGACGGTCGTCATCGCGGGAGGCGGGAGCGCGGCCGGCATCCGCGGCACGAACGTCGGCGGACTCACCCGTACCGGCTTCGGCGGTTCCGGGGTTGGCGGGGTGATGACGACCGCTTTCGGCGGCAGGGGCGGCAACGACAGCGACAGCGGCGGAGGCGGAACGGACAGACTCGGCAGCGCGTTCGGCAGGAGCCGGTCCGACGCCGGAAGCGTGCCCGGCGCGTCGGTCCACGGCTGCGGCGCGGCTGCGGCGGGGCGCTGGAACGCGGTCGGGCGACCGCCCAGGGACGACGGCATCTGCCCGCGAACGGTGATCTCGGCCCCGTCGTCCGGTGGCTTCGGGGTGGGCGAGGGCACCGGCGGCAGGGGCAGCGGAATCGGCTTCCAGCGGTCGGGCGGGCCGACAGGTGCGGGCAGCGGCTGCGGCATCTTCGCTGTCAAGGGCGGCGGGACGGCCGTCGGCGACGGTACTGGGACGAGTACGGGTTCGGGTGCCGTCGCCTTCACCTTCGTCGCGGGCGGCGCGTCGGTCGTGATCGCCTTCCATTCGGGCACGGCCGAAGGGGACGGCGCGGGCGGCACAGTCGCCGACGGCGGGAGCGGCGCGCTGACGGTGTCGGCGACGGGTGGCTTCGACACAGCCACTGCGAGTGGCGGTTGAACGGACTGCGGAGGGGCGGCGAGCGGCGCGGCCCCGGCGCGAGGCATCTTGTCGGCCAGCTTGCCGGGCAGCGTGAACGTCTGGCCGGTGCCCACGTCCCGCACGTCCACGAGGGTTTCGCCGTCGTCGAACGTGGACCGCTTCAGCACTTTCAGCTTGCGGTCGGGCTGGCCCGTCGTCCGCATGAGCAGCACGACGGCCTCGTCCGGCGCGGCGGTTCGCACCGCCGGCGCGGGGACCGTGCCGGTGCTGGCCAGTGCCGCCGGCGGCAAGGACTGCGCCGCCGCGAAGCCGGTCCACCCGGCCGTCACCGCCGCCGCGCGAAGGAGCCAACGGGTCATGGCAGCCGCCCCCATCCGAGTCCGAACATCCGACTCTGCCAATCGAATCGGCAAACCGGGCGGGGACGATTGAGTGTGTTCCGCGGAATCGGCGGGAGAAACTGGAAAAGCCGGGGAAGGCCAGTCGGCTGCGGAGGGTCGGCGGGATTCCGCTCCGTTCGACTCACGGTGCGAGGAATCCGCCCGGTTCCTGAATCCGATTCGCGGGTGTCCGCGAAGAGTGTGTGCCGTGGGCCGGCGAGACGAGCCGCGTGAAGACATCGAGAATATCAGAAAATCGTTGGACTTCATCGCTCGCCGTCGGACTACGAATCGACTGTCCGTTTGGCCGATGGAACGTCTTCCCCGGTACACGGACGAACCACCGCCCCTGGGTTTCCCTCCATGAAGAAGATGCTCGCTCTGGCCGTCGCCCTGTTCGCCATCGCCCCGGCCTCCCGCGCCGAGGACGAGAAGACGATCGCCGAGATCGCCGTCGGCAACAAGGACTTCAGCACCCTGGTGGCCGCCGCCAAGGCCGCCGGCCTGGTGGACGCCCTGGGCGCGAAGGGGCCGATGACCGTGTTCGCCCCGACCAACGCCGCCTTCGAGAAGTTGGGCAAGGAGACCCTCGACAAGGTGCTGGCCGACAAGGAACTGCTCACCAAAATCCTGAAGGCCCACATCGTCGAGGGCAGTGTCATGGCCGCCGACGTGGTGAAGCTGGACGGCAAGGACGTGAACGGGTTCACGATCAAGATCGACGGCGACAAGGTGATGATCGGCACCGCCACCGTGACGAAGGCCGACATCAAGGCCAAGAACGGCGTCGTCCACGTCATCGACACCGTGCTGGTGCCGACCGCCAAGTGAATCGGCTGAGGCGAGTGGAGATCGACGCGCGCCACCGCCCTCGTGGTCGGTGGCGTTTCCGTTTCCGGTTCCGCCCCACACCGACGAGGCGTTCGCCGAGCTGCCGAAGGGCACCGTCGAGAAGCTGCTGAAGCCGGAGAACAAGAAATCGCTCGTGTCGGTCTTGACGTACCACGTCGTGTCGGGCAAGGTGACGGCCAAGCATGCGGTCGCCGGCGGGAAGGCGACGACGCTGCAAGGCGGCACGGTGACGGTGGACATCGCGGACGGCCGGCTGACGGTCAACCAAGCCGCCGTGCTGAAGACCGACAACGGGATCGACCGCGTGCTGATGCCGAGCCACTGAGTGCCGTGTGCCGTTGCCCCGCCGAGTCCCGCCAAACGTTCCCCCGCCGGTGGTCATGCCGACCGAACCCGCCCCACCCCCGCTGTTGCCCCGCGTCGCTACCGGCGACGGGGCGGCCGTCCGCGAGTGCCTCGCCCGGTACGGCGGGCTGGTGCTGGCCCTCGCCCGGCGGTTCCTGGGCAACGCGACCGACGCCGAGGACGTGACGCAGGACGTGTTCGTCGAACTGTGGAAGCACGCCGGCCGGTTCGACCCGGCGTGCGCCTCCGAGCCGACCTTCGTGACCATGATCACCCGCCGCCGCCTGATCGACTACAAGCGCCGCGCCGGCCGCCGGCCCCCCCTGGAGCCGCTGCCGGCAGCGGTGCCGGAGCGCACCGGCCCGTCGCCGTTCGGCGAGATCGACGGCCGCGACGACGTGGCCCGCGCCCGGCGGGCGCTCGGCGACCTGAAGGACGACCAGCGGAACGTCATCCTGCTGGCGGTGGAGGACGGGCTGACGCACGAGCAGATCGCCGAACGGACGGGGCTGCCGGTGGGCACGGTGAAGACGCACATCCGCCGCGGCCTGATGCGGGTGCGGGAGGTGCTGACCGGCACCCCGACGACGGGGGGCAACCGATGACCGCCGACCCCGTCACCATCGACCGCCTGTACGACCTGCTCGCCGACCGGGCGACGGTCGGGCTGACCGCCGCGGAGGCGGCCGAGTTGTCCACCCTCCAGACCCGGTGGCCGCACGTGGACCCGACCGAGTTCGACCGCGCCGCCGCCGCCCTGCACCTGGCCACCGACCCGGCCCCGCTGCCGCTCCCGCCGCACCTGTTGGCGAAACTGGAAGCCGCCGCCGCCGCCCACTTCGCCCGTCCGAATGAGCGGCCCGCTCAGCGCCGCACGACCGCCTTCTACTGGGCCGTGTGCGGGTGGAGTTGCGCCGCCACCGTGCTGATCGGGTTCGTTGCACTGCAACTGTCCCGCCGGGAGCCGACCGTCGCCGAGAAGCGGGACCGGTTGAAGGCCGACCCGACCGTCGCCAAGTACGCCAGCGCGGACAAGCCGGGCGAGCCGAACGCGCCGGCCGGCACGGTGGTGTTCAGCACGGCGAAGCAGCAAGGCTACCTGGAGTTGAAGGGCCTCAAGCCGAACGACCCGACCACGTCGCAGTATCAACTGTGGGTGGTGGACAAAGGCCGCGCGTTCAAGGAGCCGGTGGACGGCGGCGTGTTCGACGTGAACCCGGACGGCACCGCGCTGGTGGCGGTGCGGTCGCCCTTGCGCCTACAGGGGCCGGCGGCATTCGCCGTCACGCTCGAGCCGGCCGGCGGGGTGGTGGTGTCGGAGGACGGGAAGGTCGGCAGGTTCGTGGTCCTCATGACGCGGGCGGGGCCATGACCGCGCAAGTCGAAACCGAAACGCGGACGGTGTTCGCCTTCGACGGCCAACCGTTCGCCCCGTGGTGCCCGACCGACGACGGGGTGATGGGCGGGCGATCGCGGAGCGCGTTCGCCCCCACCGCCGCCGGCACCGCGGCGTTCACCGGCGTCGTGTCGGTCGAGAACAACGGCGGCTTCTGCTCGGTGCGGTCGCCCGACTTCGCCGCCGGCTGGGGCAGGTATTCCGGCGTCTCCCTGCTCGCGCGGGGCGACGGCAAGACGTACACCTTCTGCCTGCACACCCGTGCGCTGATGCCCGGCATGTCGTACCGGTGCAAGTTCACCCCGCCCGTCGGCGAGTGGGCCGAACTGTTCCTCCCCTTCGACGACTTCGTCCTGATGCGGTTCGGCTACCGGGTGGGGGTGGAACCGGTGAACCCGGACCACGTCCGCGCCGTCTCGCTCATGATCGCCGACAAGCAGGACGGCCCGTTCGCCCTGGAGCTGGCCCGCGTCGCCGTGTGGGGCTGACACGGCCGGGCCGCGTGGTATGCTGGCGGGGTCTCTCATTTCCGGAGATTCCACACATGGCCGGACCCGCACTGCTGCCGGAACTGGACACCGACACCGAGGGCCGCACCGAGCGGCAGCCGCCCTACGCGGTGATCCTGCACAACGACGACTGGAACGGGGCCGACTTCGTGGTGGTCGTGCTGCGGAAGGTGTTCGGCTACCAGATCGAACGGTGCGTCGAGTTGATGACCGAGGCGCACGAGGAAGGCCGGTCGGTGGTGTGGGTCGGCGCGCTCGAGGTGGCCGAGTTGAAGGCGGACCAGATCCACAGTTGCGGGGCCGACCCCCGCGCCAAGAACGCCCAGCCGCTGCAAGCCACCATCGAACCGACGGCGTGAAGTCTTGCGAGCCGCGACCGCCAGGGAGTGGCATCTTGTTTTTGTGGCACTGGCCTCCGGGCCGGTATCCCGAACCCCGCACGGAGGCGGACGATGTGCCTCTTGCTGTTGGCTTCCCTCGCCATCTCGCCCGCGATTCTCGCCGAACGCCTTGATCACCGCGACTACCACACCCGCGAGTCGGCGGGCCGGCAACTCGAAGCCCTCGGCGAAGCCGCTGTCTCGCCGTTGAAGCAGGTCATCGCTACCGGTTCACCGGAGGCCGTCCGCCGGGCGGAATCGCTCCTCCGTCGCATCACTGCCCGCCTCAAAAACGAGAAGGCCATCGCCCCGACGCTGGTCACGCTCGACTTCCGCGATGCCGGGTTCGGCGCTGTGGTGGACGCGATCCGGAAGCAGACCGGCTACAAGTTGGAAATCGCCGGTGATGTTTTGCTCGCCAGGAAGAAGGTCACGATCCGTGTGACGAACCGCCCCTTCTGGGAGGCGGTGGAATCGCTCAAGGGACAACTGGACCTGTCCGTGCTGGAGGTTCGGGACACGACCGTGAGCCTCCGAGTGCGTTTGGATGACGCAATGGGGCGACGCTTGCAGGTGGACGATGCGGTGCGACTCGCAACCGACACCGCAGGCCGACTCGTCGAACCGCGTATCGTTCGAGTGGCGTTGCCGGCGCGTGATCCACCACCGCCGTCCTTCAACGCCCGTGTCGTGCGGATCGAGGCCGTGCAATTCCCGAACGGGTTGAAAGAAGTTTCGGCGGAAGTCATCCCGCTCGTGCTGAAACTGGTATCGGAACCGGGAACGCGATTGGAATTCGAGCCGGAAGTACGGATAACGAAGGCCGTCACGACGGATGGCACCCGGCTGGCCCAAGAGTCGCCCTTCTCATCGCGCTTCGATCCGTCGCAGAGCCGAATCTCCGGTTGGAGTTTTCGCGGCGGGAGTCGGGACACCATCAGGGATCCCAGACTCGGCACGTATTGGCCCTGGACCGACGGCATCGCGATCCTGACCGTTCCGCCGCGCGGAACTGTCACGAAGCTGGCGGTCGTCGAAGGCGTTGTGCGGGGCGAGTTGTGGCGGGCGGGGCGGAAGCATCAGGTCGAACTGCCGTTCAAGCTCACCGATGTGCCGGTCGCGGCCGGCACCCGCGACCCGAAGGCGGCCGCGAAGATCGAACAGTAAGGTTTCTATGCCGGCTGGATCGGCGGCGGTGACCTGCTTTCAGCCCGAAGGGCTGTCTCCTCCAGCCCAGGCCTAGGGCCTGGGAACCGGAGGGCGAAAAGTCACCGACCCTGAAGGGGTCGCTCAAGCTCACCTCGAGCGACCCCTTCAGGGTCAAAACCTTCCTGTTCCCCTACCCAGGCCGAAGGCCTGGGCTGGAAGGGAGAGCCTTTCAGGCTTCGAACACCGCCGTCAAATCCGGTCGAGGGAGTCCAGCCACACGACCAGTTCGTCCAGCGTCTTCTGGTCGAGGTACTCCTTGCCGAAGTTCTTGATCTCGCGGTAGATGATCGGGAACCGCTTCTCCTTCAGCTTGTCGCGGGTCTCCTCGATGTCCTTCAGCAGCGGGTCTTTATCCCCCGCCACGATGAAGAAGGACAGCGGCTGGGCCGGCAGGTTGTCCTTGGCGTTGATGCCCAGCACCGCCCCGCTGACGGCCACCCCGCGGATGAGATCGCGGGCGGTGAACCCCATGTACAGGGCCATCTGCCCGCCCAGCCCCATGCCGTGCGCGACGATGCGGGTGCGGTCCACCGTGTACGGCTTGAGCGCCTCGTTGACGGCGTTCACCACGTCCTCGGACTCGTTCGGCGACCACCCGTTCCCGTTCTTCGACTTCGGCCCGATCATGATGAAGTGCGCCTGGTCGCAGAACTTCTCCCAGGTGTCCTTCATGTCCTTCGGTGCCAGCCCGCCCTTGACGGCGTGCAGCCAGAGGATGACGCCGTAGCTGCGGTTCTTGTCGTAGTTGTCCGGCACGTACATCCAGTACTCGCGGCCGGTCAGGCTGGTCAGCGGTTTGGTGTCGTCCTTCGCGTCTTTCGTCAGGAAGCCGACCGGCAGCTTGTTCTTCTCGTCCTCGTCTTTCTTGTCGTCCTTCTTCGGCTCCTCTTTCTTGGGGACCGGGCCGCCCTTCGGCATCGGTACCGCCGGCTTCTCGAGCGCCTTCTCCTTGGTGGCCGGGTACGGCAGCTTGTCGCGCTCCGGCAGGTCCTCCATGATCGCGGCGAGCTTGGCCTTCACCGTCTCCACCTTGCCGCCGTCCTTCCGCTTGAGTTCCAGTTCGACCTCGATGCCCGGCGAGAAGCGGGTGATGAGCTGCACCATCTGGGCGCGGCCGCCGGTGATCGCGGTCAGCCCGCCGGGGGGGAGGGGGCCTTTGCCCTTCGGCGGCACCGGCCCGCCGGCCGCCGCCGCGCCGAGCTTGGTGATGCGGTCGCCGGCCTTGA
This sequence comes from Fimbriiglobus sp., assembly GCA_043738505.1. Lineage (GTDB taxonomy): Bacteria > Planctomycetota > Planctomycetia > Gemmatales > Gemmataceae > JALHQU01. The sequence goes on along the minus strand of JAYUFU010000086.1, from coordinate 2,420 downwards.
TGCCGGCCGCCTCCGCCGGCGACTTCGGGTAGACGAACCGCACCTCGACGCCCGCCTCGTTGTCGTCCCGCATGGGCAGGATGCCGAGGAACGGCTGGGCGAAGGTGACGTTCGTGCCGCCGAGAACCACCTTGTCGAACTTCACCTCCTTGCCGTCTCGCTCGACGGTCAGGTCGATGGCGTCGGCCTCGTACTTCGGGCCGAGGAGGTGCTGCAACTGGGAGTAGTTCTCGACTTTCACGCCGTCGATGGCGGTGATCTTGTCGCCCGGCTTGAGGCCGATCTTCAGCGCCACCGACTCCGGGGCGACGGTGCCGACGACGCACGGCACGTTGTACAGCTCGCCGGCCGTCTGCGGGATGAACCCGACGACGCCGCGGCGGAGGTCCTTGCCGGAGGCGATCATCCGCTTGGCGGACGCGAACACGTCCTGCATCGGGACGGCGAAGCCGATGCCGGAGTCGTACCACTCGACGCCGGCCGTCTCGCCGTCGCCGGACGTGGACGCCGGGATCAGCACGCCCATGATGCGGCCGTCCACGGCCACCAGCGGCCCGCCGTAGTTGACGGGCGACACCTTGCAGTCGGTCTGGAGGCACTTGCCGTGGATGCGGCCGGTGGCGGACACGATGCCGACGGACACGGACGGGGCCTTGCTCGTCTCCGGGTCGAGGGTGCGGCCTAGCGCCAGCGTCCACTGGCCGACCTTCACGTCCTTGGTCGGGAACGCCTCCGGCACCGGCAGGTCGGTCAGATCGACCTTCAGCAGCGTCAGCATCCGCGACGTGTCGTTGGCGACGATCTTGGCCACCTTCCGCTCGCGGCCGGGGACGGTGACGAAGATGTCCGTCGGCTTGTTGGCGAAGTTGAAGGCGGAGCTGATGACGTACCCGCTCTTGTCCACCACCACGCCGGAGGTCGGGCCGACGCCCTTCCGCACGCCGGGGGCCGGGGGGCGACCGGGCGGGCCGTCGCCCCCGCCGCCGATCATGCCGCGACCGCCGGCCGTCTCGATCTTGGCGATGTACGGCGCGGCCTTGAGGGAGGCGGCCTTCAGCGCCTTCTCGGTGGCGTCGTTGGCGTCGGACTGAGCGCGGGCGACCGGCGCGGCCACCGCGACGGCGGCGAGGAGCAGGAGGTAACGGGGCATCAGGCGACTCCGGAGGCAACGTGTGCGATGAAGGACAAACGAGACGTCTTCGCGGCGACTTGAGGAGCCGCGCCCGTCACTTCTTCGGTTCCGTCCCGACCTTCGGGTCCAGCTTGGGCGGCATCGGCGGGGGGAGCGGCAGTTGGTCCTTGGGCCACTCCTCCAGCTTCACCTCGATGGCCTGGAGCGCGTCGCCGCGGCGGACTTCCATGCGGATGGTGTCGCCCGGCTTCGTCTTGCTCATGAACTCCAGGTACGCCTTGATGCTGTAGATCGGCTCGCCGTCGATGAAGCTGACCAGGTCGTTCACCTTCAGCCCGGCCTTCACCGCCGGCGACGACGGGATCAGCTCGTCGATGTACGGGGCGGTGCGGTCCAGCACGTTCGGCACGAACCGGATGCCGGTGTACCCGCCGCGCGTCACCACCTTGACTTTCGGCGGCACCGGCTTGTACTTGCCGGCCATCGCCTCCTCGACGAACTCCGGGATGCTGATGTTGCGGACGACCTCCTTGTCCATCTCCTTGAACTTGATGTCCACCTTCGCGCCGATGGGGATGGCGTAGTTGATCCAGGTGTCGGTCTGGCTGTTCTTGATCTCGCGGCCGATGAGGCCGAGCAGGTTGCCCTTGCGGTCGGTGAGCGGCCCGCCGCCCGCGCCGGGGTTGCAGCAGATGGCGTCCACCACGTACACGTCGCCGTGGTACGGGAAGTCGAAGATGCCGCGCCGCCCTTGCAGCTTGGAGTACGACATGACGCACCCGCGCTGGATGCTGACCGGCTCGTCCCGCATGGCGATCTCGAACTCGTTGCTGAACGCCAGCACCCAGTCGCCGGTCTCGGACACCGGCCGGGCGGCGGCCGCCTTCACGTCGAAGTACGCCAGGTCCAGGCGGGAGGTCTCGCCCGGCTTCAGCCCGTCCTCCTCGATCTTCAGCAGGGCCACGTCCAGTTCCGGCTCGGTGACGATCACCTTCGCCTTCATCCGCTGGCCGTTCGGCATGTGCAGGATGATCTCGGACGTGTCCAGCGTCTGGGACGCGATGGTCAGGACGTGCCCCGTCTTCGAGACGACGATGCCGGTGCTGTAGTTGGTGGCCCCGCGGAACCCGCCGGCCCCGAAGATCTTGACCACCTTCTCGTTCACCTCCTTCGCCAGCTTGTCGAACGGGTCGGCGGCGGCGGCGACGGGCGCGAGCAGGGCGACGGCGGCGAACAGCGAGGCGGTGCGAAACATGGCGAGAAACCGAAGGGTGGATTTTGGTTCCCC
>JAYUFU010000085.1:0-20715 GCA_043738505.1 Fimbriiglobus sp. | reverse complement strand
TCCACGCCCCTTGCTGGCGCGGCGGGCTAACAAGACGGGCTGCCGCGCCGCCGCATGATTCATCACATCACCGCGTTCAACTCCTCGTCGGTCATCGGACCACTCGGGAACCAGTCGGCGGGCAACTCCACGCCCTGAAGCCGGAAGGCCATTCGCCGCAGGTGGACGCACGCGCCGAACAGCAGATTGTTAGCCACCAGCACCACCGAGCGATTCTCCGGTTTCGCCAGAAAGCTGCCGGCCGTCCACTCGTTGAAGGCCCCCATCGCCGGCCCGCACCAGATCTGGTAGTCCAGTTGCCGGTCGGCTTGCCCGGCGTTCGCCCACCGCGACGACAGCCCCAAGTACCAGCGGAAGACGAGGGCCATGCGGTGTTTCGGGTCGGTCGCCGCGCGGGTCAGTTGCGTCGGGTCGCGGCGGGCGAAGAAGGCTTCGGTCTCCCGCCACACGTCGTCGAACCCGGCCCGCAGGATGTTCTTCTCGACCGTCGCCCGTTCCGCCGCCGGGATCGCCTCCCAACTCGGGAACGCCCGGTACAGGTCGAACAGCTTCTGGCCGCGCATGGCGAACATGGTGCCGCGCTTCAGCACCTGAACTTTCACGCCCATCTCGAACATGTCGGCGGCCGGGGCCATCGTCACGTCCGCTTGCCCGGCCTCGGCCAGCATCCGCCGGACGGCGTCCGAACTGCCGGACTCGACGCAGGCTTGGTTGATCGACCCCGTCACTACATAGGACGCTCCGAGCGAAAATGCCGCCGCGACTGATGCCGGAGTCGCAATTCCACCGGCCAATCCGACCCGCACCGAACTGCCGAGACGGTCCCGGAGGGCGAGCAGGGTCGGCAACAAGGTGATCGCCGGCCGGTTATCGGTGTGGCCGCCGCTGTCCGCCTCGGCGGTCAGGTCGTCGCACATCGGCACTTGCTTGGCGAGTTTCGCCTGCTCGGCGGTGACTTGACCGCTGGCGAGCAACTCGGCCACCAGACGCGGCGGGGCAGGGGAGAGGAACTTGGTTGCCACCTCCACCCGCGACACCTTGGCGATCACGCGATTCCGAACCGCAATGGAGCCGTCCGGGTTCCGCGACAGGCCGGCGAGCCGATAGCGGACGATGGGCGGGGTGAGGCCGAGGTACGCCGAGGCTTCCACCCGCGTTACGCCCTTGCGGAGCAGCAGGTCGGCGACGGCGGCCTCGTGGGTCGGTTCGTTCGGGCTGTGGATCAGGTTGACGGCGAACGGCAATTCGCCGAGGGAGGCTTGCAACCGGTCCACGGCCTGCGCGACCCGTTCGACCGACAGCCCGGCCGCGCCGAAGCTGCCGAGCATCCCCGCCCGGCTCATCGCCTCGACGACCTCGACGGACGCGATGCCGTTCGCCATCGCGCCGGTCATATACGGATACTTCAACCCGTGATCGGCGAGGAACGCCGGGTCGCCGAGGTGTTCCGGCGTCAACGGCGGGACGACGGCGAGCAGTGGAATGTCCGGCGATTGGATCGGGCCGACGGCGGCGTGCCCGCCAAGGGCCACGGCCAAGCCGCCTGCGGTGCGGACGGCGGCGACCGATTCGGACAGCCGCCCGAGGACGGTGCGGGCCGTCGCCGGGTCGGTCGTCGGCAGGCTGTCCGTCGGCCTCCAGGTGCCGATCAGCGGTCGCGGTGTCATGGAGTCGGTATAAGTGCGGCCGGCGGACGGGAACAGGGGCGGCGTAAGGTCACACCGCCGCCAACTTCGCGGCGGGGGCGGTCAATTGGGCCAAGATCGCGTCGGGCGTCGTGTCGTGGCAAATGCTCAGTGACACGAGCAGGCGGGCAACCGTGTCGAGGTGGCGAATGCCCGAATCTCCCCAGATGACGAACTGCTCCATCGGTTTCCCGCTATCGTCGCGGATGTCGGGGTGGGTGTACGGATACCAATCCCGCTTCGGGTGCGAGCGACTCACCCACCCGTTTCGAGCCATGAACGCGCGGAAGTCCGCGAGCCGGAGCGCCTGCAATTCGTCCTCGCCGACCATCCATCGGTCGAGGAGCATGAACTCCCGTCGTGGCGGGACGTAAGTGACTGGGGATGTGATCAAGAGAGTGGCCTCCCGTTCCGGATGAGCGACATTATCCGCCCCAACTCGGCCGGTGTAAACAGATGTCTTCGCGGAATTTCGACGCGAACCGAACTCCGATTGGCGGTGGGAGTCTCGCCCGCCAACGACCTCCAATACATCGCCCCGCCGATCCCCAACCGCCGTTCGGTCACACTCAGCCATCGAGATTCGGCCACCGGGATTGCCAGGACCGCGAGGATTCGCGGGCGCGGCCCCGGCCCGATCAGGTCATCGTAGGTGGTCGCGTCCAGATCGACGGCGACGGCGCGAGACCGCCAAACCGCTCGCGTGGTGCATTTCAACTGGATGTCCAGCGCCAGACCCGTTTCCCGATACCGCCGGCCTTGTCGGACGACCTCGTGCAGCGTCATATCGATGCCGTAGTCGGAGGAGCGCAGCGAGAACGTCAGCCCGCAGGCGGCGGCCACCGCCTGCAGGTACGCCCGCGACAGCGCTTCCATCCGGTCCTCGTCGGTCGTCACGCCGGCTTCCCGTCCGAGTGCTTCGGCGGGTGGAAGAAGAGCAGCAGCAGCACCGCCCCGGCCGTCGCCGCGTACATCGAATACTGGAAGATGATCGGGTAGTTCAGCACCCCGTCCTCGGTGTAGCTGCCTTTCAGTTTGCCGCAGGCGAAGTTCGCCGCGAACGGCCCGACGCCGAGGATGAGCAGGTTGAACAGCCCCTGCGCGCTGCTGCGAATGTCCTTCGGGAAGTAGGTGTCCACGAAGATGTACACCGTGGCGAAGAAGAAGGCGTAGCAGACGCCGTGCAGCACGTTGATGAGGATGACGGCCATCTGCGCCTGCTTCGGGTCGAGCGCGTCGGGGGCGAAGGCGAACACCGCGAACCGCCCGGCGTGGCCCAGCACGCCGACGATCATGGTGATCCGCCAGCCGAACGTCTTCAGCACATACCCCAGCGCCAGCATGGTGACGATCTCGGCGAGCTGGCCGATCTTCATCACCGCCGGCACCCAGTTCGACGCCACCCCGACGCGATCCGACTTCAGGTAGTCCGGCGTCCAGACGAAGAAGCTCTGGTGGACGGCGGCGTCGATGAACGTGACGACGAACAGGACCAGCACGAACGGCTTGGCCAGGTACTTGGCCGCCTTCAGCCAGGCCAGCGAGTCCTCGCCGGTGGCCGGCTTGGGCGGGGTGTGCGGCAGCAGCCAACTGAACGCCGACAGCGTCAGCGAGGCGATGCCGGCCACCAGGAAGATGGCTCGTTGACCGTCCAGTTCCGCCGCCCCCTTCAGCCCGTTACCCAGCGCCGCTCCGATCTTGTCGATGAACCCCTTCGCCCCGGACGCCTCCACCGCCGCCCAGTCGGCCAGGATGAACAGGAACGGCCAGCTCGCCGCGATCCAGCCGATGGTGCCCCACAGCCGCACCGGGCCGAACTGCTTGTCCGGGTTGGTGAAGGCGTTGAACGCGATGGCGTTCGTGATGCTGATGGTCGGGACGTAGAAGATGGAGTGGACGAGCATCAGGGCGAAGAACGGCCAGAACGGGGCCAGCGGCGTCTTGGCGTCGCCGGTCAGTTGGCCGGGCTTGGCGTCCGTCACCACGAACGTGACCACCCGCCGCGGGTCGTCCAGCTTCTTCTCCTTCCGCTCCTCCGGGGTGGCCTTCTCGAACGCCAGCACGCCCGCGTCGAACTTCGCCCAGTATTCCGTCGCCTTCTCGTCGCTGGTGAGGTTCTCGACCACCACGCGGGGGCCGTCCGCGATGTCGCCGATGCCGCTCGTCGCCGTCGGCCCCTTGGCCTGGATCTTCACCGACGCCACCTGCCCGACTCCGGTGCCGACGGGCGCTTGCAGGAAGAACAGACCGAGGATGGCCAGCCCGCCGACGAGGTGGCTGAACGACAGGAACTTCTCGGCGGCGAACTTGCGGTCGGCGAACTGGGTGCTGAAGAACAGCGCCACCACCGCCCCGACGTTGAACGCGCCGAACACGGCCGCGTTCATCCACCACTCGGCGAACTTCAGCGCCGGGATGTACGAGAAGCCGAGTTCGAACCACGCCCCCCAGATGAAGAACTGGAGGAACATCATCGCGCTGAGTTTGAACATCAGCCCGGACGGGCGGGCGGCGGCGGCGGACATGGCGGATCGGCTCCGGTCGGCGGGACGGGGGAAGTGGAGGGGAATGTAAGACCGGGCGGCGCGGCCTGCAACCGGAAAGTGTCGGTAGAATGGGGCATTCCCCGGAGTTCCGCCATGCCATTCCCCCTGGTCGTGTTCGACTTCGACGGCACCCTGGCGGACTCGTTCGCGCAGGCCGTCGCCCTCTTCCGGCGGATCGGCCCCGGCCTCGGCTTGACCCCGATCTCCGATGAGGACGTGCCGACCCTCCGCACCCTGCCGACCAAACAGTTCTTCAAGAAGGTCGGCATCCGCTTCTGGCGGCTACCGCGAGTCATCCGCGCGTACCAGGCCGCCGCCGCCGAACACGCGCACGAGTTGAAACTGCACTCCGGTATCGCGGAAATGCTGGCCGCGCTGCACGCCGCCGGGCATCGGCTGGGCGTGCTGTCGTCGAACCGCGAGGACGTGATCCGCGCCTGCCTGCGGGCGAACGGCGTCGAGGAGCTGTTCGCCTTCGTCGTCGGCTACCCGAAGCTGTTCGGCAAGGCGAAAGCACTGCGGCGCATCCTGAAAGCCGAAGGGATCGACCGCCAGCAACTGCTGTACGTCGGCGACGAGGTGCGGGACATCGAGGCGGCGAACAAGGTGAAGGTGCCGGTCGTGGCCGCGACGTGGGGCTTCCACGCCCGCGAGCTGCTGGCAGACGCCGGCCCGACGGCCTTCGCCGACACCCCGGTCGACGTGCTGGCAGAGGTCAGGGGGTCGGGTTCGTGACACCGCAACAGAACAGCAGCACGCCGAGGACGCGATCCGGATTGCTGACCAAGTACTCGTCCACGTCCACTTCCAGGTGCGTTCCCGTCAGCCGCAGGAACCGCCAGTTCGAGCCGGTCGTCACGCACCCGTAAATGATCCCGACCGGCGTCCCGGCGGCGGCGTTGAACCGCTGCGCCGCGACCATCTCCGCCGCACACTGGCCGAGACCGTCCGGGATGCTGTCCCGCTTCGCCTCCACCGCCGCCAGCACCGGCGACGCGACGTAGTACAGGTTCTCGGAGCGGCACAACAGGAAGTCGCACACGCCGTTCAACCCGGCCGATTCGTCCACCGTGAACTCGACCCCGGACAGCACGGCCACCCGCCGCCCGGAGCGGTGCCAGACCTCGGCGAGCAGGGGCGCGGCGAGCAGCTCCGACCGCGCCTTTTCGGTGACGAGCGCGAGTCCGAGTGGCTGGTAGTTCTGCCAGAACCCGACGAGCGACGGCGAGATGGGCACCGGCGCGACGGCGGCGAACAGGGATCGGGCGGTGGACACCGTCAGACCGAAGTCCCGTTCGACCCGTTGCAGACTGAAGTCGCGGAAGCTCATGACCGTCTCCAATGGCGTGCGAACCCGGTCATCTTACACCGCCCGCCAGTTGCGGTTGCGGGGCGGCCGACGGTCGGTCGGAATCGGCCCGCCCACTCTCCCGCACGGACGCGCGCACATGGCCCAAGTGACCGGGCGGCGGATGCCCCTCCCGTTACCCCGGCGGTGAATCATCGACCCGCTGCACGCCGGTCTCCAACCCGTGCGGCGAGGGCGTCCGGTTCGTCGTATGATTGACGCGGTGAGTGTCCTTCGCACCCGTTCCCGCTCGACTGGGTCGGGTGCGCGGTTGCCGGACGCCAGACACTCCTCTCGTGACACCGGCATCGAAGCTGTCAATGGCGACTCGGAGTCCCCGATGTCTCGACGCGCCCCGTCACCGGTTCGGAATCCGACGACCCGCCGCAAGCTGATTGCGTTCGGGTGGTACGGCGGGAAGTTCTCGCACCTCGATTGGCTCCTGCCGCTCCTCCCGGAGTGCCACCACTACTGCGAGCCGTTCGCCGGGTCCGGGGCGGTGCTGCTGAACCGCCCGCCGTCGCCGGTCGAAACGTACAACGACCTCGACGGCGAGGTGGCGAACTTCCGATTCTCCGGAAACCACAGGGTGGAACGCGATGGGCAAGCGCCGGCCAGCCGCTACCTCGACCCTGCGTGACGTGCTGCTCCGGCAGGCCGGCCGCCGCACCGTCCTCGGAGTGATCCTGCCGGTCCTCGACGGCCATATTGCGGCCGTCCGGGCCGACACCGCGTTCGCCGGCCTGACCTCGCCGGAGATCAGGCGCGGGTACGACGCGCTGGCCAAGCAGTTTCTCACCACCGAGTACAGCACCACCTACCCGAACCGACAGCTCAGCACCCGCGGCTGCTTCGTCCGGGTTGGCGACCGGTACTGCTTGCGGCCGGAACTGCTTGCCGGGCAGACGGTCGAAGACCTCGAACGGCTCCGAGCCGAGCTGGTGCGGTCGTTGCAGGACGCCACCGACCGCCGACGGGCCGATATCGCCCGACTGGGCGCGGTCTGTCGGATGCCCCTCGACCAACTCGACGCCCGCCGGCAACTGGTGGAGGAGTACCTGAGGAACTTCGCGGGCAACTTCGGGGAGAACTTCGAGATCATTTCCTACGCCGTGCTGAGGGCCTACTTCGAGTCGTTCGGGTTCCGCATCCAGAGGTTCTCCACCACCCGGTCCAACGACGGCGGTATCGACTACGTCGGCGGAGACTGCATCTACCAGGTGTCCACCGACGGCGGGCTGGGCAAACTGGAGGGCGACCTGGCGAAGGCACCGGGCATTAAGCGGGTGGTGGTCCGACCGGAGTTCGAGCCGCCGGCCCGGGAGCGGGCCGACGAGGTGGCCGAGGCCCGGATCGAAATGACCGACCTGCTCACCCACTTCGTCGGCTGGCTACTGGCCCGGGACCGGGCGAGTAAGCGGGCCAAGCACCTGCAAGCAGTGCTCCAGACGGCCCTCACGGAGTTCCAGCGTGAGGACCGTGCCGAGCGGTCGCCGCCCGGCCCATAACGCCGCCAGGAGAAGCCTGTATGTTGCGCGACCGATGGCCGGCCGTCGTCCACATGACCGACCCGATCCGGCTGCGGATCGACCAGCGTCTGGCCGAACTGGGGTCGGCCGGCGGGACGGAACTGTCGGCGGAACACACGCTGCGGCTGCTCGGCAACCAGTTCCGCTGCCCGAGTGCTTACCGACTGCCGCCGCTGGCGTTGATTGCCGCCCTGAGGTGTTTGGCCGACCAGACCAGGGCGCGGATCGCCGACGAGCAAACGGGCGCGGCCGGAGACGTGGAAATCACGCTGGTCAGCGAGGAGCGGGTCCGCACGGTTTACGAGATGAAGCAGAAGGCCGTGACCATCGACGACCTCGACCGCGCCGTCGAAAAGGCGGCGGGACTACCCCACCGCATCGACAACTACATCTTCGTCGGCAGCGAACCGGCGGACCCGGCGGTGCAGGAACATGCGACCGAACTGTACGACAGCACCGGCGGGACCGAGTTCGCGATTCTCGACTGCCTCGGCTTCCTCCGGCACTTCCTGCACCTGTTCCACCGCTCCCGGATGGCCTTCCTCGACGCCTACCAGCAACTCGTCCTGGCCGAGCCGGACAGCGCCGTGAGTCTACCCTTGAAGGAAGTGTTCCTCTCGCTTCGCCAACAGGCGGAAGCGGAGAGCTGACCCCGCCCCTTGCATCCCCGGTGGCCACGTCCGACAACAGACGGGGGGGCTTCCCGTTAGGTTCCGGTCCGTCACCCGTCTGTAACGGTGGGTGGGTGACGCCCGGTAGGACTGGCCGACCATGAAGCCCGATCGCCGGGCGGCCGCCGTCCGCCGCCAACAGTTCGACGACCTCTACGCCCGCCACGCGCGGGAGGTGTGGGCCATGGCCTACGCCCGCTGGATGGATGCGGACTCGGCCCAGGACATCACCCAAGAGGCGTTCCTCCGCCTCTGGAAGCAGATGGAGGAGGGGGAGGCGATCCAGAACCCCCGCGCCTGGCTGTTAAGGGTGGCGCGGAATCTGGCCGAAGACTACGCCAAGAGCGCGTTCCGGCGGTTCGGCACGCAGCCGCCCGAACAGATGAACTCGGTGCAATCGGGCGGCTCGCAACCGCTCGAACAGATGGCCCGCGAGGAAGTCTTCGCCCAGATCCGCGGGCTGCTCGATGAACTCCCCACTGCGGATCGGGAAATCCTGACCCTGCGGTACGCCCTCGAATACGACACCCCGGCCATCGCCGACGCCCTCGGCATCGCCGTGTCCGCCGTCCACATGCGGCTCAGCCGCGCCCGGCAGCGCCTGGAAGAGCGGCTGACCGCCGCCGGCATCGCCGCCCCGAGTACGAACCAATGATTCTCTCCCTCTCCCCCCGGTTTGCCATGACCCCGAATCACCCGCCGGACGACGTGGACCGCTGGCTCACCGACTTCTTTCAGGCCAAACTGCCGAACCCGTTCCCGCCGGCCCCGATGACGGCCGTCGTGGAGCCGGCCCGCCCCCGTCGGGCGGTCGAACGCGGGCGGCTGACCCTGGCCGCGTCCGTCGCCGCCCTCCTCGGCCTCGGCGTCTCCCTCTCGTATGGCCCGACCGCCGACCCGGCCCCCGCGCCCGGTTCGGGGATGCTGCAAAACTCCAGCGCGAACGGCAAGGAACTGCACAAGCACATGCCGCCGCCCGCCCCGAAGCTGCCGTGACACCCGTCGCTCACGCTTCCGGCTCCGAATGAACTTGCCCCGCCCGGCGCGCGCTCCCGCGCCGGGCGGCGTCGTTCCCCACGGGAGTGCCGGCACAACCCGCGTTCCCCCAGTCGCCCGAAGCGGATACCCTGGGCCGTCCCTCCCACAAGGTTCTGCCGGTGACACTCCCCCGTTCGCGCCGGGTCCAAGCCCTCATCCTTCTGACCACCTGCGGGGCGATGGCCGCGTTCCCGTTGGCCAACCACTTCCGCAACGCCGAGACGAACCGCGACACCGCGTGGTTCGCCGTGGAGCTGTCCGGCCGGCACGCGGCGGGCGACGCCTCGCAGGTCGGGCGGAACAAGGACTACCCGCTCTGGTACGCCACCGGCCGCGCCTTCATGGCCGGGCAAGAGTACTACCCGTCGGACGCCGGCACCGTCTTCCCGTTCATGTACCCGCCGTTCGCCGCGCTGCTGCTCGGCCTGGTCAGCGGCCTCGGCCCGGACGGGACGCTGCTCGTCCTCGTCCTGTTGAACGTCCTGAGCGTGGCCGTTTCCGTCGAACTCAGCGTCCGACTGGCAGCGGGGACGGGGGACGTGTCACTCTGGCTGCGCCTCATTCCCGGCGCGATCTGCCTGTTCTTCGTGAACGACATGTTCCTGCTCGGCCAGCCGAACCTGGGCCTGCTGTGCCTCGTCCTCGGCGGGCTGATGCTGGCGCGGAGTGGGCGGGAGGTCGCCGGCGGCGGGCTGCTGGCGGCGGCGGCGGCGCTGAAAGCATTCCCGGCGGTGGTGATCGTCTACCTCGTCTGGCGGCGGCACTGGACGGCGGCGGCGGCGATGGTCGCGTTCACCGCCCTGTTCCTCGTGCCCCTGCCGGCGGCGGTGCGGGGGTGGAATCGGAGTGTCGCGGAACTCCAGCGGTGGGCGAACGGGATGCTGTTCAAACAGGGCGAGTCCGGGTTCGGCCAGCGCCCGGAGCAGAGCCTGGGGTGGAAGAATCAGGCCCTGTTCGGCGTCGGCCACCGGCTGCTCCGTCCGGTGAACGCCTACGCCGACGAGATGGACGTTTCGGCAGCGGAAGCCGGGGCGGAGCTGAACCTCACCCCGGCTCAGGTGGCCGAAATCGACGCGACGCGGACGCCGCCGCGCGAGTTGTTCGTCAACTTGTTGAGCCTCAACCACCAGCAGGCACTGGCCGGGATCGTGCTGGTCGCCGGGGTGCTGGGCTTGGCCTTCGTGGGCGTCATGCCGGCCCGCGCCGCCCGCACCCGTGCCTCGGACGCCCTGGAGTTCGGCATCCTCACCGTGCTGGTCACGATTTGCACGCCGTATGCGTATGCGTACTACTTCGTCTGGATGCTCTTCCCGCTCACGGTGCTGGTCCAGCGCGGGCTGTCCGGCCCGACGGCGTTCGACCGCCGGCTGGCGTGGGGCGCGGTCGCGGCGGTGACGGCCCTGTTCGCCCTCAGCGCGCCGCTCGCCGAGACGCGGGAGATGATGGCCTACGGGGTGCAGTTCTGGGCGGCCGTCCTCGCCGCCGCCGGCTGCGGGTGTGCACTGGTGCGAGAACGCCTATCGCCATACGGCCGGAGCCGGGATGACGGTCATCCCGGCTCGTGATCGGTCACTGCTTCACCGGCGTCAGGCGGACGTAGTAGCCGAGCAAGCCGCGGTGCAGCGACAGGTACGCCGGCTCCCCGCCGGTCGCGGCCGCCCCGAACCGCAGCTTGAACTTGTCCATCAGGCGGATCAACTCGGCCACCGTCGCGCCGGCGGTGTTCCACGACGCCGGCAGCGCGGCCGGGGCGTTCGGGTCGCGGGCGAACTTGGCCGCCAGCTCGAGCTGTGTCAGGAACACGTTGACTTCCTTCTCCTGGGCGAACGGCGCTTCCTTCAGCCGTGCGGTCAGCGCCTTGCGGGCGGCAACGAGGGCCACGTCCAGCCGGTCCACCGCGAACAGGTTCGGCTTCTTGCCGGTGCGGAGCGACTGGCCGATAGCGGCGAACTCGACATCGACGGCGGCGCGGAGCTTGGCCGTCTCCGGCACCAGCACGACCGCCGGGTACGTCAGCGTCGGCTTGCGGAACAGGTTCACCCCCGCCCCCGCCGACCCGCCGGCGAACACGACCTTCTCCAGCAGGTCCGGCGGGCACAGGCCCGATTCCGCCTTCCGCCCGGCCTTCTCTTTCGTCAGGCAGAGGGCGAGCAGCTCGTTCAGCGCCTTGCCGGACAGGATGGCCTCGTCCGGCGGGTCGAGCAGCCCCGGATCGATGGCGGGGCCGGCGACCGGGTTGTCGCCCGCTCGGTTCTGCGCCGCCACCCAGTTGTCGATGTCGTCCTTCCGCCCGGCCACCGGGTTGTCCCACTCGTTCGCCCGCTGGGCGCGGGCGATGGCCAGTCGCTGGCGCTCGACCAGCGGGTTGTTGGTGTCGCTGCCGAACGAGCCGCTGCCGCCGGACATCGGGCCGTAGGGGGTGCCGTAGTAAGCCGGCTCGACGTAGTAGTTGTTCGACCGGGGGTAGCCGCTCCAGGCGTACTGGTACTCGACCGAGATCGGCCGGCCGTTGACGACGCCCTGGAACGAGTACTGGTACGTCTGGTAGGTGTTGAAGTAGAAGCCGCCGAGGGGCGAGCCGAGGTAAACGCCGCTGGGCACCTGCGGGCCGAACCGGGGGAACTGCGCCGGCGCGACGCCGGCGAACGCCACGAGGCCCAACACCGCCAGGGGGAGAATTCGAGCGGACATCGGCGGTCACCTCGCGGGGTCGGTCGTGGGAGTGCGGACGGGGTGGACAGTCGCCCACCCCACCTATTATTCGCTCGCCGGTCGGGAAAAGGCAACGGGTCACCTCGTAACGTTCACTACCTACTCATTCGCTCGGCCTTAGCGCGGATTTTGGCGAACGAGGTCGCAAGGCCGGATTTTGAGGGATTCTGCCAGTGGGGTGCGATCATGCCCAGCCTCCCCGCTGGGTGCTGCGTTGCGTTCTTGATTTTCCGGCCTGACGGGCCGGTTCCACCAGCCCAGGCCGTGAGGCCTGGGAACCCCGGCCCATTCGCCCGACCCTGAAAGGGTCGTTCATGGCCCGCATGAGCGACCCTTTCAGGGCCGAAGAGTCTTTCCCGCCGCAACCCAGGCCTCACGGCCTGGGCTGGTGGAACCGGCCCTTCAGGCCGGAATCCGTTGCCCCTCCCGACGGTCGAAGGACGCAACAAAGCACCCGCTGGGGAGAGGTGGGAAGACACTCCCTCGCCACGGTTCCGGATCAACCGGATTCGGCATTACTCCTTCGCCGTCAACGCCTCGACGCAGAACCGGATCGCCTTGTCCCGCTGCGCGTCCGTGATCTTGTGGGCGACGCCGGGGGTCACGTCGATGACGACTTTGCCCTTGCCGTCCTTGAAGGCGTCCTCGGCGGCGGCGAACGCCAGCTTCGCCCCATCGAGCGGGCAGTTCGGGTCCAGTTCGCCGTTGCCGACGAACAGCTTCCGGCCGGCGAACAGGCGGATCAGGTTCGGGCAATCGAAGTCGTCCACGATGCCGGGCAGCAGCTTCGCCCACACCTCGCGGCACACCGTTCCGTTGACCGCCGGCTCGCCGAGGTCTTTCACCGCCTGCTCGTGCGCCGCTTTCACCGTGTTCGCGCGGGCCTGCCACCGGTCGTGGTCGAGCGAGTACCGGAAGCTCTGCACGCCGATGAGCGGGGCGGCCACGGCGATGCGGTCATCGACGCTCGCGGCCAGCCACGTCTGGATGCCGCCCATGCTGGTGCCCGACATGCCGATGCGCTTCGGGTCCACGTCGGCGCGGGTTTCGAGGAAATCGACCAGCCGCCACAAGTCCCAGCAGGTGTCGTAGAACCACGGGTGTTCGTGTGGCTTGCCGGCGCGAGCGGCGGTCCAGGCGGCGGTGACGGCCTGGACGTACCGCTCGGAGCCTTTCTTGCCGTCGGCGCGGTCGCCGTGATACCGCGCGTCGATGGCCACCGCGACGAACCCGGCCTTGGCGAACGCTTCCAGGTATGACCGCATCCCGTCCTTGTTGCCGCCGGTGCCGTGCAGGCAGATCATCGCCGGCCGCCGCTCCGCCGCCCCCTTTTCGAGCTTCGGCCGGACGACCAGCACCGGCACCCGCTCCACCTCGCCGGAGGACTTCTTCTCGGTGGCGATTGTAAAAGTTTCCACGTGGAAATTTTTCTCAGTTCGCACCTCCGTCTTCGACGGGTCGAGTGGCACCTTCGGCCGGTCGAGCAGCTTCAGGAACGCGGCCTTGGCCTCCTTCGGCGGCAGCGGCTTCTTCTCCTGGGCGACCGCGACCGGCGCGAGGAGCAGCAGGAGGATGAGGGAGCGGAGCATGAGCAGGTACGAGTGAGGAAAGATGAGCGAGTTTCGTTGCTACCTTATCTACGACCCTCTGAATCGAGCGAACACATGGAAGACCTGAACAACCCCGATGTCCTAGTCTGTTCCGCAGACACGCCGCGGAGCGCCGGGAAGTTCGCGCGCCGTTGGTACACGGAAGTGGTGATCGGCTTGGCTTTGGGAATCGCGGAGGACAAGGCGTTCGAGCGAATGCCCATTTTGGCCGACGCACTCGAAGAGGCCGGTTGCGACGACTGTGTCTTGCTCGATCACTGCCGCTGTTGCGGCAGTCACGTCTCGTGTTGTTGGGCACTCCGAGCCGCACTCGATTTCGATCCGCCGTCCGACGCCACTATCGCCGTCCTGACGCCAAAGCAGCGACGTCAAATCGAAGAGCGGATCCGCACTGGGAAAACAGTAACCTGGAGTTCGCTCACGAGGACTGATTGGGCCCTCGTTCTCGGATTGGTCAGCCTGTTCGCCATCGCTCTCGCGATAGCCTTTTTGAGACCAGGAGCGTGGTAGGACGAGACAGCGAAGCGTCCCCATATCCCCACGGGTGGGCGGTCCACCACTGACCACACATCATCAGCCCGCGCCCGCACAAAACCGCGCCGGGTACGGCCTCGCTCGCCTTGAACATCGCTCGCCCGTCCCGATTCTAACGCAACACCCACGGGATGAGCCATGTCCGTTCGCCGATTGTTGTTCCGCCTCGCGCTCGGCCGGCGGCTGCCGGTGTCGTCCGGCGAACTCACCGTTCGCGGCCCGCGCGCGCCGCTGACCGTCCGCCGCGACGCCAACGGCGTCCCACACATCGAAGCGCAGTCGGACGCGGACGCCTGCTTCGGCATCGGCTTCGTCCACGGGCAGGACCGCGCCTTCCAACTGGAGACGCAACTCCGCGTCGGGCGGGGCACGCTGGCCGAGTTGGTCGGCCCCGGCGGGCTGCCGGTGGATCGCCTCTCCCGGCGGGTCGGGTTCCGCCGCGCGTCCGTCGCGCAACTGGCCGTGCTGCACGACGATTTCAAGGAGTGGCTGGCGGCGTACTGCGCCGGGGTGAACGCCGGGCACACGGTCGGGCTGACGAAGAAGCCGCACGAGTTCGCCCTGCTCGGCGGCGTGCCGACGTCCTACGAGCCGGCCGATGTCCTCGCGGCGATGAAGCTGATGTCCTTCGCGCTGCCGTCGAACTACGACGTGGAGCTGGCCCGCCTGCGGCTGATTCGCTCCGACGGCGTCGAGGCGATGAACGCACTCGATCCGCTCGAAGCGCTGGACGGGGACCGCGTGAACGGCAAGGGGGGACGCGGGTTCGATTCGCTCTTATCGGACCTCGCCGCGTTCCAGCGGTACGTCCCGCCGGGCGGCGGGTCGAACAACTGGGTGATCGCCGGCGAGCGGTGCCTGAAGGGCAAACCCGTCCTGGCGTGCGACCCGCACCTCGGCGCGACGATCCCGCCGGCGTGGTATTTTGTCCATGTCACCACGCCGGAGTGGAACGTCATCGGCGCGACCCTGGCCGGCACGCCGACTATCCCGACCGGGCACAACGGGTTCTGCGCCTGGGGCATCACCGCCGGCTGCACCGACAACACGGACCTGTTCCTGGAGACCGTCGGCCCGGACGGGGCCAGCGTCCGCACGGCCGACGGCACGTTCGCAAAGTGCGAAGTGATCCGCGAAGTCATCGCCGTGAAGGGGAAGCCCGATCACGTCGAGGAAGTCCTCATGACCCCGCGCGGGCCGGTCATTTCGCCGCTCACCGACGACGTGCGCGAGGCGATCAGCCTGCGGGCGGTGTGGCTCGACCCGCTGCCGGTGCGCGGGTTCGTGGACGCGATGCGGGCCGAGAGTTTCGACGAGTTCCGCCGGCCGTTCGAGTTCTGGCCGGGGCTGCCACTGAACCTCGTGTACGCGGACCAAGGCGGCACCATCGGCTACCAACTGGCCGGACAACTGCCGAAGCGGAAGTCCGGGTTCGGGACGCTGCCGACGCCGGGCGACGCGGCGAACGCCGGGTGGGACGGGTACGTCCCGTTCGCCGACATGCCGCACGTGCGGAACCCCGACGCGGGGTACCTGGCGACCGCCAACGACGGCCTGCCGCACCCGTTCCCGGACGCCCCGTTCGTCGGCCTCGACTTCATGGACCCGTACCGCGCCGAGGCGATCCGCGACGAGTTGGCGAAAGCGCCCGTCGGCTGGGGCGTGGCCGACTGCCTGCGATTGCAACGGAGCGTGCGAAGCCTGCCGTGGGAAGCGATGCGCGAGATCGTCTTGGCCGTGCCGGCGGAGCGACCCGAAACGGCCGAGGCCGTTTCGCTTCTCAAAGCCTGGACCGGCCACGTCGATGCCGACTCGCCGGCGGCGGCGGTGTTCGAGTTCTTCGTCGCCGCGCTGTGCGTGCGGGTGGCGAAGGTGAAAGCGCCGAACGGCTGGCGGGCGGCCATCGGCGGACACGGCGGCGGCTTCACCGGCAGCCTGTTCGGGCACCGCCGGATGCGGCACCTGATCCGCCTGTTGAAAACGCAACCGGCCGGCTGGTTCGCGCGCGGCTGGCCGGCGGAGATGGCCGACGTGCTGGCCGACGTGATCCGCACGCTCCGCTCGAAGTTCGGCCCGTCGCCGACCTGGTGGCCGTGGGGCCACCTGCGGCCGCTGGTGTTGAAGCACGCCGTCCTCGGCAAGCACTGGCTGCTGAAGTCGGTGTTCAACGGCCGGACGCTCCCCGGCGGCGGCGACAACTTCACCATCCAGCAGGCCGGGGTGACGATCCTCGCCCCGACGCAGCCGGTCAGCAACCTGCCGAACCTGCGCGCGGTGTACGACACGTCGGACTGGTCGAACTCGCGGTTCGTGCTGGCCGGCGGGCAGTCGGGCAACCCGTGTTCGCCGCACTACGCCGACATGCTGGAGGTGTGGCACCGCGGCGACGCCCTGCCCATCGCCTACACGGGCGAGGACGTGCTGCGCGACACGACGGACACGCTGCGGTTGCTGCCGGGTTAATTCTGACTAGACAACCTGCTCGCACGCCACTGCCAGAACGGAGTTGTTTATGTTTCGGAAGACTGTCGCGTTTGTGTCCATGATCGTCGGCCTTCTCGTTGCCGCGCTGGATCTCGCCATCGCGTTGCCGGCTCTGCCGCCCCAGCAACGCGGGTTAGCAGGAAGGGGAAGTCCCGAAGAACAGCGACTCATCTTTGATGCCTGCGTAACGACCTTCGGTATCGCTTACACCGTGGCGCGCTGGCTGTACTTGTGGTTCGGCGCGGAAGCAGAGGCGACGGAGCTGCGGAACTGGTCGCGGTGGCACCTGGGTCTGTTGAAGCTGCTCGGCGGTGTGTGGCTTCTAACTTCGGGGGTGAAAGCACTCCAAGAAGCCCTGTTCCGACCAGCACTGCTCGTCGGTGCTTATCTGCTCGTGTGGGCGGTGGCCGCGTTATGGCAAGGGATCCGATCCTGGCGCGAACCGCCGAGCGCGTCACCGGCCCAAGAGCTTCGATATGTTCCGGAGCAACAACCTCGGCGATCCGCGCGGCCGTGAGCGGCGTCATCCGATCCACCCGTTCGCGCGGCCCCACTCCTGCCACGCGGCGGTCATGGCCGTCACGTCGCCGCGGTCCGCGTCCGGCACCGGATTCTCGCCGGTCAGCGCGAGTAACGCCCAGAACCACTGCCCCGGAGCAGCGGCCATTTCGCCGAGGATGTGCGGGATCACCTGCGGTCCCAGCCCGATGATCCGCTGGTAGGCCGGGTGGGTAGCGATGGCAGTCGGTGAAGAGAGGTAGCGCGTCTCGCTCCGCCACCGATCCGCGAGTTGGCGGAACAGCGCCGAGAGGCGTTGCGGCGGGGGCATCAGTGCGACGGACATCGGGCGGCCTCCTGGGTTCTCCGGACATCATACTGCCTCCGTCACCCGGCCCGCACGACGACGGCCCGTTATGGCTTCCGACATCCGAGGGAGAAGGGCCGGGCGTGAGGGCCGAATCCGCACCGCCGGAACCCGCGCGGGGCATTTCCCGCGCCGGACGCTTGACGCCCCCGCCCGTTGCGGCACAATCAGGGTGAGCGGTCGCGGAACCCCGTCGGCCGCTCTCGCGTCCAACACGATGGCCAGTCCCATTTCGCCTCACCTCCGGTGCCGCGCCATGTCCCGGATTCCGCTTCGCCTCGCGGTCCTCGCGTCCGCCGCCCTGTTCCCCGTCGCCCTCCGCGCGGCGGACGACTTGCCGCCGCCGACCCCGGCCGACCTGGTGCGCGGGCTGCGGCAGGCGGGGCTGTCGGACCTCGCCCTCGAATACCTCGATCAGGCCGGCAAGACGGCCGCGCCGGACGCGCAGCTGCTGCTCACGCTGGAGCGCGCCCGGCTGCGGGTGGACCTCGCCAGCCAGGAGACGGACGAGGTGAAGCGGGACGAGTTGACCTCGGCGGCCAAGATCGAGTTCGACGACTTCCTGAAGAAAGCGCCGAACCACCCGCGCGGGCCGGAGGCGGCAGTGGCCGTCGCGCAGATTTATTCCCTGCAAGGGGCGGCCCAGTTCGGGCGGGCGGTGCGGGGGCCGGAGGCGAACCGGAAGGCCGAGGCGCTCAAGGCGCGGGAGCTGTACCAGCAGGCGAGCGCGCGGTTCGCCACCGCCGCCGACCGCCTGGCGACCAAGGCCGTCGCCGCCACCGGCGACGCCAAGAAGGAGGCCACCCGCGAGCTGCTCCAGGCGAAGCTGGACGCCGCCATCAACCAGTACCGCCTCGGTCTCGCCTTCCTCGGCCAAACGCAGGAGCGGGGAGCGGCCATCCAGGCGGCGTTGCGCGGGCAGTCGGCGGACAAAGGCGGGCGGCCGGCGCTGACCGGGTTCGACCTCCTCAGCCGCGAGGACGCCACGCAGCCGGCGTGCTGGGTGGCGCGGGCGTGGATCGGCGAGTGCCACTTGAAGCTGGACGAGCCGAAGGAGGCGGAGAAGGTGTTCAAGGACATCACGACCGAGTACCGGCGGCTGAGTACCCCGGCGGCGCGGGCCGGCTACCGGATGGCCCGCTTCTTCGAGCTGCGGTTCAAGTTCGACACCGCCGGCACGGCCGCCGAGAACAAGGCCGTCGCCGACGCCAGCGCGACGTGGCTGACCGACTTCCGCTCCGCCCGCCCGACGCCGGAGACCTTCTCGGTTCTCTACTTCCGCGGCCGCGCCCTGCACGACCAGGCGGCGGCCGTGCAGGCGAAGGGGATGGAGGACGCGGAGAAGGCGAAGAAGGCCTACGTCGTCACGCCGGAGTTGGTGCAACTGTACCGCACCGCCGAGGCCGAACTGAAGAAGCTGGTGGCCACCGAGAACGAGTACACCGACCGCGCCACCAACCTCCGCAACCGCGCCCTCCGCGCCATCGTCGGCGACGCCGTGCGGCCGCCCGCCCAGTACGCCACCTTCGACGAGTGCCACATGGCCGGGCTGGTCCAGTACCTGAAGATGACGGAGGCCAAGACGCCGGGGGAGCGGGGGGCCATGCTGCCGACGACGACCGCCCTGCTGGAGCGCGCCCGCCAGTTGCCGGTGCCGGCCGAGTCGGCCCGCGAGGCGCAGACCTCGACGCTCATGCTCGTGTCCACCTACCGCATGGCCGGCCGGCCGGCGGAAGCGGCGGTGCTGGCCGAGTTCTCCATGCGGTCGTCCCGCACCGCCACCGGGAAGGCCCGGTTCGGCCGGCAGGCGCTGGGGTCGTACCTGGACGCCGCCGCCAAGGTGCCGGCCAACGACCCGGTCGGCCGGCGGGTGGACACCGACCGCGCCGTCGCCGTCGCCCTGTTCCTCGACAAGGAAGTGCCGGCCGACCTGATCGCCGAGGAGGCCCGCATCATCCTGGCCGACCAGTTGAACCGCGACGGCAAGCCGCTGGAGGCGTTCGACGCCTACACCCGCGTCACCCCGAAGGCGGCGCGGTACGCCTTCGCCCGACTTCAGGAAGGGGGCTTGGCGTACACGCTCATCCGCCCGCTGCCGGCCGACAGCGCGGAGGCGAAGAAGCGGCCGGCCCTCGCCCCCGAACAGAAGCGGGCGCTGTACTCCCGCGCCACCGCCGACCTGGCCGCCGTCCCGCGGCCGCCGGCGGACGCCGCCGCCGCCGACGCGCTGGCGTACCTGCGGGTGCAGCTCCAGTTGGCCCAACTGCACGTCGCCGCCGGCGGCGACGCCTGCGCGACGGCCGAGAGGCTGGTGCTGGACGCCCGCGCCGCCGTGCCCACCTTCCCCGACGTGAAGCCGGACGACCGGGCGTTCGTCCTCCTCCAGACGGAGTTGATCCGCATCGACGCCGTGTTCGAGCAGGCCCGCGTGCTGTCCAAGGCGGACAAGTTCAAGGAGGCCGCCGACCGGCTGGCACCGCTGCTGGCCGACGTGGCGAGTGCCGGCCCGGCGGTGAAGGACGGGCAACCCCCGGCCGTCGCCCAACTGGCCGCCCGCCTGGACGCCAACCGCATCAGCTACGCCGTCGTGCCGGCCCTGAACGCCCGCGTCCGCGAGGGCGACATCGCCAAGGCCGGCGAGCTGCTGGACGTGCTGAAGAAGCTGGGCGGGGACGCCCGCCGCGGCATCGCCGCCGTGTACCAGGTGGTGGACGTCACCCGCCCGCAGATCGACGCCCTCCGCAAGGCGAACAACGCCGACGCCGCCAACAAGCTGAATGCGTCCGTCGCCCAGTTGGTCGGCAAGATGGCCGCCGAGAAGAACCTGACCGCCGACGACAACCTGAACCTCGGCCGGGCGTTCGTGAAGCTGGAGGACTACCCGCAGGCGCTCGCCCTGCTCGCCCTGGTGCCGACGCCGGCCGCCGACGACTTCAAGGCGTGGGCCGACGGCCAGCCGAAGAAGGCGGAGGTGGAGACCGACGAGGCGTTCAAGAAGCGGTCCGACGGCTGGCAGGTCACCTTCGGCGCGGTGAACCGCTTCCGGCTGGCCGCCCTGGACCGCGTCCGCGCGCTGCGGCTGAGCGGCGACCTGAAGGGGTGCGAGGCGCTGATCGACGAGGTGATGGGCAAGGAGGAGTTGAAACCCAAGGCGACCGACGTGTTCGTCCGCAACGGGCCGTTCGGCCGGCGGCCGGAGTTCCGCCGCGAGCTGTTCCACTTCTTCGAGGCGAAGGCGCTGGCGACGCCGGTGGCCACGGCCCTGCCGGTGTGGGCGCGGGCCATCCGCGAGTGGACCGCCTTCAACAACGAGTACCGCACCGAGCTGGTCCGACCCGAGCCGAAGGAGGAGCAGGCCGCCGCCGCCGCCCGCCAGTACAAGGAGTCCATCCGCCCGTTCTTCTTCGACACCTTCTACGAGAAGAGCCGCTGCCAGGTGGCCGCGTACACGCACGTGAAGGCCGGTGCCGCTCTGGCGGCGGGTCTGGCCGGCGTGGCCGCCAACATGAAGAAGATGGAAGCGGCGAACGCCGCCGACTTCCACCAACCCACGCACACCAAGCTGTACGAACTTCTCGAGGCTCACCCGGACCTGAAGACGGCGTACACCGCCGAGGGCGGCAAGATGTTCCTGACCAAGACGGCCGAAGACAAGTGACCGCGATGGGGAGGGCGAGGCTCCCGCCGAGCCGC
>JAYUFU010000084.1:0-7399 GCA_043738505.1 Fimbriiglobus sp. | reverse complement strand
CAGCGACGGTTCTTCCCGACGCCCGGTCGCTCACGCTTCCGGCTCCGACCGAACCGGAACCGCCCCTGCCCTCGTACCCGTTCCCGCCGAAGCCCCTGCGGCCGATCCCGTTGCGCGAGCGGGTCAAGCTCCAGCACCTCCAGGGCGGCGTCATCTGCCACTTCCACGACCACGACGACGACTGGATGCTGGAACCCGGCCGCGGCCGCCGCGCCCGCGCCGTGCTCGCCGCCCGCGCGAAAGCGGCGGCGGCGGCAGAGGTCGTCGAGCCGCTCCTCGCGCTCATCCTCCCGCCGCCGCTCCCGCGCCCGGTGGTCAAGAACTTCGACCACTTTTCCCTGCACTGACGGCCGAGCCGGTGGGTCGCGGCGACGCTCCCAACGGCCGAACGGCATCCGACTCAACCGGTCGTGCATTCGCACGGTCGCCGCGTACCCCACTCGTCGGGGAGGAACTCCGTCATGCGCGTCCGCCTCATGGCAATCCTGTCGCTGGTCGCGTCCGGCGAGGCGAACCGCACCGAGAACCCGTCCGCCGGCGACCGCGCGCCGGAGGCGGCGCGGTCACGCCCCGACGGCCGCGTAGGCGGCCGTCAGCCACGTCCGCACGTCCGCCGTCACGTCGCCGACTTTCTCCAAGGAGATGACGTGCGTCAGCCGGTCGCCCTTCCGGATCCGCTGCTCGTTCCGCTTCAACTTCCCCTGCCCCGGCACGTCGAGCGCGAGTGCCAGACCCAGGTCGAGGCGGGTGCGGGTACTCGGTTTGATCTCGGCGAAGACCCGGCCCCGGTACAGCGGCACCATCGTCTTGCACGGGCAGACCTTCACGTCGTCGCCCAGGCTCCGGCCGACTTCCAGCAGCTTCTCGAAGACCGGCCGCAGGTGTTCCTTGCCGCCGGCGTACATGGCGTCCACGAACTCGACCGCGCACGCCAAGTACGACTCCGGGTCGGCGTCCCACGTCGGGTTGTCGTCGGTGTACTCGACGACCCACGCGGCGGCGTTCGTGCCGAACCCGTGCTTCGCCTTCAGGAACGCCCGCTTCTCGGCGGCCGTCTCGAACTCCTGCGCGTCCACCAACTCGCCCCACTGCTCCAGGGTCTTGCCCGTCTTCCCCGGCAGTTCGGCGACGAACTTCTGCACCATCGCCACGCCGGGGTGAACGTCGTAGGCCGACGGCGGGACGTGGAGGGCGGGCTTCTGGACCATGACCGGGCACCGGGGGCGGAGGCGGAAATACCGGTGCTATCGGCAGGGTTCGATGGGGGATTGGAGAAAAAGCAGACTAACCACAGAGACACAGTGGCACAGAGAAGAGAAGCCAGGAGAAGAAAGAGAGTCTTCAGAACTCTGTCTCTCTGCTGTCTTCTCTGTGTCTCTGTGCCTCTGTGGTTAGTCCTTCTTGCCCTCGGCTGCCTGCCTACTTCTTCTCCCGATCCGGCTCCCGCACGCCTCTCCCGACGCGCTTCGTCAGCGCGTCGCCCAACTCGGCGCGGGCGGCCTCGGCGTGGTCCAGCAGCTTCTTCACCACCTCCGGGTGGTCCTTCATCACGTCCTTCGTTTCGCCGAGGTCGGCGTCCAGGTCGAAGAGCATCTGTTCCAGCTTCACCTGCTTGTACCCGGCCGGTTGGCCGTCCTTGCCGGGGGCGCGGTCCTCGATCATCCGCGCCGTGTGCGGCAGCATCAGCTTCCACTTGCCGCTGCGGATCGCCTGCAATTCGTTGGTGTTGTAGTAGAGCCAGTACGCCGCCTGCGGGGACTTCGCGCCCTTCTCGCCGGCGAACAGCGGCCAGGCGTCCTTGCCGTCGATGGGCAACTTCGGCAGGTCCGCGCCGATCAGCTTGGCCACCGTCGGCAGCACGTCGATGGTCATCAGCGGCTCCGGCTGCACCGTGCCGGCGGAAATCTTCCCCGGCCACCGCGCGACGCACGGCACCCGGATGCCGCCCTCCCACACGCTGCCCTTGCCCTCGCGGAGCGGCCCCTTCGTGCCCGCGTGATTGCCGTAGCTCAGCCACGGGCCGTTGTCGCTGGTGAAGATCACGAGCGTGTCGCGGTCGAGGTCGTGCGTCTTCAGCGCGGCCAGGATTTCCCCGACCGACCAGTCGATCTCCTGGATCACGTCGCCGTAGGCCCCCTGCTTCGACGACCCCTTGAACTTTTCGGACGCGAACAGCGGGACGTGCGGCATACTGTGCGCGACGTACAGGAAGAACGGCTTCGCCTTGTTCTCGCCGATGAACGCGACGGCCCGCTCGGTGTACCGCTTCGTCAGCGTCGCCTGAACCTCGGCGGTCACGTCGGCAACGACGATTTTCTCGCCGTCGAACAGCGGCAGCGTCGGGTAGCTGCCGGCCTTGGCGACCGGGTGGTGCGGCCACATGTCGTTCGAGTACGGCAGGCCGAGGTAGCTGTCGAACCCGCGCTTCGTGGGCAGGAACTGCGGGCGGTGGCCGAGGTGCCACTTGCCGGTCATCCCGGTGGCGTAGCCCTTCGATTTGCAGACCTGGGCGAGGGTGGTTTCGCTTGCCGCGAGGCCGTGGGTGGCGTTCGGCCCGAGCGCCCCGTGGATGCCGAGGCGGTTGGCGTAGCACCCCGTCAGCAGCGACGCCCGCGACGCCGAGCAGACCGGCTGGGATACGAGGAAGCTGGTGAACCGCACGCCGTCCTTCGCCAGGGAATCCAGGTGCGGCGTCTTCCACCCCGTCGCCCCGTAGCAGCCGAGGTCCGCGTACCCGAGGTCGTCGGCGAAGATGACGACCACGTTCGGCGGCCGATCTGCAGCGAGTGTGGGAGCGGAGAGAAAGGCAAGGAGGATGAGGGAGCGCATGGCGGGGACTCCGAGGGGGAAGCAGGAATGTTCCCGCGCCGCGAGAGGGGAAGCAATGTGCGTTTCTGACTTGATCGGGAGAAACGCGACGGTGATACTAAACAACCAACATGTGCATTGTGAGATGGGTATGGAACCGAACACCAGCCTGAGTAGAAAAGCAGGTTACCGCGTTCAAAGCGATGCGGACGTGCGTGGGTCGAACCGCCCACTTGACACAGTGGCAGCGAATGAAACTGCTGCTCGGCATCGGCAACCGTCGTCCGCGTTGACCGTGTCGCCGCCGCGAGTGTGCGAGCGGGAATTCCCCTCACGCGGCCTTACGGAGGCGGACGTGCGGGACGTGTTCCTCGCCGGGGTGCTGGCAGTGGTCGCGGTGGGCGCGGAAGTTGGAGCGGTACAGCTGCGCGAGGGCGTGGTGGTTCCGCAGGACGAGCAGGTTCTCGGCGTTCTCGTGTTCGGCCTGGTTCGTGAAGTTGAAGCTGCCGGTCAGCACCGTGCGGCCGTCCACCACGATCACCTTGTTGTGCGCGATGGCGTGGCACGAATCGACCAGCACCTCCAGGCCGTGGGCGGTCAGGTCGCCGAGTTCGGTGTGCGTCTCCCGCTCGTTCGACTTGTCCAGCAGCACCACCACCGACACCCCCCGGCCGGCGGCCGCGATGAGCGCGTTGGCGATCTCCTTCGACGTGAACGAGTACGCCTGCACCAGCACTTCCGACCGCGCCTCGGCGACGTGGGCCACCACCGCATCGGTGCAGCCGCCCTTCGGCGAGAAGTGCGAGGCGATGACGGCGTCCCCCCGCCAGTACCGCTCCCAGGCGGCGACGACCACGTCCACCAGGTGGGCCAGCATCAGCCCGCCGGCCGCCCCGCCCATCGCGTACCAACTCCACTCCGGCAAGCCGAACATGACGACGCCCCCCGATTCTGTTCCGCGAATTGCCGGGGCGATAGCGTGGCGGCGGAGTCGCGTCGAGGGGAAGTTCAAAACCCATTTCGCCCGTCACTTCTTCTTCTCGACCGGCACGGGGACGGGCGGCGGGGCGACCGGCGGCGGGGCGACTTGCTGCGGCGGTTGCTCCGTCCGGAGCAACTTGGCGAACTTCGGGTCGCTGAACGCGGTGGCCGCGCGGAGCAGTTCGACGGTCGGAATCGCCGGGCCGGTCAGGTCCGCCCACGCTTTCTTCTGCTCGGCCGTCAGGTTCTTGACCGCCGCTTTCATCACGTCGTCGAAGTCGGCCGCCTGCTTCCGCCGGATCGCATCGACGATGGCGGTCACCCGCGGATCGTCCGCGCCGGCTTGCAGTTCGACGTTCACCATCAGCGCCCCGGTGCCGCGCATCTTCGCGGCCGCGTCGGCGATGCGGTCCTCCTGGTCCGGCGTCAGTTTCAGCACGCGGACGGCGTGGCGACTGAGCAGCGCGGCGGCCCCGTCCCGCTGGAGTTGGATTTGCCGCAGCCGCATCAACTGCTCGGCCGTCAGGACTTTGACCGCCTTCGCGTCGTACCCGTGGACCGTGTCGTCCAGCCCGTTGAAGATGTCCAGGACGGAGTCGGGGTTCTCCTGAACCGCGCCCGCCGGCTTCGGCCGATTCATCACCGCGCGGAACTCGCCGCTCGCCTCGGCCCACGCCTCGTCCAGCTTCTTGTCCTGCTCGGCGGTGATCTTCAGTTGCTCGCGGATCGTCGGGCAGGCCAGCGCCGCCCCGATCTTGTCCACCCGCACGCGGTCGAGTTCGGCCGTCGGGCCTTTCGCCTTCAGTTCCGGCACCGGCGCGGCGTGCGTCTCCGCGCCGCGCTGCGACAGCCCGCCGAGGGCCACCGCCAGCACCGCCAAGCCCGCCATTGCCAACGTTTTCATGGGGAATCCGCTCATGGCTCGAAGAACCTCCTGGGACAGTTGAACCGCGACTCCGTCCGCTTCGCCGAGGGCGCTTTCCGCCGCCCGGCAGACCAACTCCGCCGGCACCCGCGCCGACGCCGCCCCCGCCGACAACCCGACCGCCGCCAGCCCGCGCCGCAGCAGCCGTTTGCCGAGCAGTCCCCGGCCGCGCGACAGTCTACTCGCCACCGTCCCGCGCGGGCAGCCGAGTTCGGCCGCCGCCTCGTCGAGTGTGAGTTCCCGCAGTTCGCACAGCACCACGGCGGTGCGGTACTTGTCCGGCAGCCGCGCCAACTCCTCATCGAGCAAGCGGCCGAGGTCGGGGTCGCGGTCGGCGACCGGGGCGGGAACGTCGGGCAGCTCCGCGACAGTCGTTTCCGCCACGCGCCGCTTCGCCCGCCGGCCGCGCGCCTTCTTCGCCGTGAGGCAGGCCACGCGGTACAGCCAGCCGCTCAAGTTGCCGACTTCGACGGCCTTGTCGATCCGCCGCGCCAGCACGAGGAAGCACGCCTGAAAAGCGTCCTCGGCGTCCGGCCCGTCGCCGAGCGCGCGGCGACAGACGCCGAACACCAGCGGCCCGTGCCGGCGGACCAGCTCGGTGAACGCGGCCTGATCGCGGCGGTCCTGGAACCGTGCCAGCAGCGCGACGTCCGGTTCGGACGACCCGCCGAGGGTGGCCAGCAGTTGGGAAATCGGGTTCGTCATCGCGGCCCGTGAACGGGGGACGGTCAACAGGATGTGCCGGCCGGCGGGGAATGGTATCCCGGAATTGCGGAGTGTCTCAATTTGTCGGCGTTCGGTCCGCGAACGCACGCACGTTCGCGGAGCGAACGCCGACAACCGGCCGAACGGAGGCGTGCCCCTCACCGGAGGAACTTGGCGACCGCCGCCACGCCCACCGCGCCCAGCACCATCGCCGTCGCCAGCCGCAGCATGTCCCGGCTGCTGGCCCGCGCGAACAGGCGGTCGAGGTCGGCCTGATTGCCGCCCTCGGCCGCCGTTTGCAGGGCCAACTCGTATCGCCCCTCCGGGTAGTCCTTCACCTGCTCTTCGGACAGGTAGCCGAGCGGCAGTTTCGCCGGCAGCTCCGGCAGCGCGACGGCGTGAAAGCCGAGGGCGTTCGAGAACGCGAAGGTGGCCGGCCACAGGTCGCACCGCGTCCGCGTCGGCAGCAGTTGCCAGACGGCGCGGAGGACGCTTTCGTCCGGCGCGTCGCGCTTCAGCATCAGCCGGCCGCCGTCGAGAAGCGATTGCGTCGCGCCGAGCAGCAGCGGGCCGTCGCCGACTTTCAACACCTCCGCGATGTCGGCGATCTTCCGCGACGGCAGCGGTTCGCCGGGCCACGCCAGCACCGGCAGCCCGCCGCGCGCCGCCCACGCCGGGGGGAACCGGTCCGCCACGGCGAACGGGTCGCCGAGGGCCTCGTACAGCGGACGATTCAGGACGAGGAAGTGGAACGCCAGCGGCGCGTCCGGGCCGGGCTGGTCCGCCACCCGCGCGACGAACACGTGCGACCGGTTGTGCGGCGCGGCGAACAGCGCGGCCGGCACGGGCACGCCGCGCGGCCGGGGGCCGAACTTCGCCGCCGTTCGCAGCGCGCCGTCCTCCACGGCGAACGGCAGCCCGTCCGACTTCGCCACCGCCGTCGGGCCGGAGCGGTCGGAGACGACGAGCAGTTGCGGGATGGCGAAGTCGAGTGGCATGGCGGCGGCAGGCGGGGAGGGGTAGGAGGAGTTAGGGCCGGTGGGACGGCTTCCAGCGCCCCTCATCCCGCCGTCGGGATCACGTCCCCGCCGGTGCCGGGCTTCCAGAACTTGGGTGAGCGAAACACCCGCTTGCGGTCGGCGCGGGCCCACGTCGCCTTGGGGATCGGCGTCGCGTTCGGCGTCAGCGGCAGTTCGTCGAGGATGCCGTTGAGGAAGGTGCATTTCCCCGCCAGTTCGACGTGGACGAACTCGCCGTCGGACTGGATCGGGAAGCGGTCCACGACGGCCTTGCGGAACAGCTTGAACGCCGAGTTCGGGTCGTCGAAGGGCACGCCGTACACCAGCCACGCCCGCCACGCCCGCAGGTGTTCGCCGAACCCGTACCAGCCGGGCAGCGCCTCCAGCGGCAGGCCGAGGGCGAACCGGCAGAACAGCCGGTAGGCGGTGCCGACGGCCCCCCACACCGCCGGGACGGGAACCCCGGTGCGGCACCCGCTGACGAGGTCCGGCGTCCGCAGCACGATCTCGCCGGTGGTCGGGTCTTCCATCTCGCTGGCCACGGCGATGCGGTCGAGCAGCTTCTTCACGTCGGCCGGCGCGTACGGGTAATCCAGCGACGAGTAGGCGACGAGGTCGTGGGCCGCCGCCGCGATGCCGGTTCGCAGGCACGCGCCGAACCCCTGCGCCGTCGGGTGTGCCAGCACGCGGACGGCCTTCCCCTTGGCCTGCAATGCCTGGGCGTCAAGGGCCGCGCCGTCGTCGATGACGAGCAGTTCCCACGGGTGGCCGACGGCGTTCAGCCCGCTCACCCAGCCGGCGACGGCCGCCTCGACGCCGGCGGTGCCGGGGCGGACGGGAAGGATCATGGACACGGGTTCGCGGGCGGGGTGGCTCATGGGGGAAAGTCTACGGAGTTCTTGGCGAACCCGGCCCGCGAGGGCCGTGGGTGTCTAACAATCTCCCACCCACGGCCCTCGCG
>JAYUFU010000083.1:0-7412 GCA_043738505.1 Fimbriiglobus sp. | reverse complement strand
TCGGCATCGGCATCGAGAACTCGTGCCGCGTCGGCACCTGCGGAATCTGCAAGGTGAAGATGACGTCCGGCGAGGTCACGATGGAGGTCGAGGACTCGTTGACACCCGAGGACAAGACCAGCGGCATCATTCTCGCCTGCCAGGCGAAGCCGAAGGGTGACATCGCGGTGGAGGCGTAACCATGAAAGAACGCGAGCGGATCGTCGTCGCCGGCGTCTTTGGCGTTCTGATGTTCGCCTGGCTCGGCTTCCTCGTCCACACCTCGCCGCGCTTCGCGGGCAGCGGGGTCGGGGCGGTGTTCGGGATCGCGGGTGCCGTGCTCCTGCTCGTGCCCCTCGCGTACCCGACCGTCAAGCGCGTTCCCTTCCTGAACGCGCGGATCACTCCGCACGTCTCGTTGCAGACGTGGATGACGCTGCACGTCTACGCGGGCATCCTCGGCCCACTGCTGGGCATTATTCACACCGGCCACAAGTATGACAGCCCGCTGGGAGTCGCGCTGACGGCTGTGATGCTGCTCGTCGTCGTGAGCGGGTTCGTCGGCCGCTACCTGCTCAGCTTTGTCAACCGGGAGATCAAGGACAAGTTGTTGCTCTTGCAGACCGCCCGAGGCGATCTGGACAGTGCGTGGGGAGTGATGGAGAACTCCCCGGCCGAAATGAAAACCCTTCCGAAGTCGCCCGTCCTAGTGGCCGGCCTGGCAGCGTTCGGGTTCGATCTCTCCTCCGGCGGCCCGGCCGGCGAAGTCACCCGGTGTGCCGAATCCGTGGCGGACCTGGAGTTCGCGGTTCGCACGCACGAACTCGTGAAGCGCTGGTGTGGCCGATGGCTAATGCTCCACCTCGTCCTTTCCGTGATCCTGTACGTGCTGCTCGGGCTGCACGTCTGGGCGAGCATTCACTTCGGGCTGAGGTGGTTCTCATGAAACTCTGGCACATCGCCGCAGCGGCGGCGATCTTCGCGGCGTTATTCGGCGGGTACTACTTCCTGGGTAGTCATTCCGGCGGCGAGCGATCCGGTGTATTGAGCGAAGCGGCCTGGCAACGCATGGCCCGACCCGGCGATCTGTCCAAGCCTCATGCGTTTCTGGAACACAACTGCGCCGCCTGCCACACGGCCGGCAAGGGCGTCGAAGCGAGCAGTTGCATCGCCTGCCACGCCAACGACGAGTCGTTGCTGAAGCGCCAGCCGACCGCGTTTCACGCCAACGTGAGCAGTTGCGTCGAGTGCCACCGCGAGCACCGGGGAATCGATCGCCGCCCGACCGACATGGAGCACGGGGCGCTCGCCGAAATCGGCTTCCGCCAACTGAAAGCCGACCCCTCACCGGGCGGCGAGAACGAACGGGTGCGGAAAGACCTCCTCGACTGGATCGGCAAGCACCGGCCCGCGGGCCACGGATCGGAAGGCCGTTCGAGCCTCAGCCCGCGGGAAGCGGTCCTGAATTGCGCGAGCTGCCACTCCACCAAGGACCGGCACGCCAAGCTCTTCGGCCAAGACTGCGCGCAATGCCATTCGACGACGAAGTGGGCGATCCCCGAGTTCCGCCATCCATCGCCGAAGTCCATGGACTGCGCCCAGTGCCACCAGGCACCGCCGAGCCATTACATGATGCACTTTGAGATGATCTCGGCCAAGGTCGCCCGTCAGCCGACCGCCAAAGTCGACGAGTGTTACAAGTGCCATCAGACGACATCCTGGAACGACATCAAGGGAGTGGGCTTTTACAAGCACCATTGAACAAGTACGGGAAGTACTGAAGTGCTTCGGCTTCCAGTTTCCGTCCGGGATCAGGTGCACACCATGACGACGGCATCGAACGAAAGCAATCCGACCGGCCGCACCCTCGCGACGGGCCTCGGCGGAATGGGGTTGCCGCCGGTCCGGGTCAACGAGCCATTCACGATCGTCGTGTTCGGAGCGACCGGCGACCTGACCGCGCGCAAACTCGTCCCGGCCTTGTTCCGACTGTGGAAGGGTGGGTTCTTCAGCGCCCCGTTCGCGGTCCTTGGGGTCGGCCGGCGGGACAAGGACGACGCCCGGTTCCGGGCCGAACTGCGGGACGCGGCCCACTCCCTGGCGGGAGTCGAGGCCGGTGCCGATTGGGATCGGTTCGCCGGTTCCGTCCACTACCACCGGGCGGATTTCACTGCGGCGGAGGGGTATGTGGATCTCGCCCGGAAGCTGCAAGAGGTCGAAGCCGGGTCGGGCAACTCCGGGAATCGGTTGTACTATCTGGCCACCGACCCGGATCATTTTCCGTCCATCGTCGAGCGGCTGGCGGGGGCCGGACTGCTCCCGCCAGCGACCGGATCGCCGTGGTCCCGCGTGATCGTAGAGAAGCCGTTCGGCCGGGATCTCGCGTCGGCCCTGACCCTCGACCGGCACCTCCGCCGGTTCCTCGGGGAGGAGCAGATCTACCGGATCGACCACTACCTCGGCAAAGAGACCGTCCAGAACCTGTTGGCCTTCCGCTTCGGCAACGGCATCTTCGAGCCGCTTTTCAACCGCCGATACATCGACCACATCCAAATCACGATGGCGGAGGCGGACGGGATGACCGGGCGGCGGGGGGCTTGGTACGACCGGGCCGGTGCCTTGCGGGACGTGGTGCAAAATCACCTCCTTCAACTCCTCGCCCTGGTCGCGATGGAGCCGCCCGCGTCTCTCGGGGCCGACGACGTGCGGGCGGAGAAGGTGAAGGTGCTGCGGAGTCTCGTTCCGCTCCGGGAAGCCGACGTTCCCCGCCGGGTGGTCCGGGGGCAGTACGGCCCCGCGATCCTCGACGGCCAGGACCGCCGGGGATTCCGGGACGAGGAAGGGGTGGCGGCCAACTCCGCGACCGAAACGTTCGTGGCGCTGCGGGCCGAAGTGGACAACTGGCGGTGGGCCGGGGTGCCGTTCCTGCTCCGGGCCGGGAAGCGGCTGCCGCGGCGGGTGACCGAGGTGGCGGTCGAGTTCAAACGGGCACCGACCGGGCTGTTCACGGCCCCGGTTCGGGGCGGCGGGCTGTGCGACCGGGGGTGCGACTGCGGGTCAACTTGCGAGTGCTGCAACGCGGGGGCGCAGCCCAACACGCTGGCATTCCGGATTCAGCCGGACGAGGGGATCAGCCTGTCGTTCGCGGCGAAGCGGCCGGGGATGCGGCTGGCCCTCGGGCCGGTGCGGATGGAGTTCGCGTACGCCGAGTCGTTCGACGAGCCGGTCCCGGAAGCCTACGAGCGGTTGCTCCTGGACGCCATCCGCGGCGACCCCACCTTGTTCCTGCGGTCGGACGAGGTGTCTGCCGCGTGGTCGTTCGCCGACCCGATCCTGACCGCCTGGCGAGACGGACCGCCGCCGCCGTTCCCGAACTATGCCGCGGGAGCCTGGGGGCCTGCCGAAGCCGATGGGCTCCTGGGCGGGTGCCGATCGGGCTGGCGGGAGCCCTAGCGCACGGCACGGTGGGTGGATCGAAACGCAAACCGCAAGACGCCATCGCTGTTTCTGCGAACGTGATATTCGCGAGGTGAGTCGATGCCTGGATTTCAGTTGCAACGCCTCGGGTTGGTGATGGAGCCGGAGCCCGACAATCCGCTGGAGGCCGAAGGCGTACTGAATCCGGCCGCCGTTCGCGGCCGCGACGGTCGGCTTTACCTCTTCCCGCGATTGGTCGCGCGCGGCAATTATTCGCGCATCGGCATTGCACGCGTGAAGTTTAATGAAGCCGGCAACCCGACGGGCGTCGAGCGGCTCGGCGTCGCGCTGGAGCCCGAAGCGGAATACGAGCGGATGCCGAATGGCGGTGGCGGCTGCGAGGACGCTCGCGTCACATTCGTCGAACCACTCCAGCGGTACGTGATGACGTACACGGCGCTTTCGTCACGGGGACCACGCATCGCCCTGGCCACGTCGGAAGATTTGTTCCACTGGGAGCGATTGGGGCTGGCAATCTTCATGCCGTATGAGGGCGTGGATTTCAATGCCGTCGCCAACAAAGACGCATTGCTCTTCCCCGCCGCCATCACCGATCCGGACGGGAAAGCATCGATGGCGATCATCCATCGTCCGCTCTTCCCCGGCACCGGGCCGGACGAAACGATTCACTGCCGGTTTCCCCGCGTGGTGGACATCCTTCGGGAGAGCATCTGGATCTCGTATCACTCGTTGGCCAATGAGGTCTGCGACAAGCATCAACACCTCTGCCACTTCGATTCGCACCGGCGGCTGGCGACTCCGGTCGCGGCCTGGGAGAAGTTGAAAATCGGCGGCGGCGCGCCTCCGGTTATGACCCGGCACGGCTGGTTGCTCCTGTATCACGGCGTGGGCGAAACGGCGGAGCCGGACGCGCGAGGGCGCAAGCTGAGCTACTCGGCTGGAGTGATGATACTTTCGGCGGATCATCCGCACGCCGTTCGCTACCGTTCGTCGCAGCCGGTGCTGACGCCGGACGCGCCCGAGGAACGTCGGGGGACCGTCGCCAACGTCGTGTTTCCCACCGGCATCGACCGGCGCGACGACCTCGGCACACCGGATCGCTTCGACGTTTACTACGGGATGGCCGACAACCGGATCGGCGTGGCACGCCTTGATGTGCCGGAGTGCCTGCCACAGGGCGGTCTCGCCGACTGTCCGGAACAAGACTCTGACTTCTCGCCGGCAGCGAAGGCCTGCACATTCGATTCCGCTTAAAAGATGACCGCCACGCCGGGCAACCGGCGGGCGCGGTTGCGAATCATCGGTACCGGTCATGGGCGACCGCCGGCACCGATCCTCCATCAGGTCGCCCGCCGCTTCACCGAAGGGACTACTGTTATGGCGCATCGCATCACCTCCGCCGGCCTGCTGGCCGCGGCCGTGGTCTTCCTGGGCTGGGGCACCTGCGCCCAGGCCCAGGAGAAGAAGGAACACGTCATGGACGGGCACATCGTCAAAATCGCCGACGGCAAGCTGACGATGGTCGGGGAGGACAAGAAGGAGGTCACCCACCCGGTGCCGAAGGAGGCGAAGATCACCCTGGACGGCAAGGAGGTCAAGCTCGAGGACCTGAAGGAACACACCAAGATCAAGGTCACCCTGACGGTCGAGGGCGAGAAGCACACGATCACGAAGATCGAGGCCGAGACGAAGAAGTGACGTCAACCGTCCTTTCCCGCCCCGTCCGAGCTGGACGGCGGTGGGGTTGTACCGTCTCGTGGGGAAGTCCGATCCGTCGGGGCAGGCCGACCCGGTTTCCACCTCCGGATGCATGCAAGACATCGGGTAGAATCATTCGAGTGAAGGTGGGTGTCGGGCGGGCAACTCCCCAAAATGAGGTATCCCATGGACGCGGAATCCGATCGTCGGAAATTCATCCTCGGAGGCAGCGCCCTCGCGGGCGGGTTTTTGGCCGGGGCGGCCGTCGCCCAGGTTCCGCCGCCCGCGAAGGAGGATCCGCACGCCGGGCACGGCGGGGGCGGGAAGAACTACGGGCCGACGGACCCCGGCGACCGCGGCAAGCTGACGCCCGGCCGCCGCAAGTCGGGCGAGCCGCCCGTCCCGGTCGAGCACCCGGACATCGGGAAACTGCCGTGGAAGATGGTGAACGGGGCCAAGGAGTTCCACCTGTACGCCCGGCACATGAAGTGGGAGTTCCTGCCCGACCAGTGGTTCGACGTGTGGGGCTACGGTGCCGAACCCGACCCGAAGGGCGCGAAGGGTATGCCGGGCATGCCCGGCATGGGAGGGGCGAAGGAGAAGGAGAAAGAGAAGGGCATGCCCGGAATGCCCGGCATGCCGGGCATGCCCGGCATGGGAGGAGCGAAGGACATGCCCGGAATGCCCGGCATGGCCAAGGCGAAAGACGGCAGCATGCCCGGCCCGACGATCGAAGTGGTCGAGGGAGACAAGGTCCGCATCATCGTCCACAACGAGTTGCCCGAGGCCACCACGGTCCACTGGCACGGGCTGGACGTGCCGGCCGCGATGGACGGGGTGATGGGCCTGACCCAGGATCCGATCCCGCCCGGCGGGACGTTCACCTACGAGTTCGAGTTGCGGCAGAACGGCACCTTCTTCTACCACACGCACGTGCCGATGCAGCAGGCGATGGGGCTGGTCGGGCTGTTCATCGTCCACCCGAAGGCGGCCTGGGATCCGCCGGTGGACCGGGACTTCGCGCTGATCCTCCAGGAGTGGGCCATCCTCCCCGGGGCCACGGTCACGAACACCATGTCGATGGAGTTCAACGTCTTCACGACCAACGGCCGCGCCGCCCCGTACATCACCCCGATGGTGGTCCGCCAGGGGGACCGGGTGCGCATCCGGATGGTCAACTTCAGCGTCATCGACCACCACCCGATGCACCTGCACGGGATGACCTTCTGGATCACCGGGACCGAGGGCGGGCGGCTGCCGGTGACGGCCTGGACGCCCCACAACAACGTGCTGGTCGGGGTGGCCCAGGCGGTGGACATCGAGTTCGTGGCGTGGAACCCCGGGGACTGGGTGCTCCACTGCCACATGTTCCACCACATGATGAACTTCATGTCCACGATGGCCGGGCCGATGGGCGGGGGGGGCATGAAGGGGATGGCGGCCGGCGGGAGCATGGCGACCGGGATGGGGATGCTCACCCGCGGCCCCGCCTTGAACCCGGACTTCGGGGGCAGCCTCGGCCGGGGGACGGGGGAGAACACCGGACCCGACCGGGCCGTCGGGACCGGGCCGATGACGGGCGGTCCGGCGGGAATGAAGGGGATGGACATGAAGGCCGGCACGAGCGTGCCGGGCTTCCCCCAGGAGATGTCCGGGATGGCCAGCTACTCGGCGGCCGAGATGAAGAAACTCTCCAAGCCGGAGACGCGGGGGATGCGGAGCGGCTGGTTCTCGGATGTCGAGGGGCTGACCACCCTCGTCCGCGTGCTGCCGCCGGACCTGTACGACAAGGTGGTGTCCGGGAAGGGCGAGGTGGCCCCCGGTGCCAGCGTGCCGGGGGCCGGCTCGGGCAAGGCCGGCGGCGGTCACGGCGGGACGAAGGCGGACCCGCCCGCCAAGGGGCACGAGGGCATGAATATGGACCCGAAGAAGGGGCCGGCACCCAAGAAGGGCGAGCACGAGGGCCACAAGAAGGAGTGACCTGCTACGTCGCCCGACTTCCCGTCCCCGACTCACCACAATGAACGAGTCGGGGTTGACTTCCGGATGACGCTTGGCTAATGGCGTCCCGGTCGCGGGGAAACTTCACAGGGGGCGCTCATGTCGTCGCGAAAATGGGTCGTTCGCCTGGTGGTACTGTTTCTGGTTTGCGCCGCCGCATTGGGCGGGGCGGCGGGTTGCGAATCCATCAACGGACCGGTTCGATCAAGCGGAAGCGACGGGCACGCCGGGCACGACCACTGATCGAATCGTCCGACTCCGAACGGGCCGGGTTTGACCCGCAGCGATGCGGGTCA
>JAYUFU010000082.1:0-7418 GCA_043738505.1 Fimbriiglobus sp. | reverse complement strand
CCTTCCGACGGCGACGATCCCCTTCACCCTGCACTGGGTGGGGGTGTCCGCCGCATCGAGTACCGTCGTGTTGTATCGGATCACGGTTTTTGACGGCGAAGGGTTCACCAACATCGTCTCCCAGCAGACCCTCAGCACGACCTTCCTCCCCGGCCAGACCCAGTTCGACAGTTCCCTCAGCCTGGCGAGCGTGGGTACGGTACGCCAGGTGAAGATCGAAGTCCTCCCGCCCGGCCCCGGCGTTCCGCCGCCCTACACCCTCGACCCGAACGACTCGGTGTTCCTCTGCCAGGTGCTGATGGCCCGGCCGAAACTGAACGGCCTGTACGTCGGAGTGAAGGATGACGGTGCGACCGTCTCCCGTGAGGACTTCGAGCGAATCATGGTCAACGGCAAGGTGGGCGGCGTGAGTGTCAGGAACTCGCCGGATGTCGGGATCCTCTGCGTGATGCTGAAGACGGGCGCGATCACGGCCGATCAGGTTGTCGCGCAGAAGGCGGCGGACGTGAAGAAATTCTACGACGATGCGGCGAATAATGCCGCCAAGGGGAAGCAATATGAAGACGCGGTTGACGCGATGGACTACAACACCGTCAAGACCGTGATTAACAAGCTGAGTCCTTCGACGATAAACTCGCTCCGCCTCGACACGGGTTGCATCGGGTTCGTCTCCTGTTACACCAAGACGGCTGAACAGTTCCGGACGGACTGGCTGGCGAAGGTCGATGCCAAGGCGGAAAAGGAGGCGCTCCTCTCGTCGATGATCAACGCAACACTTCCGACCCAACGGTCCCAAGACACGCCCGGTGCCCGCTTCTTCGCCAAGATCGAAGACGCGCAAGCGGCACGCAAGGCGGATGGCGGAACCCTCATCACCGTTCAAGGCGAGCGCGACCCCACATCCAAGACCAAGCCCGGCGAGTTCGACGAGAGTACACTCGCGGTGGACTTCGCGAACACGAACTTCAACTACTCGATCTACTTCGCCGCGACGGACCTGTGGGCATACCTTGACCCGAAGGCGGCGGACGATCCGACGAAACCGAGCGGCCAGACCGTGACGCTCAGCAAGGATTTCAAGCCGCTTCCTCTCGTTAAGACGGAAGTGATGTTCGTCCTTCTCCCCGCCGCCAAGTGACGGGAATCGCCGCGCCATCGCAGGGGAAGCCAGTGAGACTCCCGCTCGCCATCATCGCCCTTCTCCTCACCGGCTTCCCCGGTCGAGCCGGCGACGATGCGGTCGAGGCCAAGGTGCTGGCGGCCGGCGGTACGGTCACGCGCAACCCGATCTTCAAACTCGGCCGACCCATCCAAGAGGTGTGGCTCGGCCGAGGTGACAACGGCGACGAATTGCTGGCGTCGTTGACCGCGTGCAAGCGGTTGACCCGGCTGAGGCTGAATGGGAGTTCCGTCACTAACGAAGGACTGGAGATCCTGCCACGAATCGTCGGCCTCGAGGAACTCGACCTAGTGGATACGCGGATCACCGACGACGGCATGGCATCCGTCGGCCGTCTCGAGCGGCTCCGCACGTTGAGGCTCGGGCTGATCACCCAGGCGTTCTCGAATGACGCTGCCATGCGAATTCGGAACGAGCGATTCAAGCTCGGCACCGTCACCGACGACGGGCTTCGACACGTTGCCAAATTGAAGTCGCTCGAATCGCTCGGCCTCAACCGGATTCACCTGACCGACGACGGCCTCGACTGGCTCGCGAAACTGCCGAACTTGAAGCGGTTAAGCATCACCCGCGCCGCGGTCACGGACTCCGGGCTGAAAGTCCTATCCGGGATTCGGACCCTTGAGGAGCTGCGCCTTTCCACCGTGAACATCTCCGACGAGGGCTTGACCCATCTTGCCGAATTGAATGCCCTCACTCACCTCGACCTAAGCGGTAACCGGCGACTCACCGCCGCCGGGTTGAGACCGCTGGCAAAACTGCGGAACCTGCGATTCTTGCGATTGGTCGGGACCGATGTGTCAGATGCGGATACCGAACACTTCCGGCCGTTTGAGGGACTGGAAATTCTCGAACTCAGTAACAGCTCCGTCACCCCCGCCGGCCGCGCGGCACTCCGCAAGGCGCTGCCGAAGTGCGTCGTCCTCCCGGCCGACGCATCGAAGGCGGATAAGTAAACCAACCGGCCGAGCCGCCTGTCGTGTCGGCGCTCCCGCCACTCGTCGAGGAACCGATATGCGCACGCTCGCGATCACCTTCGCGGTTGCCGTTCTCATCTCCGACCCTGCCTTCGCGGCCGACCAGGACGCCATCGCGAGTCGGATCGAGCAGGCTGGCGGAAAGGTCGTTCGCCAGTCGATCCGGAAGTTGGGCGACGGGATTGTCGCCGTCAAACTGCCGGCCCGGAAGCCGGTGGACGAGCTGCTCGAAGCGCTCGTCGGGTGTCCCGAACTGCGACAACTCGACTTCTTCCACTGCGACATCGGAGACGACGGCTGGGCGGCGCTCGCCCGCTTGACCGGGTTGGAAGAGCTCTCGATGGTCGATCTGATCTTGCCCGACAAAGGCCTCGCGGCCCTGGGGACGTTTCCGCGACTCCGCAAGTTGCGTGTCGGGCACGGCCTCTTCGGTCCCAACAATCTCATTCGGCTTCCACCCGGCCATCCGGCGCACCGGCGGGGCATCCTCACGGCCGATCACCTCGCGCAACTGGCGAAGTGCCAGAGCCTCGAATCGCTGGACGTGACCAACCAACAGGGGCCTCTCGGCAAGGAGGGTGCCCTCGCGATTACCGCCATTCCGAAGTTGCGCCGGCTCGTCCTCTCCGGGAAAGTCTCGGACGACGACTTGGCGCACGTCGGCACGGCGCGGGGCTTGGAACAACTGCTCCTTCAAGGCACGGACGTGACGGACAAAGGACTCGCGCACTTGACGGGCTTGAAATCGCTTCGGAATTTCGGCATCTACGGGTCCACCGGTGTCACCGACGCGGGGTTGAAAGCCCTGACCGCCCTGAGCGGTTTGACCGCCCTCCAC
Source organism: Fimbriiglobus sp. (assembly GCA_043738505.1). GTDB lineage: Bacteria > Planctomycetota > Planctomycetia > Gemmatales > Gemmataceae > JALHQU01. The sequence continues at coordinate 4,423 of JAYUFU010000082.1, read as the reverse complement.
CTCAGCACGACCCGCATCACCGACGACGGGTTGAAGCGCTTGGCACAGTTCCCCGACCTGACGACCCTAAGTGTGGCGAACACCTCCATTACCGATGCCGGCCTCGCCGAAGTCGGCAAGTCGAAAGGGCTGACCGAACTCCATCTCGGTCGGCTCGCGATGACGGACAAAGGGTTGGCCACGCTGGCCGAGTTGACCCGCCTCCGAGTTCTCGATCTGCCTGGGAACGAAGCGCTCACCGGCGACGGCTTGCGCTCGTTGTCGAAGTTGACCGAGTTGCGAACCCTCGACCTTTTCGGGAGCACGTTCCTGGATGCCGATGTCGAACATCTCGCCGCGTTTCCGAAGTTGGAAACCCTGGAACTCTCCGGCAAAGACCTGACCGATGTCGGGCTGAAAGCATTGGCGAAGCGGACCACGCTCGCGAAACTGAAGCTGGTCGGGGTGCACGGCGTGACCGACGACGGCCTCCGGGAACTGCAAACCCTGACCGAGCTTCGGGAACTGTACGTGGACGGCGACAAAGTCACCCCCGCCGGCCGCGCCGAACTGCGGCGGTTGCTGCCGAAGTGTGGCGTCCTCCCGGCCGACGATGCCGAGAGTGAAAAGTAATCCCAGCCGGCCGGCTCGCTCATTCCCTTCGCGCTGACTCGGTTCGCCCGTTCGCTCGGTGCAATACCGCGCGACCGTGTTGGACGGCACGGACTTCACGAACGACGTGCCGTCGCGGACGCTCACCGCCACCTTCGGGCTGGGCGTCACGGCCCTCGGCCGGCGGTTCCGCCGGCGGGCGTGATCACCACACGTTCAACTCCTGGTCCAGCGCGACGCCGGCGTGGGCCTTCACCTTCTGCCGCACGGCCTCGATCAGGTGCAGGATGTCCTTCGCCGTGGTGCCGGGGTGGGCCACGGCGTAGTTGCCGTTGCGGTCGCTCACCTCGGCCCCGCCGACGCGGAACTTGGCCAGCCCGGCCGCGTCGATGGCCTTCCCCGCCGACAGCCCCGGCGGGTCGCGGAACATCCGCACGGCCGACTGGAAGCTGAGCGGCTCGGCCGCCTTCCGCAGCACCCACGCCCGCGTCATCCGCTTCAGCAACGACTCCGGCGCGGCGCGGGTCAGCTCGAACTCCACCCACAGAATCACCGGCTCGTCCAGGTCGCTGATGTGGTCGCCGAACGTCAGCTCCTCGCGGCCGCGGACGTGTTCGGTGCCGTCCTCGTGCAGCACCGCCACCCGGCGGACGGCCTGGCCGATCTCGCCGGAGCGGTCGCCGACGTTGCACCGCACGCTGCCGCCGACCGTACCCCGGATGCCGACGAGCGTTTCCAGCCCGCCGAGGCCGGCCTTCACCGCGTGCGCGATGAGTTCGTACAGGGACGCGCCGCCGGCCGCGCGAACGGTGGTGCCCGTCGTCTCGATGCCGGCGAACGCCGGGCCGGACAGCCGCATGACGGCACCGGGCACCGGGTCGTCGGTGACGAGCAGGTTGAACCCGCCGCCGAGCATCCGCAGCGGCACGGCGTGCGCCTGGCAGAAGAGCAGCACCGCCCGCAGCTCGTCCGCCGTGCGGGGCTGGACGAGGAACTCGGCCGGCCCGCCGATGCGGAGGTGGGTGTACGGGGCCAGCGGCTCCCGCCGCTTGGTGATGTCCGGGAATGCGTCGGCCAGCGTCGTCATGCGCGAAATCCTCCTGCGGTCAGCATATGCGCGGGGCCGGCAAAAATACCGTCCCGCGCGTCGATCATGCCGGTTGACCGTTCCCTTCCGCCGGCCTTCCGGAGCGAGCCATGAGCGAACCGCCGCCCGCCGTCGTGACCGACGCCCTTTCCGCCCACCTCTTCGAGTGGGTGGTGGAACACGCCGACGACGGGTACGCGGCGCTCGCCGGCGACGGCCGCGTCGCCTACGCGAACGGCAAGGCCCGCGACGACCTGGGGCTGGGCAAAGGCAAGCCGCACTTCTGGTCGGCGGCGGCGGTCGGGCACGCCGTCGTCGGCGACCCGGCCACGGACGGGCCGGTCTACCTCATCCGCCCGGAGGCGGGCGAGGCGACGGGGATTTGGTTCCGGGCCGACCGCTTCGCCGTGCCGTCCGCCGCCGGCCGGCACACGGTGGTGCGGTTGCGGGACGTGACCGACGAGCGGCGGATGCGGCAGTCGCTGTGGGCGTACCGGGCGACGCAGAAGTACGGACTGAAACTGAAGGTGCCGAAGGGCGGGGTGCTGGCGCAGGCGGCCGAGCCGGGCCGCGGCGTGCGGGCGGACGAGTGGCTGCGGGTACTGCGGACGTGGGTCAGTCTGGCCGCCCCCGCCGGCAGCCAGGTGCTGGTCGCCGGCGCGCTGCCGGATCGCGGGCTGGCGCTGCCGATGGACGGGTTCGCGCTGCTGGCCGCCGAACTGATTCAGTTCACCCGTCACCCGTCCGCCGAGGAGGCCGGGGCGGCCACCCTGATCGTCGCCGCCGACGGGGAGCGGGTCGCCCTCACCGTCCGCTGTCCGGTGCGGTCCCCGAACGCCCTCGACCTCCGCGCGCGGTGGATGCCGCAGTACCGGGGCCGCAGCGCCGGCGAGCAGTCGGCGGGCGAAGCGGACTCGTTCACGGCCGAGACGGCGTCGCTGGTGTGGAACGTGGGCGGCCGGGTGGACACCCGCGCGGATGCCGTCGCCGGCTGGGTGGAGGTGCGGCTCACCCTGCCGACGCAGCGCGGCGCGGCGGGCGAAACCCTGCACGCGCCCGTCCTGGACGACCACTCGCTGATCGGCGCGTGAGGCCCCGGTCGCCGCTCGCTCCGCGAGCCAGGGCCATTCCGTTATCCGGTGAAGCAACGAGCCGCGACCGCCAGGGAGCGTCTTTTCCCGACCGAATCCGACGCTCCCTGGCGGTTGCGGCTCGTCGTGGGCCGCGTAACGTCAATGACGGAATGGCCCTGCGGAGCGAGCGGCGACAATAGGGTGTAGCAATTGATATTGGCACTCGGGTTTTGGTGCGCGTTTCGCACGCCTCTCATTCCTCCGACCGGAGGCGCGGATGCCGACCCTCGCCATCGCGTACACCACCGACGCCGAACGCCTCGCCCTCAAGTAGGCCGTCGCCTTCGTCACCGACCTCCGGCGGTTGGCCTTCCGCGCCCCCGCCAGCACCGTCCGGGACACCGGCGAGGCGGTCGCCCTCCACGGCGGACGCCAACTCCTGCGCGACGTCCTCCCGACCGCCCGCAAGTGGCGGACCCGGTTCGCCGCCGATCGCCTCGACGGACTGACCGACGAACCGCGACCGGGCGTGCCTCGGACGATCACCGACGCCCAGGTCGAGCAGGCGCTGGCCCGCACGCTCGAGACCGAGCCCACGGCCGCCACCCACGGGAGTACCCGCACCCCGGCTCGCGAACTCGGCCTGTCGCAGACCGCCGTCGCCCGCATCGGGCGGGCGTTCGGTCTGAAACCGCACCGGCACGAGACGTTCGAGCTGTCCACCGACCCGTTCGTCACCGAGAAGGTGCAGGATGTCGTCGGGCTGGACATGGCCCCGCCCGACAAGGCCGTCGTCGTGTGCCTGAACGAGACGAGCAAGCAACTGGTCGGCGAGACGCGGACCCCGTCCCACCGGCCCCGGTCGGCCGCCGCGGATCGACTACGAGTACGGGCGGCACGGCCAACTCGTTCGTGCGGTTCGAGCCGCTCGCCGGGTGGCGGCATGTGGCGGTGACGGCGCGGCGGACGGAGGTGGATTTCGCCCGCGTGCTACGGGACCCGAGCGACACGTACTACCCGACGGCGACCAGGATCGTGCTCGTCGTGGACAACCTGAACGCGCACGAACTGGCGTCGCTGTACGAGGCGTTCCCGGCGGCCGAGGCGCGGCGGTCGTACGCGCCCACCCACACGCCGCCGGCGCGGAAAAAATCGGCCCGGAGTCGCTCGGCCGGAGTCGGGGCGGTTTCGGGACGAAGGTGCACGCGCGCGCGACCGGGCGGGGCCACCCGCGGGCGCGCCGCACGCGACCGACCTGCGGGCCGGGGCGAAGCGGGGGACGGTGACGGCGGTGGTGGCCGACCGGGGGTACGACGGCGACGCCATCGCGGCCGAGGTGCGGGGCCTGCGGGCGCGGGTGGTGATCCCGCCGGTCGCCCGTCGGACGAAGCGGCGGCGGTACGGCAAGCGACTGTACAAAGGGCGGAACGGGGTCGAGCGGTTCCGGTCGAAGGTGACGCCGGGCCGCCGCGTGGCGACGCGGTTCGACAAGCGCGACACGTGCCACCGGGCGTTCGTCCAACTGGCCTCGGCCCTCGCGGCTTTGCGGCACCCGTAAACTGTCCACACGGCCTAGTGCAGTTTCAGGCGGATAGTTGTTCGAGAGGTTCCAGGTGTTCGCAGCCGTAGTAGTCGCACACGCGCGCCCGCACCTCGTCGGCCGAGAGCAATC
>JAYUFU010000081.1:0-7446 GCA_043738505.1 Fimbriiglobus sp. | reverse complement strand
GCTTCGCCGCCGACCTCCCCTCGACGAGGGGAGGTGGAAGAGTCGGGCTACCACACCGCGGACGGTGGCCCGAAACGGATCACTTCACACCAGTGCGGCGGGTCGCTCACCCCACGACGCCCGGCTGAAGTCCGAGGTGATCGGCCCCGGCGACGCGGTACGAGTCTACTTCGACACGTCCATCGACTGCGTGCAGAAGTTGTGGAACGGCTCGCCGCAGGCCGTCGCCACCGCCACCGACGGCACCCCCGTCCCGCTCGTCGCCACCGCTTGCAAGGACAGTTGGGGCGGGTCCATGTCGGTGAAGAGCAGCCAGCAGCACACGTCCCCGACGCTGTGGGCCGACCTGAAGTTACCGACGGACGCCGCCCTCGCCGGGAAGACCCTGAATTTGACCGTCACCATGCCCGTCCGCTACCCGACGATGGGCGGCGGGAATGCGTTCGTGGACGGGGCGACGACAGCGACGCTGACCCGCGAACTGAAGCTGTCGTCGGCCGGGACCGGGCACACCTACTGGCTGACGTTCTGGGCGATGGTCGGCGGCAGCGTGCTACTGGCCGTGGCCGGGCTGATGCTGTCGCGGGGGGCGGCCGCGCTGAAGGCCGCCGCACCCGACACCCGCGTCACCCCGATCCGCGAGACCGACGAGGAGTCGGCCGACTACCGCCGGCGCGGGGAGGATGAAGAGGACGACCGCCCCCGCCGCCGCCCGCTGCGGGACGAGGACGAGGGCGACTGGAAGAAATGACCCGCCGTCACACCTTGACGCGAGGCAGCAGCTGGTTGCGGCGGAAGGCCTGGTTCAACTGCGGGTCGATGACGCACTCGTAGTCCTGGAGGTGCGCGATCAGGATGCCGTCGGCCTGGTCGATGTATTCGATGTCGGCGCGGGCGAAGCTGCCGTTGTCGCGGGTGACGCGGACGACCACCCGCACCGGCCCGGCCGGGAACGCCCGGCGGTACTGGCGGTAGCGGCCGGCGAAGCACGGCAGGCTGCCGGCCCCGTGCTGGGCGTAGCTCCACAGGATCATCAGCTGGAAGCTGGCGTCGAGGACCAGCGGGTCGGCCGTCCACGCGCCCCGCAGCGGGTCGGTGAACCACTCGCTCGGCGACGGGGCCGGGTAGACGGTGCCGACCAGCGCGCCCTCGGCCACGCCGTCCACCCGCTCGATGCCGTGCAGGTCCGGCCCGTGGAACAGGAAGTGCCGGTAGATCTCGTCGAGCGGGTGCGGGTACGGGTCGGTGTGCGGGGTGGCCCCGGCGGCCGGCGGCTTCGGCAGGGCGGCCGTCAGCACCACCTCGGCGCGGGAGTGGACCACGTCCCGCCCGTCCCGCCGCTTGCCCCGCAGCTCGACCGGCACGACGAACAGCTTGTCCGCCTTCACCGCCCGGCCGGCGATGGCTCGCACGCTCGACGCCTGCCCGTCCTCCACCATCACCCCGTTCGTCACCCGCATGTCGTTGAACCCGTGGAACACCAGGCCGGGGTTGCCGTGCAGGGCGGCGTGCGCCAGCCACTCCATGTGCAGCGACATCGGCAGCACCGCCCGGCCGTCGATGACGTGCGAGCGGAGGACCGGGTTGGCGGCGAAGTCGAGGGACCGCTCGAACACCACCACCGGCTCGGCGGCCGCTGGCGCGGGCGGGGGCACGGCGGCGGGCGGGCGGGCGGCACTCGCCGCGCCGATGACGGCCGAGCCGGCTTTCGCGGTCGGCCGCACCTTGCCCATCGCCATCACCTCGACGGCGCGGCCGCCGGTGTTCAACTCCTGGACGGCGAACAGCCCGCCCTCGGCCAGCGGGATCAGCCCGACCCCTTCGGTCTCGAACACCTTCCGCAAGGCGGGCGTCACCATGCCGCCGTCCCACGGCCCCCAGTTGACGGCCACCACCCGCGCGGCCGGCCGCTTGCGGGCCTCCACTTGGGCGGTCTTGTTCAGCACCTCGTTGGCGGCGGCGTAGGCCGCCTGCCCGACCCGGCCGACGCGGGCGGTGGTGCTGCTGAACAGCACGATCGCCTTCAGCGGCTGCCCGCCGAGGAACTCCAGCAGGTGGCGGAGGCCGTCCACCTTCGTGGCGTACACCGCGTCGAACTGCTCGACGGTCAAGTCCTCGATCCGCCGGTCGGCCAGCACGCCGGCCCCGTGGACGAGGGCCGTGACGGCCCCGTACCGCACCTGGATTTGATGGATGAGATCGGCCACCTGGCGCGGGTTGGCGACGTTGGCGGCCACATACGCGGCGCGGCTGCCGGCCTTCTCGATGCGGGCCAGGGTGCCGCGAATCTCCCGCTGCGCGGTCAGCCGCGCGAACGTCTCGCCCACGGTCTTCGGGGTGGCCGTCGGTCCCAGGTGGGTGGCGATGGCCAGCTTCAGTTCGGCCTCGTCGGTCAGCCCGGCGGACCACGCCGGTTCGGGGCCGGTCGGCGGCGGGGTTCGCCCGGTGACGACGACCGTCGGTCGGAACGTCTCGGCCAGCGCGACCGCCACTTCGGCCGTCACCCCGCGGCCCCCGCCCGTGACCAGCACGACATCCTTCGGCCCGAAGGTGAGCGCCCCCGGCGCGATCTTCCGCACCGTCCGCGCCACCTCCGGCGTACACCGGTGCGACTCGGACACGCCCACTTCCACCGGCCCGGCGGTGAGCAGCTCGTCGAGGACGGCGGCGGCGGCGGGTCCGGGCCGACCGGTGGCGAACGCCGGGGCCACGTCGATCGCCTTGCACGCCACCTCCGGCCACTCGTGTCGGGCCGTCTTCGTCAGGCCGGCGAGACCGCCGGGGGTGGGGTCGGCGTCGGCGGCCAAGTCGGTCACGCCGAACGCGCCGTCCAGCCGCGTGATCGTGGCGAACCGCACCGCCGCGCCCGTGCGGCCGAGCGGTCGGAGTTTCGCCCCCGCCGCCTGGAGCCACTGGAACGCCCGCCGCACCAGCGGGATGCCGGCGGGCACGACCGGCGGGGCGACGAGGATCACCGCCACCGGCTGGCCGTCGGTCTGGTCCGGGGTCGGTTCCGACCAGGGGAGCAACCGGGGCCGCAGTCCCGCCGCCGCGAACTGGGCCGCGAGTTCCTGCGCGAACGGGTCGGCCGCCGCGACCACCCACACCTCCCCGTCCGCCGGCAGGTGTAGTCGCGGCCGGGACACGGTCAGGTCGATGTCCACCGCCTGGAGGATGCCCCGGTCGATCTTGTCCGACGCGGCGATGGACGCCGCCGACCGGTTCGCCGAGGCGTTGACCGACACCTCCGCCTGGCTGGGGCTTTCCGCCTGTCTCGGACTCTCGGTCAGCCGCGCCGAGTCGGTCAGGTCCGGGACGCGGATGGACGAGACCGTCTCGGTCTTCGGGGCCAACTCGGACAGCGGCGGAACGTCCGGCAATTCGGCCGCGGGAACCGTCGGCGTCGTCTCGTTGATGGCCAGGGGCGGCGGGATGGCTGGCACCGGTGCTACGGTCCCGCCGGCGAGGAAGTCGGCCACGTCGCGGAGGGAGTGGAGTCGGCCCAGGTGCTCCGGCTTCACCGCCGGCGCGTCGGGCAGCTTGTCCTGCAGCGCCGACAGGATCTCCACCCGCTTGATGGAGTCCACGCCGAGGTCGCCGTCGAGGGTCATGTCCAGGTTCAGCAGGGACGCCGGGTAGCCGGTCTTCTCCGCCACCACCGCCAGCAGCACCGCCGGGATGTCGGCCGGCGCGGGGGCGGTCAACTCCGCCATCAGGTCGGGCATCGTCTTCGACGCCGGCAGCCGAAGCGTGACCGGCGGTTCGGGCACGCTCAGCGGCACCGGCATCGGGGCGGGCGCGGTTCCGCCGGCGAGGAAGTCGGCCACGTCGCGGAGGGAGTGGAGGCGGCCCAGGTGCTCCGGCTTGACGGCCGGCGCGTCGGGCAGCTTGTCCTGGAGGGCGGACAGGATCTCCACCCGCTTGATGGAGTCCACGCCGAGGTCGCCGTCGAGGGTCATGTCCAGGTTCAGCAGGGACGCCGGGTAGCCGGTCTTTTCCGCCACCACCGCCAACAAGACTTCCGGGATGTCGGGTCCGACCGGCTTCCGCGCGGGCGGGGGTGTCGGCTTCGGCAGCGGCGTGGCGACGAGGGCCGACGGCGACACCACCGGGGCCGGCGGCGGCGAGATGGCGACCGGACGGACGGGGGCCGGAACCGGCGGGGGTGGCGGCAGCGGCGGCAGCGCGAGTGCCACCGGGACGGGCGCGACCGCCGCGCCGCCGGGCGCGAAGAACGATTGCTGTTGAGTGACGAGCGCGTGCAGGGTCCGCTGCGCCTGTTCCTGGGTGTCGAGGAACTGCTTGTGCAGCGCGGCCGTCTGCTCCTGGAGCCGCTGGAGGGCGGCCAGCGTTTGCTGCACGACGCCGAGGGCGGCAGTCACATCGGGCGAGAGGGCGGTGTCCGACATCGGGCGAGTTCCAGCGGCGGGGCGGTGCGTTCCGTTCGGCGACGTTGCCGGGGCGAGGCGGGGCGGCTTCTTCGGCCGCGGGCTGACGACGTTCGCGCCGGAGATCGGCACGGTCATGCCGGGTTTGGTCGGCAGCGCGGGCGGGCGGCAGCGGCTCTCCCGTTCCCACTCGGCGAGGCGGACGTTGTGCCCCCGCGCGGCGACGCGCGCCAGCAGCTGCGCGAGGTCGAGCAGGCCGGGCTTCCCGCCGGTCGAGGCGTCCAGCGGGATCGCGGCGGCGTCCGGCGAGATGGCGTCCGTCATGCGGCTGAGGACGCCGCCCGGCCCGACTTCGAGGAAGGTGCGGACGCCGTCGCGGACCATGCGGCGGATCATCTCGACGAATTCCACCGGGCGGGCGAGCTGGTTGCCCAGCAAGTCCCGCGTCGCGCCGGGGTCGTTCGGGTACTCGGCGGCGGTCGTGTTGGCGTACACCGGCACGGCGGCCGGCGGGAACGGCACGGCGTCGAGGGCCGCGCGGAACGGCTGGGCCGCGTCCGACACCAACCCGCTGTGGAAGGCGGCGGCGACCGGCAGCTTCACCACCTTGATGCCAGGGCCGGGGAGCAGTCGCACCGCCCGTTCGATCTCCGCCGTCGGGCCGGACAGCACCGTCTGGTTCGGCGCGTTCTTGTTGGCGATGACGAGGCGGAGGGAATGGCGATTCATGGCCTGCTCGATTTCGGCGAGCGGGGCGATGACGGCCACCATGCCGCCGGCGTCGGCGTCGCCGGTTCGCGCCTCGCCCATCAGCCGGCCGCGCAGCCGGGCCAGTCGGTGGCACTCGGGTTCGGTCAGCCGACCGGCGGCGGCCAGCGCCGGCAGTTCGCCGAAGCTGTGCCCGGCGAAGGCGACGGCCGTGACGCCGAAGCGGTCGCGGAGCAGCGTCCACGCGGCCAGTTCCACCGCGCCGAGTGCGGGCTGCGCGACGGCCGTGGCGCGGAGCGCGTCGTCCTGCCGGGTCTTGGCGTCCGGGCGGAAGTCGGTCGGCGGGTAGACGACATCCGTCAGGCGAGTGCCGTGGATCGGATCGCCGTTGGCCTCGGCTAGCGTGGCCAGCACTTCGGGGAACGTGCAAGCCAGGTCGCGGAGCATCCCGACCTGCTGCGACCCCTGACCGGGGAACAGCACCGCCAGCTTGCCGGCGGCGGGTCCGCGGCCGAAGTACGCCCCGTCGCGGAGCGCCCACTCGGCGGCGTCGGGTTCGGCCGCGAGTTTGGCCTTCGCGGAGGCGAGCAAGCGGGGCAGGTCGGTGAGCGTCCGATGCGCGACCAGCACCAGGCGACACGGCGCGGCCGGATCGAAGGCGGCGCGGGAGGCTTCGGCGGCACGGGCGAAGGCGAGCCAATCGGCAGGCAGGGCCGCGAGTTCGCCGGCGACTTCCGCGACGGTGGCCTTCCCGCAGGCCCAGATTTCGACCGCCCCGTCCCAGTCCGGCGCGGCTTTCTCGGCGCGGTGTTCTTCCAGCACGGCGTGGAAGTTCGACCCGCCGAAGCCGAACGCCGACAGCCCGGCGCGGCGCGGGTGTTCCGCGCGCGGCAGCCACGGCCGCATCCGCGCGTTGACGTAAAACGGCGACCCGGCGGCCGACAGCGGTTCGACCGGCTGCGTCACCTTGAGCGTCGGCGGCAGCACCTTGTTGTAAAGCGACAGCACCGCCTTGATGAGCGCGGCGGCCCCGGCGGCGGCCTTTGTGTGGCCGATCTGCGACTTCACCGAGCCGAGGGCGCACCAGGGGGCAGGAGGCAGGAGACAGGAGTCAGGAGGCAGGTTGCTTCCTGTCTCCTGACTCCTGTCTCCTGTCTGACGGCGGAACACCGCCGTCAATGCGGAAGCTTCCACCGCGTCGCCGACCTTCGTGCCGGTGCCGTGCGCCTCGACCAGCTCCACCGTCGTCGGGGAAATCCCGGCGCGGCCGTAGGCGTCGAGCAGGCACCGCCGCTGGCCGTCGGCGCTGGGGGCGTAGATGGCGTTGCCTTTGCCGTCGCTGCTGGTGCCGATGCCCTTCAGCACGGCGTAGATGCGGTCGCCGTCCCGCTCGGCGTCGGCCAGCCGCTTCAGCACCACCATTCCCAGCCCCTCGCCGAGGATGGTGCCGTCGCCGGCCGCGTCGAACGGCTTCGAGTCGCCCGTCGGCGAGAGCGCCGGCGTCTTGCTGAAGCACATGAACATGAAGATGTCGTTGAACGTGTCCACCCCGCCGGTGACGACGACATCCGCCTTGCCGGTCTGCAACTCCATCGCCGCCAGATGCACCGCGCTCAGGGAGCTGGCGCACGCCGCGTCCACCACGCAGTTGGTGCCGTGCAGGTCGAGCTTGTTGGCGATCCGCCCGGCGACCACGTTGCCGAGCAAACCGGGGAAGCTGTTCTCCTGCCACGGGACGTAGCTGTCGGCGATCCGCTCGCACACGTCCGCCGCCACATCGTCCGCAACGCCCGCGTCCTTCAGCGCCCGCTTCCAGTGCGGGTGGCCGAGCCGCGCGCCGAGGGGGATGACCAGTTCCAGCGTCCCCGTGACGCCGAGGATGACGGACACGCGGCTCCGGTCAACGGCGGGCTTTCCACCACCGGGGGCAAACACAACTCCCGCATCGACGAGCGCCATCTTCGCCGCGACGAGGCCGAGCAGTTGCGACGTGTCGGTCGCCTCCAGGTCGCGGGGGGCGATGCCGAACTCGAGGGGGTTGAACTCGACCGGGTCGAGGAACCCGCCGCGGCGGCCGTAGGTGAAGTCGGGCGTCTTCGGGTCGGCGTCGAAGTAGTCGGCCGGGTTCCAGTGCGTGGTCGGCACGTCGCCGATGCAATCGACGCCGTGCTTGACGTTCGCCCAGTACGCGCCGGGGCCGCCGGCCTTCGGGAATAGGCAGCCGATGCCGACGACCGCCAGGGGAGGGAACGGGTTCGAGTCGGTGTTCAACTGCGATGCCTCACTTCTTTGGTCTTGTTAGCCCGCCGCGCCAGCAAGGGGCGAACCACCGATGGGTGGTGGACTTCGC
>JAYUFU010000080.1:0-2398 GCA_043738505.1 Fimbriiglobus sp. | reverse complement strand
ACCCACGGCCCTTGCGGGCCGGGTTCGCCGGGACATGCCAGACCCTCGCGGTCGCGGCTCGTTCCCCCTTTTCGCTTCTCCGCGCCCTCGCGGCCGGGTACTCTCATCACACCCGCCCTATCCCCGGAGTGCCCGCCGTGCAATCCCGCCGCGACTTCCACGCCAAGCTGATCGGGTCCGCGATCACCTTCTCCCTGCTCGAAACGCTGTGGTCCCGCGACCTGTTCGCCGACCCCGTCAAGCCCGCCATCCAGAAGTGGATGGCCGAGCTGGTGGAACTCACCAAAGACCTGAAGGGCCAGAAGCTGACCGACCTCCAGTTCCAGACGAAGATGGAAGACCTGTACAAGCGGGTGGACCTGGCCGACCTGTGCAAGCTCCTCAAACTCGACGAGGTGGAGAAGAAGAAGTTGCCCGACCGCGGGGCCGGCAGCTTCGGGTTCGACCTGTCCAAGGTCGAGGGCCTGCCGGCGGACGTGGGGTTCGGGTCGCAGATCTTCGCGTGCAAGAAGGGCCGGTCCATCGTGCCGCACGGCCACGCCAACATGTGTACCGGGTTCGTCATCCTGAAGGGGAAGTGGCACGGCCGGCACTACGACCGCGTCGAGACGGCCAAGGACCACTACGTCATCAAGCCGACCATCGACCGCGCGTTCGGGCCGGGCGACCTGTCCACCATCTCGGACCACAAGGACAACGTCCACTGGTTCGAGGCGACCACGGACACCGCGTTCATCTTCAACGTCCACGTGATCGGGTACGACGCGACCATCAAGGACGCGGGCGGCCGGATGTACCTCGACCCCGACGGCGAGAAACTGTCGGGCGGGCTGGTGAAGGCCCCCAAGATGACCAGCGCCGACTGCCACAAGAAGTACGGCTGACCGGGCGGGCGGATCGCGCCGCCGCTCGGCGGTCTCGCTACGATATTCCGCAGCCGGGCCGTCCCGTTCAACGGGAATGGGTGGCCCGCCCGCGCGAGACCGACCGACATGGCCGATTCGATGACCCCCAAAGAGATCGTCGCCGAACTGGACCGGCACATCGTCGGCCAGACGGCCGCCAAGAAGGCCGTCGCCGTGGCCATCCGCAACCGCTGGCGGCGGCAGCAACTGCCGGCCGACCTGCGGAAGGACATCACCCCGAAGAACATCATCCTGATCGGCCCGACCGGAGTGGGCAAGACCGAGATCGCCCGCCGGCTGGCGCAGCTGGTGGGCGCGCCGTTCGTCAAGGTGGAGGCGACCAAGTTCACCGAGGTCGGGTACGTCGGCCGGGACGTGGAGAGCATGGTCCGCGATCTGGTCGAGGCGGCCGTCGGCATCGTCCGGGTGAAGCAGCGGGAGGAGGTCCGTGAGAAGGCCGCCGAGCGGGTGACGGAGCGACTGCTCGACCTGCTCGTGCCGCCGGTGAAGGCCGCCGGGTGGGAGCCGGACGCCGAGAAGGAGGAGACCGAGAAGCGCGCCCGCACCCGCGAGAAGTTCCGCGACAAGCTGCTCGCCGGCGAGTTGGAGGACCGCACCGTCGAGGTGTCGGTCGAGCCGAAGAGTTCGCCGTTCCACGGCCTGACGATGGTGGGCATGGAGAACATGGACTCGGACCTGATGAGCCTCTTCGAGCGGATGAACCCGAAGGCGACCGCGCCGCGACAGGTGCCGATCAAGGAGGCGCGGAAGATCCTGCTGGAACAGGAGACCGAGGCGCTCATCGACCGCGCCGCCGTCGCCGAGCAGGCCATCGAGCTGGCCGAGAATCAGGGCATCATCTTCCTGGACGAGATCGACAAAGTGTGCGGGGCCGAGGGCCGTAGCGGCGGGGCGGACGTGTCCCGCCAAGGGGTGCAGCGCGACCTGCTGCCGGTGGTGGAAGGGACCACGGTGAACACCAAGCACGGCCCGGTGAAGACCGACTTCGTCCTGTTCATCGCGGCCGGGGCGTTCCACACGGCGAAGCCGAGCGACCTGATGCCGGAGCTTCAGGGGCGGTTCCCCATTCGCGTCGAGCTGACCGACCTGACGCGGGCCGACTTCCTCCGCATCCTGACCGAGCCGAAGCACGCGCTCACCAAGCAGTACAGCGAACTGCTGAAGACCGAAGGGGTGGACCTGGAGTTCACCCCGGACGGCATCGAGGCACTGGCGGACGTGGCGTTCGACCTGAACCGCTCGCTCCAGAACATCGGCGCGCGGCGGCTGCACACCATCCTGGAGCGAGTCGTCGAGGACATCAGCTACGCCGGCCCGGACCTGGCCGGCACGAAGGTGATCATCGACGGGGCCACCGTCCGCGAGAAGATCGGGGCCATCACCCAGAAGGACGACCTGAGCAAGTACATCCTGTGACTGCGACAACCGCTCCCTTCGGTCGCGGCGACGACGAGGCGCTTGTCGTCGACGCG
>JAYUFU010000079.1:0-7482 GCA_043738505.1 Fimbriiglobus sp. | reverse complement strand
GAGCGGGTCAAGCTCCAGCACCTCCAGAGCGGCGTCATCTGTCACTTCCACGACCACGACGACGACTGGATGCTGGAGCCTGGCCGCGGCCGCCGCGCGCGCGCCGTGCTCGCCGCGCGGGCGGCGGCGGCGGTCGCCGCATCCGTCCCAACCCCGCCGCCGGCGGCCGGCGCGCCCGACCCCGACACGGCCGCGCGACTGCTATGGTGACTCCGCCGAGGGCGAACCGGTCGCCGCCGCTCGTTCCCCGTCGGGCTATTCGTAAGGTATCGGCACTGTTCCGCCGCGAGGTGTCCCCCGTGAAGACGATCCTCATGCTGGTCGGCGACTACGCCGAGGACTACGAGACGATGGTGCCGTTCCAGGCGCTGCAGATGGTCGGGCACGCCGTCCACGCCGTCTGCCCCGGCAAGAAAGCGGGCGAGAAGATCCGCACCGCCGTCCACGACTTCGAGGGCGACCAGACGTACTCCGAGAAGCGCGGCCACGACTTCGCCCTGAACGCCACCTTCGCCGACGTGCGGGCCGAGGACTACGACGCGCTGGTCATCCCCGGCGGGCGGGCACCGGAGTACCTGCGGCTGAACCCCGACGTGCTGCGGCTGGTCCGCCACTTCTTCGACGCCGACAAGCCGGTCGCGGCGGTGTGCCACGGGCCGCAGCTGCTGGCGGCGGCCGGGGTGCTGACCGGGCGGACCTGTTCGGCGTACCCGGCCTGCGCGCCGGAGGTCGTCCTCGCCGGCGGCAAGTTCGCGGACATCCCGGTGACGGCGGCGCACGTCGATGGCAACCTCGTCACCGCCCCCGCGTGGCCGGCACACCCGGCATGGCTGGCCGCCTTCCTGAAGCTGCTCGGCACGAAGATCGACGGGTGAAGGGTTTTCCTCTTCGCACCGGAGGTGCGGCAGTCGTTAGCCAGGGGTGAGCGAGCGAAGCGAGCGCAACCCCTGGTCGGGGGCGAAAACACGACCCACCCCGGAGGGGTGGCGGATCGTCCGGCATCCCTCCGGGATGCGAGGAATTCAAGGGGGAACGTGGTACCAGGGGTTTCACCCCTGGCTACAGTCCGCCACGCCTCCGGCGTGAAGAATCTAGGACGCCCCGACGGATTTCGGCGCGCCGCAGATGTGGACAGCACTGGCCTTGCCCTCCCGGAAATCGATTTCCCAACTCGGAGTACTCCCACCATGTCCGTCGTCGGCAAACACGTCGCGATCCTCGTCGAGCAGAAGTACGAGGAGCTGGAGCTGTGGTACCCGTACTACCGGCTGAAGGAGGCCGGGGCGGTGCCGGTGCTGGTCGGGCCGACCGCCGGCGCGACGTACCCCAGCAAGCTCGGCTACCCGGCCACCGCTGACGCGGCCGCTGCGGACGTGGCCGCCGCCGATTTCGCCGGGATCGTCATCCCCGGCGGCTTCTGCCCGGACTACATCCGCCGCAGCCCGGCCATGCTGAAGCTCGTCCGCGACGCGCACGACTTGAAGAAGCCGCTCGCCGCCATCTGCCACGGCCCGTGGGTGCTGTGTTCGACGACCGCCCTGCGGGGTCGCAAGGCGACCGGCTTCCACTCCGTCCGGGACGACGTGGTGAACGCCGGCGCGGAGTGGGTGGACGCCGAGGTGGTGATCGACGGCCACGTCATCACCAGCCGCACGCCGAAGGACTTGCCGGCCTTCACCGCCGCCTTCCTGACGGCCATCGGCGGGTGATTGGGGTTGAGTCGGTTCGCCGGTGTTCGTTACAACTTCCCTCCGGCCGTCCGCCCCTCGACACGGAGTGTCCGCGATGCTGCTGTCCAGCCTGTTGGCCGCGCTGATCGCCCCGCACGCGAAGCCCGCCGCGATCTCCCGCGAGGAGTCGGCCCGCCATTTCCTGCTCGGCGTGGCGCACCACCTGGACGGCGACTCGCTCCGCGCCGCGTGGGAGTTCACGCACGCCGTCCACTTCGACCCGACGAATGCCGACGCTTGGCTCGCCCGCGCGATGGTGTTCGAGCAGAGCGATCAAGGCAACCAGGCCATAGCCGACTTGACCCGCGTGATCGGCCTCGGTGAAGACGCCGATGCCCGCCTCCACCGCGCCTACTGGCTCGCTCTGCGGAACGACCACCGCGCGGCCCTCGCCGACCTGACCGAAGTCGTCGAACTCGATCCGCGCAACGAAGTGGCGTGGCGGAACCGGGGCATCGCCCACGCGGCATTGGGCGAACCGGAGCTGGCCCTGTCGGACTTGACGCGAGCGCTGGAGTTCGACCCCGACTCGGCCGAATCGCTCCGTCTCCGCGGCGCGATCCGCGGCCAACTCGGCGGGTACGACGAGTCGATTCGGGACTTGAGCGCGGCGTTGACGGCGACGCCGGACGACGGGCAGGCACTGACCTGGCGCGGGATCTCCCACTTCGCGGCCGGGCACTACGAGTCCGCGTCCGCGGATTTCGCCGCCGCGCTCCGTCTCGACCCGACCAACTATCTGGCGTGCGTCAACCGCGGGCAGATGCACGCGCACCTCGGCCAAGACTTGAAGGCGGAGGTGGACTTCGCCCGCGCCATCGAGTTGAAGCCGGACGACCCGAACGCGCACCTCCAGCGGGGCGACCTGCACGCGAAGAGCGGGGACAGCGCGACCGCCGTCCGCTGCTTCACCCGTGTTATCGCGCTGTCCCCGAAGGACGCGACCGCGTACCGCAAACGGGCGGCCTTGAATTCCGCCGACGGCAAGCACGCGGCGCAGTTGGCCGACCTGATGAAGGTCGCCGAGTTGGAACCGGCGGCGCAGGTCTTCGCGGAACTCGCCCGGCTCCGGCTGGACTGCCCGGACCTCGCGCTGAGAGACGCAAAGAAGGCGGTGGAGCTGGCCGACAAGGCGTGGGCGCTGTCTCGGATCGCGGCCGCCCGGCCGTTCGACCCCAGCTACGATCAACTCCGGGCCTCCGCCCTGGCAACCGCCGGCGACCACGAACGGGCCATTCACGTCCTCGACGGGATGCTGTCGAGCGAGCAACTGAACGCCGAAGACCGCGTCCGGGTGAGCGATCACCTCGAACTGTACAAGCGGGTCGCGGAACAGCGACGGACGGAGCGAACGGTGGTGGTGAAGGAAGAGGTGGTGGTCCGCGCGCAGATGGAACTGTTGCCCCCGCTCCCGCCGCTCTCGGAAGTCGGCAAGGTGCCACCGGGCGAGTTGCCGCCGATCGTCATCCCGGAGATCGGGAAGAACTGACCGCCCCGGTGCGGACTGGCTTCTCGTACCTCCGCCGGTTTTCGTCAGGCGTCCGGCCGAAGCGGTCCCGCTGGACTCATGGCGTCGGCGTTCGGCGATACAACAGTACCCACGCCCCGCGCCTGGGTGCGTTCGTTCGGCGAGGGACATTTCGCCACCGGGAGGAAAGAATCGCACCGCCGCCGGCGTAGGTGAATAGGCAGTTTTTTTCACCCGCGAGGCCGACTCCGTCGGCAGGAGGCGACCGTGGCAGTTGATCGAGTGACGGACGACGTGACTTGCACCGTCGGGCTTGTCGGAGTGTCCAGCTACCAGGGGTGGCAGCACATGGTGGGCGGGCGGAACGCCAACACGCAGGCCCCCGGCTTCGGCACCAGCATCCTCGACCGGTTCACCTCCACGTTCACCTTCACCAGCCCACTCGCGGCGTGCGGCTACTCGTGGAACGGGCACACCGCCCTGCTCACCCGCAAGAACGGGCGGCTGAGCCACGTCGTCGGGTTCAACCCGAAGAGCATGATGCTGGCCGGTGCCATGGCCATGTTCACCCGCCAGTTCTGCACCACCGGCGAGTGGTACGACGACACGCCCATGGTGGACGACCCGACCGCCGTCAGCTTCGAAATCCCGGTCGGTTTCACGCAGGTGGACAAGCTCGACCGGTTCCTGGCGTCGCTCGTCGGCCGCTCCGACATGGGCAAACTGTCCGAGGGCACCACCCCGTACAGCTACACCTTCAAACCGGGCGACCAGGCCACCGAGGGCGAGATGCGGTCGAACTGCGGGCATGCCGCCCTGAAGGTCCTCTGCCGGTACCTGGCGAAGTGGGGCATGGCCGCCGAGCGGGAACGGTTCGAGTCGTTCCTCGCCCGCGACAAGAACGTCAGCCAGGGCGGTATGATGAAAGCCATCGGTCAGGGGTTCCGCTGAGTCGCCGTCCCGGAGTCGCACATGGTCCGTTCGTTCGCCGTCCTCCTCTTGCTCGTCCCGTCCGCCGTGGCCGACGAGCCGAAGGCCACGTCCCGCAAGCCGGTGGTCGTGTCCGCCGAGGCGCTGGCGATCCACAAGCTCGCGCCGGTCTTCGACGGGCACAACGACCTGCCCTGGGCGCTCCGCGACAAGAAGGACTTGTCCTTCCGCGACTACGACTTGACCAAGCCGCAGGCGAAGCTGCACACCGACATGCTCAAGCTCCGCGCCGGCGGCGTCGGCGCGCAGTTCTGGTCGGCGTATGTGCCCGTGGATTTGGCGAAGAAGGGCGTCGCCGTGACGACGACGCTCGAACAGATCGACGTGATCCACCGCCTGTGCGCGAAGTACCCGGACCACCTGGAGATGGCGTACACCACCGCCGACATCGCCCGCATCCGCGCGGCCGGCAAGGTGGCGTCGCTGATCGGCGTCGAGGGCGGACACAGCATCGACAACTCGCTCGGCGTGCTGCGGACGTACCACAAGCTCGGCGTCCGGTACATGACGCTGACGCATTCGGAATCGCTCGACTGGGCGGACAGCGCCACCGACGCGCCGAAGGCGAACGGCCTGAGTCCGTTCGGCGAGGAGGTCGTGCTGGAGATGAACCGCCTCGGCATGTTGGCGGACCTGTCCCACGTCTCCGTGGACACCATGAAAGCGGCGCTGAAGGTGACGAAGGCCCCCGTCATCTTCTCGCACAGTTCCGCCCGCGCCGTCGCCGATCACCCCCGCAACGTGCCCGACGACGTGCTGAAGTTGGTGAAGGCGAACGACGGCGTGGTGATGGTCAACTTCTTCAGCGGGTTCGTGGTGCCGGAGGGGGCGCGGGCCATGAGGAAGATGTTCGACGTGGGCCGCGACCTGCGGAAGAAGTACCCGAAGCAGGAGGAGTTCGACGCGGCGATGAAGGCGTGGATCAAGGACAACGACTACCCGGCGGGCACGGTCCACGACGTGGCCGACCACATCGACCACATCGTCAAGGTGGCCGGCGTCGATCACGTCGGCATCGGCTCGGACTACGACGGCATCAGCCGCTGCCCCAACCAACTGGAGGACGTGGCGACGTACCCGAACCTGACGCAGGCGCTTCTGGATCGCGGGTACAAGAAGGACGACATCCTGAAGATCCTCGGCGGCAACGTGGTGCGGGTGTTCGCCGCCGCCGAGAAGGTGGCCGCCGGGTTGAAAAAGTAGCGCCTGTCGTCGCCGCGAGCTTGCGAGCGGGCCGCCGTTGCCCGCTCGTGAACTCGCGGCGACGACTCCCGCCGGTTTACTTCGGCAACTTCTTCACCTCGGGGTTGTCGAGCAGCGCCTTCCGCCGCTCGTCGGCGAAGGTTCGCAGCGCGGTCTCGCCGCGGCCCCGCGTGCCGCCGGTCGCCGGCATATCGGCGGTGGTGCGGACGAACGCCTCGAACGGGTCCAACTTCCGCGTGTCGGCTTCGACTTCCTTGTCGATCAGCTTGCGGTAGCTCGCCACCACCGGGCCGAGGTTCTTCCAGTCCAGCGACTTCTCGGCCAGCGTGCGGATGTTCTTCAGGTACTGCTCGCGGAGCGCCGGCACGGCCAGCACCTTGCTCCGCAGCGGCTTCCGCGCGTCGGTCAGGCCGACGAGCGGATCGAGGGCGAACCCGCCCGCACCCATCCCCCCGCCGCCCGGTCCACCGGGGCCGCCCGGCCCGCCACCGGGGAAGCCGGCCGGCCCACCAGGACCACCACCGCCCGGCCCGCGCTCCCTCATCTCCTTGATCTGCTTCCGCTGCTCCTCGGTCATCAGTTTGTCGAGTTGCGCGTCCGTCTCCTTCTGCAACTCGGCCAGCTGCTTTACCTGCGCGGCGGTGAGTTGCAGTTGCTGGACGACCGGCGGGGACAGCACCTCACCCGGCCGGGGCGGGCCGCGGAAGCCGCCGCCCGGACCGCCGGGACCGCCGCCCATGCCCGGCCCCTGCGGGGTGCGGAAGGCCTCGTTCATGTCGTGCGGGACCATGTGGAACTTGCCCTTCTCGTCCAGGTAGATGCTGTAGTCGCTGGCGCGAATCCAGTACCCGTCGCAGTTGATGAGGCCGCAGTCCACGGCCAGGAACCAGAGCAGCCCGTCCACGTCCAGGATCGGCCGCAACTCGGCTTCGAGCTTGTCCGCCGGGGTGGTGTTCAGCACCTTGCACAGCTTGATGAGGGCCTCCCACGCCTTCGGGTCGTCCTTCGACTTGATCTCGTACCGCCGCTTGTAGTCCTCGACCTTGTCGCCGAGATACTCCAGCCCGCCGCCGCCGGGGCTGCCGCGCACCTTCCAGCGGGTGCCCTTCTCGCTCTTGAAGTTCTCCTGCACGAACTCCTTGTCGAACTGCTGGACGCTGGTGTACACGCCCCAACTCTCGCCGTTGATGACCACCTTCACCATGTTCGCCTTCGGCGTCGGAATGTACTGCCCGGCGACGTGCGAGTACAGCGCGGTGCTGAGGAGCGACGGGTCGTCGTGGCCGTTGAGCAGGTTCAGCGTCTTCGCCCCGTACAGCCGCTGCTTGGTGTCGGCGGTGTCGAGGGACACGTTCAGCGACCGCTTCTGGCCGGCCCGAACCATGAAGTACGACGACATGCCGCGGAAGTGGACGCCGGCGTTCTTGTACGTCTTGCCGTCCACGGTCAGGTGGCACACCACGTCCACGTCGGTGCCGTGGAAGTCCTCCAGTTCCTGTTCCCAGTCCTTGTTCTCGAACTCCAGGAACAGGGTGCGGAGGACGGTCGGGTCGTACAGCTTGGCGGTCGGATACGTCGCCGCGTCCGTCACGTCCACCTTCGGGCCGGGCTTGGTCTCGGGGCCTTTCCCGCCGAACCCGCCTTTCGGCCCGAATCCGCCACGGCCGCCTTTCTTGGCCGTCTCGCGGGCTTCTTTCCGTTCCTCGGCGTTCAGCCAGCCGTCGCTGTTCTTGTCGAAATCCTTGAGGATCTTCCGCGTCTGGCCGCCGGGCGGGCCGAACCCGCCGGGGCCGCCCGGTCCACCCGGAAAGCCGCCCGGCCCGCCGGGTTGGGCGTTCGCTGCGGCGAGGGCGAGGGCCAAGCCGAGCGCGGCCCCGCCGAGGAGCCTTCTTGGTTCCGTCATCATTTCGTCACGCGGGAGGTTGAAGGAAACCCGCGCCGGGGAAACCGGCGCGGGCGGATGTTGAGAGTGAGAGTTCAGCGATGACTCGCGCGGTCTGGGTCGATCCGGTTGACTCAAGCGAAGGATTTGGCCGGGCGGAAGGGCCAGTCCACCTCCCCTCGTTGAGGGGAGGTCGGTCGCGCAGCGAC
>JAYUFU010000078.1:0-21038 GCA_043738505.1 Fimbriiglobus sp. | reverse complement strand
TGACGGCGTCGCCGTTCGGCGGCATCGGCAGCGGCAACAAGAGCGCCGCGCTGAAGCTGCACAGCGGAGCGATCCTGCTGCTGACGCAGGACAGCAAGAAACAGCTCGGCGGCGGGAGTTTGGTGGCGCTGTCGCTCGACGGCGGCAAGACGTGGCCGCACGCCCGCAAGGTGGACGCGACCGTCCAGGGGTACATGTCGGTGGACCAAGCGGCGGACGGCACCATCTACCTGATCGGCAGCCGGATGCAGTACGCCGCCTGCAACGAGGCGTGGGTGAAGGAAGGCAAGCCGTTCCCCGAGCGGAAGTGACACGATTGAAGACTAACCACAGAGACACAGAGGCACAGAGAAGATGAGGCAGGAGAAGGAGAAGAGTGTTCGAGATCTCTTCTCTCTCTTATCTTCTCTGTGCCTCTGTGTCTCTGTGGTTAGTCTTCCTCTGATCCGAACCCCATCCGCACTCTCGGACGCACACCCATGCTCACCGCCGAAGGATGTCGGGGCCGCGTCGCCCGCCTGCTCGCCGCGCTGAACCCGACCGGCCCGCTGCTGCTGGCCGACCCGCTGCACCTGCGCTACTTCGCCAACGCCTACCTCGACCCGTTCAGCCTGGGGGCCGACTACCCCGGCTACCTGCTCGTCAAACCCGACGGCAAGACGACGCTGTTCCACGACAACCGGGTGCCGAAGTCGTTCGAGCAGGCGGTCGCCGACGAGCGGGTGCCGGTGCGGTGGTACGACGGCAAGTCGCCCGGCGACGGCCCCCGCCGGCTCATCCTCCGCGAGGTGGTGGAGCTGGCCGGCACCGGCGGCCGCGTCCACGACCACCTGTCCGACCCGTTCGCCCCGAAGCTTTACGAGGCCATGCACGCCCTGCGGCGGAAGAAGGACGCGGACGAAATCGAGCTGCTGAAGCGGTGCATGCGGATCACCGAGGCCGGGCACGCCTGGTCGCGCGGGAACGTGGCGGCCGGCATGACCGAACTGGACGTGTACGCCGGCATCGCGGCGGCCTGCACGAAGGCGGCGGGGCAGCCCGTCGTGGTGTACGGGGACTTCGCGGTGTCACCGGGGTCGGCCAAGCGGGGCGGCACGGCCACCGACCACGTCCTGCGGAACGGCGAGACGCTCATCCTCGACTTCTCGGCGGTGCTGTTCGGCTACCGGAGCGACTTCACCAACACCCTGGTGGTGGGCGGCAGCCCGACGGCCGAGCAGCGGAAGCTGTTCGACCTGTGCCGCGCGGCGATGACCGAAGGGGAGAAAGACCTCGGGCCGGACGTGCCGTGCCTGGACGTGTACACGGCCGTGCGCGGGGTGTTCGCGGCGGCCGGGGTGGCGGACCAGTTCCCGCACCACGCCGGGCACGGCATCGGCCTGGCCCATCCGGAGCCGCCGTTCCTGGTGGAAAAGGCGACCGAGACGCTGGTCGTCGGCGACGTGGTGACGCTGGAACCGGGGCTGTACGTGGACGGCGTCGGCGGCGTGCGGATCGAGCACAACTACCTCATCACCGACACCGGCTTCGAGCGGCTCAGCAACCACGTCCTGAGTCTGACGTGAGAGCCGACCCGGCTGGAGCCGCGGTGCCACCGCAAGTACGGCAAACAGCAGTAGACGCGGACGTTCAAGGCGTGGATGGTGAACGGGCGACTTCCGCCCGTTCCGTCAAAGGTATCTCACGACTTGCGGCTTTCGAGAATCCGCTTGGCGGCGGTGAGCTTTCCGCGCAGCGCCAGGAACGCTTTCTTCTTCGTGGACTCCTTTACGCCCGTTAACGCGACGGCAATATCCTTCGCCTGCTGGTCGGACAGGCCGCTCCCTTCGACCTTGGCCAAAATCCCCTCGATGTCCTCGTCGGAGACCGAATGGGGGTTATCAGTAACTCGCGAGAGCGTGTCCCTCAATTCACTGGTTAGCGTCAGCACGGTGGCGTCATCCGCTTGCGGTTTCGCCTTCGCGGTCTTGGCCTTTGCGTCGAGCGGGAGTTTGGTGAGCGTCGCCAAGACGGCCAGGACAAGCGGGCGGCCCTTGGCCTTCGTACTCGCGGGAACCCCGGACTGAATGGCGGCGGCCTTCAACACGTCCGGCGCGATGCCTTCCATCGTCGTGAGTTCCTCCAACACGGCGTCCTCTTGGAGCGATTCCACGGAAGTGATCCGCGTGGCCAATTCGTTCAACTTCTCGACCGTCTTCAGCGCCTCGGCGCGGTTTCGCACGGTCGTGAGCCACTTCGCATCCCGCTTCGGCTTCCCAACTGTCAGCCCGCTGGCCTTACCCACCGCGACGAGCGAGTCCGCGACTTGATCCTGGATCGAGTCCAAATCGCCGTCGCGGGACGCATCACCGGCTGCGGCTTGCACTGACAAGACGGCGGCGCGAAGCGCGGCGATGCCTTCCGGGTCCACCGCGACGGTTCCCGACTTCCGATACTCCTCGGCTTTGTGTAGGAAGGCGACGAAGTCGGACAGCGACTGTGCGGAGAACGGATGGAAGGCGGAAGCCAGTTCGCGCAGGTGCGGCGCGGAGTCTCCCGCGCCGGGCAGAACCGCGAACGATTTCGAGAGTTCCGTGAGGAAACTACTTAGCGTTCCGATGGTCATGAATTCGGTCCTCGATCTCTTTTGCCAGTTGCTCGAACAGGGTACGAACAGGTTTGGACTGGATAGCGAGTCGTAGTTCGCCACCTTGGCCCAAATGACTCGTCGCGTCAAGGTATCTCTTGTCCCGAGGCAAGACCGTTCTGAAAGTTTGAACGGGTTCGGGCCATTGGTTTTGGAGAGACAAGTCAGCCACGAAGTCTCGCAAGCGGACGACTTCCGGAGCCGTCTCCATGTCCGTCACAGGGTGGAGCAGGTTGCCCACCACACCTAGGACTCGTATCGAAGGGCACGGCCCGCGCGACCGCAACTCTTCCAATCGGAGTGCGAGGTGGATCAGGGACTGCTTTGCGACCGCTTCGCCTTGCACGGGAATGAGGACGAAGTCGGCTGCGGCGACCGCGTTGACGCAGGCTGTGGACATTCGCGGCGGGCAGTCAAGGAATACATAGTCGAAGGAGTTGGAAACGCTATCACTATGGAGACCTTCGCGCAAGAAAAAGCGGATGTCACCCGATTTCTCTGGTTCGAGCAGCCACGATAACTGCATCTGCATTTCGAGTTCTTCGAGACCGAGTTCGACCTCCCCACTGTCACTTTCTACCGGATCGTGATTCGCGATCAATTCGCAACCGGTCATGCCATCGACCCGGACCGTATTCGTTGTTAACTGCGGGCCCCCTTTCACTTCGCCGGTAAAAAACGTCTGAATGGACTTTCTCTCACCAACCAACTTGGTGCGTTCGCCGTCAGAAAGCAGCATCCGAGATAAGGACCGCTGGTGGTCGAGGTCGATCATCAGCACTTTTTTGCCACTCTCGCCGAGAAAGCCGGCAAGGTTCGCCGTGATTGTAGTTTTGCCAACACCGCCCTTCAGGTTCAACACCGCGATGATGACCGCCTTCCGCTCTTTCAGCGGCCGAAACGCTGGTGCGTCCTTCGGCACCTTTGCCAGCCAGATTTTGCCTTGCTGTTTGAGCGTGTCGCGGATGCGCTTCCGCTCATCCGCCAAGTCCGCCCGCGCGTCTTTCAACTTGGCCGCTAGCACCTCTTTTTCGGCAACGACCTCGACGTTCGACGCGAGTAGGCTATCGATCACTCCTTGTTTCTCGGCCAAGGCAGTTTCGTGGGTGAGTTTCGCCGTGTTGAATCGCTGTTCAGCCTCCGCTCCCGATGTGGACAGTTGTGCGACGAGTTCATTGCGGTGCGCGATCGCGTCGTCGCGCTGCTTCCTGACAACTTCAGAGTTGCTGTGGATTTCCTGTGCTTTCTTGACGACCGCGTCCTTCTTCTCAATTGCTGCACTCTTGGCGGTAACAGCTTGTTCGGCCCGCGCATCGGCGGCTTGCTTTTCTTGGATCGCCACCATCCGTTCGGCACGGACCTTGTCCGCTTCCGCCTCCAACTTGCCGACCACCCGCTTGTGCCACCAGAAGAAGACGCCGACCATGGCGCTGAACGCGCCAGCGATGGTGGCGAGCGGACCGATGTATTTCTGGAGGTCCGCGAATTCCATCCGTCGCCTCCTGTATCCGGTTGTTAAGTCTGAATTACCGGCCGCAAGCGACAAGTCAAGTCGCGGTAGCGGATTGTCGATCACGCGATGATTCGTGTGAGTGGTAGCCGCGCACCCGCCTAACTTTTGACGGCGGGCGGCAACGCCGGCGTTCCGCGTATAATCCGGGCATGAACACCAAGTACGTCATCGTCATTCCGGACGGGTGCGCGGACGAGCCGGTCGCCGAACTCGGCGGCCGCACGCCGCTGCAAGCCACCCGCCTGCCGAACATGGACCGCGTGGCGTCGATGGGCGTCGTCGGCCTGTCGAACAACGTGCCAGCGTCCCTCACCCCGGCGTCGGACGTGGCCACGCTGTCGCTGTTCGGGTACGACCCGCTGAAGGTGTACACCGGCCGCGCCCCGCTCGAAACGGCCGCGATGGGCCTGCACCTGGGGCCGAACGACTGGGCCGTGCGGTGCAACTTGGTGTACACGCCCGACGGGTTGATGCGCGACTTCACTGCCGGCCACATCTCCAGCGAGGACGGCAAGCCGCTCATCGAGGCGCTCCAAAACGAACTCGGCGGCCGGGAACTGGGCGGAGGTGTCATCGAGTTCCACCCCGGCGTGCAGTACCGCAACATCCTCATCTGGCGCGGCAAGTCCGACGCCTCGCCGCTGGCCGGCATGAAGACGCAACCGCCGCACGACATCCCCGACAAGCCCATCGCCGACTACCTGCCGCAAGGCCCCGGCCGGGACATGCTGGTCAAGTTGATGGAAGCGAGCAAGCCGATTTTCGCCGAGCATCCGGTCAACAAGCGGCGGATCGCCGAGGGGAAGAAGCCGGCCACGCAGACGTGGCTGTGGGGCCAAGGGAAGGCTCCGACGGTGCAGCCGTTCGAGCAGGTGTACGGCAAGCGCGGGGCGATCATCTCGGCGGTGGACCTGGTGCGCGGCGTCGGGGCGCTGCTCGGTTGGCACCGCATCGACGTGCCCGGCATCACCGGTTACCTGGACACCAGCTACGCGAACAAGGGCAAGTGGGCGGTGGAAGCGCTGGGCGCGTTCGACCTGGTGTGCGTGCATGTGGAAGCGCCGGACGAGGCGTCGCACGAGGGGCTGGCGGACGCGAAGGTGACGGCGCTGGAGGAGATCGACACGCACATCGTCGGCCCGCTGCTGGACGAGTTGCCGAAGTACGGTCAGTGGCGCATCCTCGTCGAACCCGACCACCGGACGACCTTGAAGACGCGGGCGCACGCTTACGGCGCGGTGCCGTTCGCCGCCGCCGGGTCGGGCATCGCGCCGGATGCCGCCAGCCGCTACGACGAACCGACCGCCGCCGCCGGCAACCTGAGCTTCGACCCCGGTTGGAACCTGATGGGCTGGTTCCTGGGTGGTCGCAGTTAGAATTTGTTGACTGCGGAGTCACTGAGGAAGCAGAGACGAGAAAAGAGGTGTGGACAGGATCACAGGATGAAAAGCAGGATTGAAGAAATTCCGTTCCGAACTCTGCATCCATTCTTCATCCTGTGATCCTGTCCACGCTCTCTTTCCCGCTACTTCCTCGCTGTGCCCTCTCGCACTCCGTGGTGAACGTGCTTCTCCGTCCTCGACCCCCGTTCCACTTGGAGGTTGTCATGGTCCGCCTGCTATCCGCCGCCGTTGCCGTCCTGCTCGCCGGGCCGGTCTTCGCCCAGGGCGCGAAGGTGTTCGAGGTCCGCTGGTTCGGCCAGTCGTTCTTCCAGGTCATCACGCCGTCCGGCAAGCGGGTGGTGTTCGACCCGCACATGATTCCGTTCTACGGCCGGCCGGGCATCACCGCCGACATGATCCTCATCAGCCACCCGCACAACGACCACACGCAGGTGGAGGCGGTGGACAAGGGGAAGGACGCCAAGCAGTTCGTCGGGGTGAAGCAGGACAAGCCCGGCAAGCCGGACGAGTGGGTGAAGATCGACGAGAAGTACAAGGACATGCGGGTCCGCACCGTCGGCACCTACCACGACAACGAGGGCGGCGTCAAGCGGGGCAAGAACGGCGTCATGATCGTCGAGGTGGACGGCCTCACCTTCTGCCACCTGGGCGACCTGGGCGAGGACTTGACCGACAACGAGGACAAGCTGAAGGCGATGCTCAAGCTGATCGGCAAGGTGGACGTGCTGTTCGTGCCGGTCGGCGGCATCTACACGATCAACGGCGAGGAGGCGAAGAAGCTGACGAAGGCGATCAACCCGCGGCTGTTCGCCATCCCCATGCACTTC
Organism: Fimbriiglobus sp.; assembly: GCA_043738505.1. GTDB lineage: Bacteria > Planctomycetota > Planctomycetia > Gemmatales > Gemmataceae > JALHQU01. The sequence goes on along the minus strand of JAYUFU010000078.1, from coordinate 14,669 downwards.
GACCCGCCGAACGGCCCCGGCGACCTCCAGCCGGTGGACGAGTTCCTGGACGAGGTGAAGAACGTGAAGAAGACGCCGGACACGAACCTGCTGACCATCGCCGCCGACGCCAAGGCCGACGCCTACACGGTGCAGGTGCTGGGGTTCAAGGACAAGGAGCCGGAGCCGAAGAAGGACAAGTGAAGCCGAGAGTGCAGTCCGTCCTTGTAAAAAATTCCACGTGGAGTTTTTTACAAGACCACGAGCTTGTCGCCCGTTGCGGCACGCAAGGTCACTGGAACGCGCCGTGCTGCCGGCGGCGGTCGGACGACCCTTCCTCGCTCGTCCCCCGCGCGATCACCTCGTACAGGTTCGCCTGCTTGTCGCCGTACTTCCGCAGGATGCGGCCCAGCCGCTGCACGTTCTCCTTCACGCTGCTGCTGCCGGACAGCACGATGCCCACACTCGCCGCCGGCACGTCCACGCCCTCGTTCAGCACTTGGCACGCCACCAGAACCGTGTACTCGCCGCTGTGGAACTTCTCCAGGATGTGCTTCCGCTCCTTGGCCTTCGTCTGGTTGGTGATGGCCGGCACCAGGTAGCGGCGGGCGATCTCGTACACGGTGGCGTTGTCGGCGGTGAACACGATGGTCCGCTCGCCGACGTGCCGGCCGAACAGCTCCTCCAGCTTCTTGAACTTCCCCTCCGCCTGCCGCTCGATTCGCTTCTGCTCCTTGTGCGCCCGCAGCGCCTCCCACCCGTCGGGCGACCGGCTGGCCTCGAAGATGAACCGCTGCCAGCCGTTCGGCTGCCGCAGGTCGATGCCGTGGTCGGCGATCCACCCGCGGTAGTGGTCGCGGCACTCCTGGTATTTCTCGGCCTCCTCGGCGGTCAGGTCGATGTACTCGCGGTGCGCGGTGTACCCGGCCAGGTAGTCGCCGGACAGCTCCTGAATCTCGCGGCGGTAGACGATGGGGCCGATCAGGTCCGGCAGCAGCGCCTCGCCGCCGTCAGCCCGTTCGGGGGTGGCGGTCAGGCCCAGGCGGAACGGGGCCAAACTGCCGATGGCCGCTTCCTGGAACGTGCTGCCCGGCAGGTGGTGCGCCTCGTCGAACACGATCAGCCCGAACTTGTGCGCGTAGCGTTCCAGGTGGATGAACGCCGAGTTGTACGTCGTCACGGTGATCGGCTGGAAGTCGTAGTCGCCGCCGCCGACCTGCCCGATGGGGATGCCCAGCATCCGCTGGAGGTCGAGGCACCACTGCGTCATCAGCACGATGGTGGGCACGACGATGAGCGTCGGGCGGCTCGCCTTCTCGACGGCCAGCGCGGCCATGAAGCTCTTGCCGGTGCCGGTCGGCAGCACCACGACGCCCCGCGCGCCGGCCTTCCACCACGCGGCCAATGCCTCGGCCTGGTGCGGGAACGGCACGCGATCCGTGACCAGCTTCCAGCCTTGCGGCTCTTTGGGCCAAGCGCGGGCGGCGTCGGCGAACGGCAGCTTCTCGCGGACCAGGTGTTCGACGAGGCCGCGGTAGTGCCGGCCCTGCGCGCGATAGGTGGACGTGCGCGGGTCGAACCGCACGCCGGGCAGGGTTGCGAAGTCGAACCCGCGCGGCCCGCCGCCCACGAGGACGGTGCCGGCGTCGTAGCTCAGCGCGAACGGTGTGTCATCGGTCATGGGGACGGGGTTCCGGGTTTGTCTTCTTGCGGCGGCCCCGACACCGGGGTGCCGAACTGCCGGAGCATGTACCACCGGAGCAGTTCCTCACGCAGCCGGTCGTACTCCTTCGGCTTGATCAGCTTGGCGTCGGCGAGCACCTTGTAACGTTCGAGCCGCTTGCGGATGGCGCGATCCGAGGAGAACCAGAAGGAGAGCGGCGCGAGCGGAAGGAACAGGCCGAAGAACGCGCTCGGGTACGGGTCACGGCCGCGCCGCACCCGACACACGCGAACGTGTAAATGGTGCCCGTGCCGGTCAGCGCCATGAATTGGCGGCCCAACCGGACGGCGTCATTGAGGTTCATCGCGTTCCTCGAGCCGGGCCAGAGTGAACCCGACCGCGAACAGGACGAGGGCGACGCCGAAGCCGACGGCGTAACCGAGGAGCGGATTCCAATCCCGCCACAGGCAGACGCCGCCGCCGATTCCGCCCGCCACGACCATCCAGGGCGCGGCATCCCAGTGCCACTGGCGGACGAACGGTTCGACCCGGTGCGGCGGCTTGGCCACGAGGGTGGCGACGGTGTCGTCGCCGTCGGTGATGGCGACCGCCTCGCCCGGCGCGAGCTGGCGGACGAGTTCGGGCAGGTTGGCTTGCGCCTCGGCGAGCGTGATCGTGGCCATGCGGAACCTCACGGTGGTGGTTGAATTGTACCGGCGAAGGCGAAGGGGGTACGGGTCTCACTGCTGGGCCAATTCTGCGCGTGCTTCGACGAGGAATCTATCTGCTTGTTTGTCGCCTATCGCGACCGCGCGCTCGTACCATGATACTGCTGTATCGAGGCTCTCCGTGACTCCTAAGCCTTTATGGTAAATCCAGCCGATGTTGAACATCGCGGCCGCGTTGCCAGCGTCGGCAGCCTTGCGATACCACCACATCGCCTCCGCGTAGTCCTCCGGAACACTATGACCATTCATGTACTCTTCTCCTATGCAGCACATTGCGTCAGTATTCCCTTCGACTGCCGCAGTGCGCCACCAGGCCATTGCCTCTTCGTCATCCATGAAAACACCTAGTCCTGCAGAGTACAAGTCGCCAATTCTCGTCATGGCGCATGCACACTCCGCGTCAGCGGCCTCAAGGTAGCACTTCATCGCTTGGCTGTAGTCCAATGGAATCATTCCCGATTCGTACAAGATTCCAATGGAACATATGGATACCGCAAGGCTTCGTGAATATGCTTCACGGTACCAATAAAGTGCCGACTCGTGGTCCTCCGGAATTCCCCTGCCGTGGTTGTGCAACCGCCCGATACTAAACATGCCACCGGCTTCGCCCAGATCCGCCGCTTTGCGAAACCAGATTATCGCAAGGTCATTACTCTCCGGCGTACCAATTCCAAAGTCGCAACAGTCACCAACAAGCACCATCGCCGGCGCATACCCTGCTGCGGCGGCTCTCTGCCAATGGGGTAGTCGTTCTTGATGGCGTTTCAGCCAGGTATTCGATGAACCATGTGTCTCCCAGTACTTGATGTACTGTCGATAATCGGTCTCGATATCACTCCAGTGATTTGCTGGCACGATTGCCTGGCGGACCAGGGATTTCCGCATCTCGCCGGCATTCGCCGGCCTCTTGCTGCGCTTGATCGCCAACGCCGCGTCGAAGCCTTTGCGGAACACGTCCGGCACCAACTCCGATTCGTACTCGTGGTACGCCCGTTCGCGGAGCGGTTGGTCGTACCGCAGCGCGTAGAAGAGCGTGGCGGCGAGCATGAACAGGTCGGCGCGGGCGTCGGCTTCGCCGAGGCTGTGCAGCTCCGGCGGGGCGTAGAACTTCGACACGCCGATCGCCTGCGTCTCGCCCGGCACGCCCTCCAACCCGGCGATGCCGAAGTCGATCAGCACCGCGCGGCCGTCGGGCAGGATCATCACGTTCTGCGGCTTGATGTCGCGGTGGATGAGGCCGTTCCCGTGGGCGTGTTCGAGGCCGTCGAGCAGGCCGGTCAGCCAGCCCATCGCCACCTCCGCCGAGGGCACACCGTGCGCCGCGAGGTGCTGTTCGAGGTTCAGCCCGTCCAGCAGCGGCATCACGAAGTAATGGCCGTGGTGGGCCGTGCAGTAGCCGTTCCGCTCCACCGCCACGACGTTCGCGTGCCGCAGTCGGTTCAGCTTGAACGCCTCCGTCTGGAACGCTTCGACGAACTCCTCGCGGGTGGAGAGGTCCGGCCGCATGACCTTCAGCGCGCGGATTTGGTTCTTCTTCGTCGCCCGGAAGACGATGCCCCAGCCGCCCCCGCCGAGCCGGCTTTCGAGAAGCCAGCCGTCGAGGGTGTCGCCGACTTGCGGGACGCGCGCGGCGGACTTGGTCGGAGAAGCGGACGGCGTGTGGGCGCGGGTGACGGCGACCGTCGCGGCGGCGATGAGCTGCTTCAACACGTCGTCGTCCGGTCGCAACTTCACCGCGCGTCGGATGGCTCGCTCGAAGTTGGCGGGGTCATCGTGACGGGCCAGGGCCTGCGCGACCGCCACGGCCGCCGACTTCGGTTGCGTGTTCGCCAACTTCAGCAGGATCGGTTCGGACTCGGCGAACCGCCCGGCAGACTGGAATTGCTTGGCCTTTCGGAACTCACGGAAGTCGGCCAGTTCGGTCTCCGAAAGCTGGTTCGCCTTCAGTTCGCCCGCATACGCGCCGAGGCTGGCGTACCGCTCGTCCAGCCGTTTCACGTCGGCTTCGAGGGCATTCACGCGGCCGTCGAGCTTGGCCAGTTCGGAGCCGATCGCGTCGAACCGCAATTGCAATTCGGGGCGGTTCAGCACTTCGCGGAGGATGTCGTCGGTGGCGTCCCGGCCTTGCGCTTCCAGGGCGTCCACCCGCTCCAGCAGTTGCAGGCAGTCGCGGCCGAGCAGCATGAACATGTTGTCGAAGACGTTCAGCTTCTCTTCCGTGATTCGCAGGGCCTTCAGGATTTCGGCCTTTTCCTCGGCTTCGTGCTTGTCGAGATACCACTGGTGGAGTTGTTGGACGACCGACCCGGCACCGGGGATGAGGTAGTCGGCGACCTTGCCCAGCACGGCCGGAGCGAACTTGGCGAGCGACGCGAGCATGGGGAACTCCGAAGCGGTGGATGCCCGTGATTCGCTGACGACCCGACGACATTTTACCGAATCGCGCCGGTCGCGGTATCCACTTCACACCGCGGGATTCGCCGCCAGTTGGTCGCGGCAGGCGGCGAACACGAAGTGCAGCGCGCCGAACAGCTCGTCCGGCCTCGTCACGCTGAACCCCTCTGGGTCTTCCGTGAAGTCGTTCCCGTCGAGTTTGCCGAACGACCACATGACGCCGGTGGTGGACAGACCGTACAGCACGGGGCCGGGCGGCGGGGCCATCCGCCGGGCGGCCATCATGCCGGCCAGCGCCTGCGCCCACCCCTTCTGCATGTCGTCCCGTTTCGCCTCGCCGACCAACAGAATCGGCTGGTCCGGCAGGTACGGACTGAGTGGCGACCGCCGACACACCATGTAATCCAGTTCGCCCCGCAGGTCGTCGTCGGCGTGAACGGTCTCGTGGCTGAAGAACGACAACTGCTCTCGGTAGTGTCGCCACGCCTCCCGTAGCGTCGGGTAGATGAGCGCCTCGCAGGCGAACGCCTCCGACCGCTGGAACGCCTGCGCGTCGAAGCTGAACTTGATCTCGCTCAGGTAATACTCGCTCGGCGGCGGGAACGGGCCGGTGCCGACGAACGTCTGCTTGCGGTGCCGGATCTGGTACTTCCGCAATACGTCATCAAGGGATGTGAACGCCGAGAACGCCATTCGGACTCCTCCGGGTGTCGGGGCGGGCATTGTACCCGCCGGGGCGGCGCGGGCCGGTCACGGGGCCTGCTTCAGCACGCGGTCGATGTACTGGCGGATCTCGCCGACGGCCGCGTCCACGCCGACGAGCGCGTTCGGCGGGTGGGCCGGCTCCTTGCGGCAGTCCACCACCAGCATCCCCCGCGTCAGGTCGCCCCGCGTCTCCACGCCCGCCGGCCGGTGTTCGGCGGTGACGCACCCCGGCAGCGCCACCGCCGCCACGCCCAGCACGTCCTTCAGGTGGAACCCCTCGATGCCGTACCGGTTCATGCTGGCGCGGATGCCGAACGGGACGATCTTCCGCAGGAACTGGCACGTCCCCGACTCCGGGTTCGGCAGGTTGAGCAGTTCGGTCGGGGACAGCACCAGCCGGCGGGTCACGTCCAGCGGGATGACGAGCGGGTCCAGGTTCGCGCTCAGGCACCGCTGGGCGGCGTCCGGGTCGAGGAAGAAGTGGAACTCGGCCGCCGGCCCGGCGTTGCCCGGCTCCTTCCAGCAGCCGCCGACGAGGACCAGCCGGTCCATCAGCTTGCCCACCTCCGGGTCGCGGTCGAGCGCCCGCGCGACGGTCGTGGCCGGGCCGAGGCAGATGACGGCCACCTCGTGCGGGTGTTCGCGGAGCAGCTCCACCAGCACCTTGTCGGCCGGGTGCTGCTGGTGGCGGGTGCGGGCCGGCAGGTTCACGTTGCCCAGGCCGTCGGCCCCGTGGATGGCCGTGCCGTCCCGGTCGTACTCGGCCGGCAGGGCGGTCGCCGTCTTCGGCCAGCGGGGCGGGTCGAGGTGGTCGATGAGGATGTTGATGTTGGCCGTCGCCTGCGCCGCCGACACGTTGCCGGCCGTCGGCAGCAGGCCGATCACGTCCAGGTTCGGGTCGTGGAAGGCGAGGGCGACGGCGAACGCGGTGTCGATGCCGGGGTCGGCCACGAGGATCACTTTCTGCGGCATGGGAGGCACCCGTCGGGGGGGGAGCGATGCCGCAATTATACCCCACGGACGGCCCCAAGAGGTCGTCAGATGGCGGCGGCGAACCGCCAGTCGATGGCGGGCGGTCCGGTGGGATCGGGATCGGCGACGGCGGCGACCGACTTCGGCGGCCAGTTCGGCCAGCCGGGCGGGACGCCGGGCCAGAACCCCTGCCACCGCCGGTAGGCGTTGTACTCGTCGTCGGTCATGGTGTTGATGGGCGCGTCGAGCGGGTACTGGACGTACCGGTAGCGGCCGTGCGGCGGCGGCGGTTCTGGCGACGAAGACCCCACCCCCCGGCCCCCTCCCCGTTCCGGAGAGGGTGTGTTCAAAACGCCATCATCGTTCTGTCGTAGCCCGACTCTCCGAGTCGGTGACGGCGTTTCCGACTCGGAGAGTCGGGCGACTTCCCCCACCACCTCGTCCTCCACCACCTCCGGGACGGAGAGGGTCGCCGGCGCAGTCGGCGGGGTGAGGTCTTCCGTCTTCGCTTCCACCTTCTTCAGCGCGAACTCGCGGTGGCTCTCGGTGTACACCGGCAGCGGTTCCAGCCCGTCGGCCCAGCGACCGCCACTCACCTCCGTACCGGCGACCGGGGTCTTGTGCCGGAGGCGGGTCTTCTCCAAGTCGAGGACCATCTGCAAGGCTTGGAAGGACTTCTCGTCGCGGGTGCTGGCCAGTCGGCGGCGCAACTCCGCCACCGCTTCGGCGACGGTGTCTTCCCAGTATTGTTTGCGCCCGGCCGCGTCGCGCGGCGGATCGGGCACCTCCGCCTCGCAGCGGAAGCGGTCGGCTTGTTCGGTGATGGGCGTAGCGGTGGCGGTGTTCACGGCGGTACTCCGGAACGGGATGTGTACATCAGTGGTTATGCGCTCCGTTTTTGGGTTTGTCAAATTAAAGTGGCGAGATTGTCAAAAATAGTTTGTTCAGGTCGCCGACCGCGGGTGCCGTCGAGCGTTTTCCGAACCCCCACCCCCCGGTTTGGGCCGTCTTGTAGGTCGCGGTCGAGTCTTCGAGGCCCGACATCGGCTTCCCCGCCGGGAAGTGGCCTCCGAACATAAATACGCGGTGACGCGGATCGGCTACGGCCGTTCGTACACCAGCAAACCGTTCGCCTCCACGAATTTCAGAGGAATTTTCGGGTTGTTGATGTCCTTTTTGTCCTTCTTCCACTTCGCTTCCCACTGTTGAAAGTACGGCTCCAATTGCGCCGGTGTGAGGCGGTGGATTTTCACCAGTTCGATGTGTTCGTAGACCGAGAAGTACCAGGCCGCGACCGCGCGGTACTTGGCCAGAATGACCAAGTTGAGGTGGTGATGGGTCGAGAAACTTCTGGTCAGCTTCGCGTTCACCGTTTTCAGCTCGTACTCGTTCCCGCGTTTATCGCGGGCGTCGTTTCCCTCCCGGCCCGCGATGTTTTCCAGGTCGAGGAGAATCAGCGTTTGGAGAAGCTTGCCGCCGTTATCTTGGAAGATGTCGAAGATTCGATGCCGCTCGGCCAGCAGTTGGTACTCGCGGATGGCCGGCCACAGCCGCTCGAACTCCTCCCGGTCGGTCGTCGGCCTAGGCACGGCTGACGGTGGCGACGATACGACGAACAGTTCGGCCACTTCGACGCCGAGCGCGAGGGCCAACTGCCCCACGGTGTCGAGCCGGGCCAGTCGCTTGCCGGTCTCGATCAGGCTGACGTGGGTGCGGTGCAACCCGGCGCGAGTGGCCAGGGTCTCTTGCGACAGTCCGGCCGCCTCGCGGAGTTGGCGGACACGGGCGGCGAAGCGGGCGGGCAGTCCGGACGTACTCATGTTGGCGAGTTGTCCGCGCCGGGGTACAATCCGACCACAGACAAAGCGCAACATTGTCGCGAAACGGATTCCCGCCATGACCGTTGCAGACCACCGCATCCGCTATCGCACGCCACTCGGCGTCGCCGCCGTCGGGGACTCGCTAGATGTGCTGGCGGAGTTGGCCCCGGAGTCGGTCGATTTGGTCGTCACCAGCCCGCCGTTCGCCTTGCTCCGGCAGAAGAGCTACGGCAACGCCGAACAGGGCGAGTACGTGGACTGGTTGTGCCGGTTCGCGCCGCTGGTTCACCGGGTGCTGAAGCCGAGCGGCAGTTACGTGCTGGACCTCGGCGGTTCGTACCAGCGGGGCCGGCCGATCCGCTCCCTCTGTCCGTTCCGCGTGCTGCTCCGGCATGTGGACGACTACGGCTTCCACTTGGCCGAGGAGTTCTTCTGGCACAACCCGAGCAAGTTGCCGTCCCCCATCGAGTGGGTGAACAAGCGGAAGATTCGCGCCAAGGACACCGTCAATTGCCTCTGGTGGCTGAGCAAGACCGACGCGCCGAAGGCGAACGTGTCGCGCGTGCTCGTACCCTACTCGGCGAGAATGAAAACGCTCCTCCGCGATCCGGAAGCGTTCTACACGCCGAAGGATCGGCCGTCGGGGCACGCCGTCAGCAGCGGCTTCGCCAAGGACAACGGCGGGGCGATCCCGTCGAACCTGTTGCAAATCCCCAACACCGAAAGCAACAGTACCTATCTCCGCCTTTGCAAAGCGCTGGGCGTGGAAGGGCATCCGGCGCGGTTCCCGGTCGGGGTGCCGGAGTTCTTCATCAAGTTCCTGACCGAGGAGGGGGATACGGTCGTGGACATCTTCGGCGGGTCGGGGACGACGGGTGATGCCGCGGAACGACTCGGCCGACGGTGGCTGACCGTGGACATCGACGAGGGGTTCGTGCGGGGGTCGGCGCTACGGTTCCTCGGCGACCGCGATGACCCAGCCGCAAGGCAGTTGCTCGCCGCGATTGATGCCGGCGAACGGCCACTCATTGCCGCCCGACAACCTTCGCTCTTCGTGGATGCCGAAGCCAGTTGACCCGTCACGACCCGGTCGTCGCCGGCCGGCCGGGAGACGCGGTGACAGGCCGCCGTCACTCCTTGTACGCGGCGATCCAGGCCTGATCGGTCGGCTTCTTGTGGGCCACCTTCCGCAGCTCCTTGCCGGCGAACGACAGCAGCCGGGTATCGGTCTTCGTCAGCACCCACACGCCGTCGCCGGCCGGGTCGATCTCGACGCCGAGGGCGGCGTCCACGTCGTGTTCGGCGACGAGTTTCCCGGCCGGCGTGTACTCCCGCACCCCGCGGCCCGCGATCGCCACCCAGCAGTGCCCCGACTTCGGCTCGACGGCCACCCGCCACGGGCAACGGTCGGCGAGCGCGATGGTTGCCTTCGCCTCGCCGTCGCCGTCGAACCGGATCAACTCGTTCGCGCTGCCGGCGACCTGCGAGTGTTCCCGCACGGCCACCCACACGTCGCCGGTCGTCGGGTTCACCGCCACCGACGACGCGCACCAGTCGGAAAGTTTTTTCTGAACCAGCATTTTGCCGTCCTTTGCGGCCAGTTTGGTGAGGGATTTTTCCGCCGCCCAAAACGCCTTCGCCTTCGGGTCGTATACGAGGTCCCACGCCGCCACGTCGTGGGTGGCCACCTTCTCCCCCTTGGGAGAGTACACGCGAATTTCCCCGCCGCCGCCGAAGCGGGAATTCGTCGCCGCCCACACGTTGCCCGTCTCCGGATCGACGGCCAGCGCCGTCCCCTTCACGCCCTCGATGACGGCCAGTTCCTTGCCCGCGAGGTCGAACCGCCGCACCCTGTGGGCGACGTTCTCCAACACCCAGATGCTCTTGCGGGCCGGGTCGGTGGCGATCATCCGGGTGCCGCTATAGGTCTGGGCGTTGTTGAACCCGGACAGGTGGAACCGCTCCTTCCCGTCGGTGCCGAAGAAGTGCAGGTTGTCCTCGTAGACGGCCTTGCCCTTGAAATCCCGGTCCGAATCGTCGAGGACGAGGATGCCGGCGGTCTTGGCGGCCTCCTTGGGCACCGGCGCGGCGAGCGCGGCGGCGAGGAGTCCGAGCAGGGCGAGGCCGGCGAGCGGGGTCTTCACGGGCGGACACTCCGGGGGTGGGTGATTGAGGATACCCCACGGGGCCGGAGGGTGTGAGGGGAAACGGCTTCACCGGCCGTTCCACAGCACCAGGATGACGGCGTGGCGGGCGAAGTCGTACTTCGCCGCCACCTCGGTCAGCCGGCCGCCGACGCCGGGCCGCACGGCCGCCTCGAGCCGCCGCCACGTCGGTTCGGGGACGAACAGGAAGGACGGCTCCGGGCGGTCCAGGTAGTCGGCGACCAGCCCGATCAGGTGCCGCTCGCGGTCGGCCTCCGGCACCGCGACCGACACCGTCAGCCGGTCCACCTTCCGCCCGACGTAGTACGTCAGACTCGGCTGCGAGAAGTCCAGACTGCCAACCCGCACGTCGCGGTCTAGTTGCCGCGCGCCCGACAGCGCCACCAGTTCCTTGGTCGCCTTGAACTGATCCACCACCGCTAGCGGGAATGCGGCCGTCAGCCCGACGAACAGGACCGTGGACGCGGCCAAACTGACGACCACTGCCGGCCGGTTGCCGCGCCGCAGGAACGCGGCCATCGCCGCCGCGCCGAGAAGGGGGAACGCCCCGATCCACGCCCACGCCGCCAGGCCGGGGAACGCGCGGAACTGGTCCGCCGGCATCGGCAGGGGGATCGCGCCGCCGGCGACGAGCAGGCCGAGAGTCACCGACAGCCCGGTGACGGCGACGCCCGCGATGCCGGCCGGCAGCACCCACCGGGGCGGGGTCGTTTCCCCCCGCGCCCACCGCACCAGGAACCGCGCCGTCAGCAGGGCGAGCGCCGGGTACGCCGGGGCGATGTAGTGCGGCAGCTTCGTGGCCACGACCGAGAAGGCGAGGAAGTACGCGCCGACCCAGAGGAGGAGGAAGCGCTCGGGGGAAGGCTCGCTCCGCTCGCGGCGAGGAAGCGAGTCGTCGTCGCCGCGACCGCAGGGAGCGCGAATGCCGTCCCGCACGCTGGCGTACAGGAACGCGCTCCACGGCGCGAAGAAGGCGCACACGGCGATCAGGTAGTACACCACCGGGCCGCGGTGGTTCTCCATCGGCTCGGCGGTGCGGCCGAGGTTCTCCCTCAAGAAGAACGTCCGCAGCCACTCGCCCTTCGTCTCGGCCGTCACCAGCGCGTACCACGGCACCGCCACCAGCGTCCACGCGAGCATCCCCCACAGCATCCGCCGGTCGAGCAGCCGCCGCAGTTCCCGGTTCCAGGCGAACCAGCCGACGACCACCGCCGACGGCAGCACCAGGCCGACCGGCCCTTTCGTCAGGAACGCCAGCCCGCTGGCGATCCCGCAGGGCACGAACCAGCCCCGCCCGCCGTTCGCCGTGCCGAGCCAGAAGCAGTGGAAGTACAGGACGGTGAAGAACAGGAGCGTCGCGTCCGGCGTCGCCGCGTGCGCCAGCTTGCACACCTCCAGCGACGTGACCGCGACGACCCCGGCCAGCAGCCCGGTCGCGGCGTCGAACATGCGCCGGCCGAGTTCGTACACGAGCAGGACGGTGCCGACCGTCAGCAGCGCCGACGGCAGGCGGGCCGACCACTCGCTCTCGCCGAACGCGGCGTAGCTGAATCGCATCAGCCAGTACAGGAACACCGGCTTGGCGGTGCGGAGGTCCCAGTTGAACGTCGGCACCACCCACGTCCCGGCCTCGCGCATCTCGCGGGCGCACTCGGCGTTCACGCCTTCGTCGTCGTCCCACAGGCTGGTGCTGCCGAGGAACGGGAACACCACCGCGACGGCGACGGCGATCAGCAGCAGGTGGTGCCCGGCCCGGTGAGCGAACGAATGCCGCATGGAATGCCCCGTCGGAAAGGGGCGATGATACGCGGCGGCGGACGGCGGGGGAACGCGAAGTGGGGGGCCGGCGGGTATACTGAAGCCAACCCCGAGGGCCGCGCCATGACCGAGACCGCCACCGACCTGGATTGGGACACGCTGCCGGAGACCGTCCGCGACTTCCTGACCGCCGCGGCGGGCGGGACGGTCGTCAAACGCGCCGGGATGCCGGTCGGGCGGTGGGTGCCGATCAAACCCCCGCCGACCGACGACGGCGAGTGGACATCGGCCAAGAACCAGCGGCGGTGCGACCTCATCGACCGCGACATCGACGGCACCGTCACGCCGGAGGAGTTACAGGAACTGGACGGGCTGACCCACCAGCTGCGACGATATGTGGATCGGGTCGCTCCGCTGCGGCTGGAGCCGCTCCGGAAACTTCACCAAGAGTTGCTCGATAAAGCCGCCGCCGCCGCTCAGAAAGGAGAGCCGGCGTGAGTCAGCCGTTCGACTACCCGGCCACTCCGCACTCGCGCCGCCACGGGCCGGCCGGGTACTCGGATCACGCGAGTTTCCGCCCGTGGCTCCGGGACGAATTCGCGTTCCGGTGCGTCTACTGCCTGACCCGCGAGGCGTGGGGCAGCGTGACCGGCCTGTTCGACATCGATCACCACGAGGCGGTGGCCGCTCGCCCGGAGGCGCGGCTCGCGTACGGCAACTTGCTGCTCGCCTGTGCCGGGTGCAACGCGAAGAAGAGCGATCAGCGAGTGCCCGATCCGCTCGCGGTGCTGACGGCCGGAACCGCCACCGTGCTGGCCACTGGGGAAATCGTGGGTTCAACTCCGGAAAGCCAACGGCTCATCCGCGATCTGGATTTGAACCGAAAACAGCTCAAGGATTTCCGGCGTCTGGTCATCGATGTGGCGCGACTGAGTCGACACCACGACCCCGACCTGTACCGCCGGCTGATGGGCTTCCCCGACGACCTGCCGGACCTGTCCGCGTTGTGTCCGCCGGGAGGCAACACCCGTCCGGAAGGAATCGCCGAGTCGCACTCCGCCCGCCGTCAGCGGGGCGAGCTGCCCGACACGTACTGACCCGTCCCACCCCCGCCGCGCGCCCTTGATTTTTCCCGCGCCGATCCGTTTCGTAAGCGGGTAGTCCGTTTCCCCCCGCGAGCGTTCCCGACATGGCGGATTCTTCCCCCCGCGACCGGCTGGCCATCGTCGTCGGCGGCGGCCCGGCCCCCGGCATCAACGGCGTCATCAGCTCCGTCACCATCGAGGCCATCCACCGCGGGCTGGACGTGATCGGCATCCGCGACGGGTTCAGCCACCTCATCCAGCGCGACACGTCGAAGGTGGTCCCGCTCGACATCCCGGCCGTCGCCCCGTACTACCTCCGCGGCGGGTCCATGCTCCGCACCGCCCGCACCAACCCGACGAAAGACCCGGCGCACATGCGGAACGTGCTGGACTCGCTCGCCGACCTGAAGGTGAACTACCTGGTCACCATCGGCGGCGACGACACGGCGTACACCGGGTCGCAGGTGTACGCCCAGGCCGGCGGCGGCATCCGCGTCGCCCACGTGCCGAAGACCATCGACAACGACCTGCCGCTGCCCAAGGGCATCCCCACGTTCGGCTTCGAGACGGCCCGGCACCTCGGCTCGCTCACCGCCCGCGCCCTGCACGAGGACGCCCGCACCACCGGCCGCTGGTACATCGTCGTCAGCATGGGCCGCGCCGCCGGCCACCTGGCGCTGGGCATCGGCAAGGCGTCGGCCGCCACCCTCACCCTCATCTCCGAGGAGTTCCCGCACAAGAAGGTGACGCCGAAGGCCATCACCGAGACGATCCTCGGGTCGATGGTCAAGCGGACGGCCGCCGGCAAGGACTACGGCCTGGTGGTGCTGGCCGAGGGGCTGCTCGACAGCATCGGCGAGGAGGGGCTGCGGGCGGTCATGACCGAGGAGCAGATCGGCCGGTACGGGAAGATCGTCAAGGACCCGTTCAACAACCTGCGGCTGGGCGAACTCGACTTCGGCCGCATGGTCCTCGACTGGCTGGAAGCCGAGATGAAGCCGCTCGGCCTGACGTCGTCCATGATCGCCAAGGACCTCGGGTACGAGCTGCGGTGCGCCGACCCCATCCCGTTCGACGTGGAGTACACCCGCGACCTGGGGTACGGGGCGGTCAAGTTCCTCATGTCGCCGGAGGCGGCGAAGTACGGGGCCATCGTGTCGGTGGTCGGCGGCGAACTGAAGCCGCTCCGGTTCGAGGACATGATCAGCCCGACGACGAAGAAGATGCGGACGCGGGAGGTGGACGCCACCGGCGTCACCTACGAGTGCGCCCGCCGGTACATGACCCGGCTGGAGAAGGCCGACTTCGACGACGCCGGCCAGCTGGCCCGGCTCGCCGCCGTGGTGAAGCTGACGCCGGAGGACTTCAAGAAGCGGTTCGGCCACCTGGTGGGGTGAGGC
>JAYUFU010000077.1:0-7511 GCA_043738505.1 Fimbriiglobus sp. | reverse complement strand
GCGGGGCTTGGCTTTGCGGATGAAGACCGCTCGCGGAGCGAGCAGAACACTAGGTTGGTCCGGCCGTCGGTCGCGAGTAATGCAGGTATTCGCCGGGTCGCAACTGGGCTTTCACCGGGTTGTCCGCGATGTAACGCCGGTACTTCTCGAACCATTCGGCGGAACGCACGAGGTGGTCGAAACTCTCGGCGTGCCAGAATCGCCCCGTCCTCTTGAGAAGTCGGTTCAACCTGACGGCGGTGAAGTGCTTCCACGACTCGCACTGATCGGTCATGCCCTCGTCGGCCGCGAAGGACACCAACAGGTGAACGTGATTCGGCATCACGACGAAGTCGTGCATGGTGTACCGTTCCCCGTCGAAGTGCAGCAGGCTGTCCCCAACGACGGACGCCAACTCAGGACTCCGGAACGGACAACTGCCGTGAGAGGCGTCGAGCGCGCACTCCCACCGCTCCGACAGCAGTTCGCGGAACTCCTCCCGCTGGGCAGCGGTCAGTCCTCGAATGACCGCCGACAGGTCGGGATCCCGAGGGTCGATGCCGTGCGTTTCCAACCAACCGTTTCGCCGCGCAACCCACCCCGCGACGACCGATTGCGGCATCGAATCCCACGTCCGCCAAGTGATGAACGCGACCGTCCCAGCTTGTGACCAGTGGGGCAAGTCGCGCCCCGACCGGACGCCAACGGGAGTAGTGGCGTCGAGGAATGAAGGCGGACGGAAATCGGAGTCGCGCATGAAAGGCCCTCCGATGAACTGAAGGAAGACCGCTCGCGGAGCGAGCAGAACACTTCAAACCCCCTACTTGTTCAGCACCTCGTCCAGGTTCAGCAGCTGGTTGCACAGCATCGTCCACGCGGCCAGCGCCTCCGGGTCCAGCTTCGGGTCGGCCTTGGTGTCGCCGAAGGCGATCAGCTTCTTCGCCTCGGCCGGCTTCGCCTTGTACTCGGCCAGCAACTCCTTCAGCGTGTCCTTGACGATGCCGGTTTCGTTCGCGCGGAGCGGTCGGGCCAGCACCCGCTTGGCGATGAAGTCGATGCGGGCGTCGTCGGTGGCCCCCGCCGCCAGCGCCTTCTCGGCCAGCACGCGGGCGGCCTCCACCATCTGCACGTCGTTCAGCGTCACCAGCGCTTGCAGCGGCGTGTTCGTCCGCTCCCGCTTGACCGCGCACGTCTCCCGGTTCGGCGCGTTGAACACTTCCATGCTGGCCGGCGGCGCGGCCCGCTTGATGAACGTGTACACGCTCCGGCGGTACAAACTGTCGCCGGCGTCCCGCTTGTAGTCGCGGGTGTTGCTGCCGATCATCGCCACCGCCTCCCACACGCCGTCCGGCTGGTACGGCCGCACGCTCGCGCCGCCGACCTTCGGCACCAGCAGCCCGCTGGCGGCGAGGGCGTAGTCGCGGACCATTTCGCCGTCCATGCGGAACCGCGGGCCGCGACTCATCAGGCGGTTGCCGGGGTCCTTCTCCGCCTTCTCCTTGGTGGTCGCGGCCGCCTGCCGGTACGTCGCGCTCGTCACCAGCAGCTTGAAGAACGCCTTCACGTCCCAGTGCGACTCGAACTCCTCGGCCAGCCAGTCGAGCAGTTCCGGGTGCGACGGCAGTTCGCCGGTGACGCCGAAGTCGCCGGCCGTGCGGACCAGCCCCTGCCCGTACAACTCCTGCCAGAAGCGGTTGACCGTCACGCGGGCGGTCAGCGGGTTGTCCTTGTTCAGCAGCCACTTGGCCAGGCCGAGGCGGTTGCGGGGCAGGCTCTTGTCGAACCCCGGCAGCGCCGACGGCGTGTTCGCGCTCACCTTCTCGCCCCGCTTGTCGTAGTCGCCCCGCTTCAGGATGTGCGCCTCCGGCGGGGTCGCCTTCTCCACCGAAATGTGGGCGACCGTGCCCCGCCCCTTGAACGCCGACTCCTCCCGCTTCAGCTTCGACAGTTCCTCGGCGAGCGCGGCGGAGGTCGTGTCGCGGGTCGTCACCCACCAACTGAACAGCGCGTCCACTTCGGCCGGCGTCCGCTTGTCGGCCGGCTTGCTCAGGGTGGCGAACACCTTGCCGGCGGCGGCCAGCTCGCCCACTTCCTTGCCGGTCAGCGCCCGCTCGTACAGCCGGAAGTCGGCCAGCCCCACCTGTCGCAACTTCGCCCCCTCGCTCCGCTGGCCGAGGACTAGCGGCGTCTCGGTCTTCGTCGTCTTGCTCGGCGACGGGTCTTTGAACCCGGCCGGGTTGTTCTGGCCGTTCACGTCCACGTCCACCGGTTGCGGCTCGCCGTCCACGAACAGCGTCATGCCCGACGGCTTGCGGCTGCCGTCATACGTCACCGTGACGTGGTGCCACTTGTTCGGGTCGAAGCCGCCCTTGGTGGTCAGCTTGAAGGCGTTGTCCGGCCAGGCGTGGATGAAGTGGGCGGCGAACTTGTCGTTCTGGAGGTACAAGTCCCAGCCGCGGTGCTGGTCCTTCTCGTCCATCTTGGCGAACACCCCGCCGGTCTGCCCCCGCTGCGGCACCTGCACCCAGGCGGCGTAGGTGAACGGCTTGTCCGCCTCGAAGTCGCCGACCCCGGCCGGGAACCGGATCGTCCCCTGCGCGGCCTTGATCGCCAGCACTTTCGCGTCCGGCGTCGGCCCGGCCACCCACGTCGCGCCGGCCGGCAGCGCGTCCTTCCGCGGCTTGCCCTTCCACTCGGACGCGACTTCCTTCCCCTTGCCCTCGTCGAACTTGGCGTGGAACGTCAGGCCGTCCTTCGGCGGGGTGAACCCGTCGGGCTTGGCCTCCTTCAGCCACGCGGTGAACTCGGCCCGCGCCGCCTTCTTCCGCTCGTCCAGCTTGGCCTGCGCGACCTTCAGGCTGGCGTCGTAGGCGAGGTACTTCTCGCGGTCTTCCGGGGCCGGGACGAAGAGGATCGGCGGCGTGTCCTTGATGTTGCCGTCCATCGCCCCTTGCGTGCTGTTGTTGAAGAACGCGGCCAGGCTGTAGAAGTCCTTGGCGCTGAACGGGTCGAACTTGTGGTCGTGGCACACCGCGCACCCGGCGGTCAGCCCCAGCCACGTCTGCGCGGCCGTCTCGGTGCGGTCGCGGGCGTACAGCACGAGGTATTCCTCGCTGATCGCGCCGCCCTCGTTGGTGGTGATGTTGCACCGGTTGAACCCGGTGGCGATCTTCTGGTCGAGGGTCGGGTTCGGCAGCAGGTCGCCGGCCAGCTGCTCCGTCGTGAACTGGTCGAACGGCATGTTCTTGTTCAGCGCGCGGATCACCCAGTCGCGGTACGCCCACATCTCCCGGTAGTTGTCGAAGTGGATGCCGTGCGTGTCGGCGAAGCGGGCGGCGTCCAGCCAGTACCGCCCGCGGTGTTCGCCCCAGTGAGGGGAGGCCATCAGCTTGTCCACGAACGTCTCGTAGTAGTTCGCGGCCTTGTCGGCGACGAACGCCTCTACGTCCTCCGGCTTCGGCGGCAGGCCGGTCAGGTCCAGGCTGAGACGGCGAGCCAGCGTCCGGCGGTCGGCTTCCGGGGCCGGCTTCAGCCCGCGCTTCTCCAACTCGGCCAGCACGAAGGCGTCGATGGGCGTCTTCACCCAGGCTTGATCCCCGACGGCTGGCACGGGCGGCTTCACCGGCGACAGGAACGACCAGTGAAGCTGGTACTCGGCCCCTTGCGCCACCCACGTTTTCAGCGTGTCGATCTGCTTGGCGGTCAACTTCTTGTGCGACTTCGCCGGCGGCATGTGTTCGTCGTCCGACTCCGGCAGCAGGAGGCGGGCGATCATCGCGCTCTCGTCCGGCTTGCCCGGCGCGATCGCCTCTCGTTCGATGGCGGCGTCCCGCTGGTCCAGCCGCAGCTTGCCCTTCCGCGCGGCACTGTCCGGACCGTGGCAGGCGAAGCAGGTCTCGGCCAGGATCGGCCGCACGTCGCGGTTGTATTCCAGCTTGGCGACGGCCTTCACCGGCTCGGCCTTCGGCACCGGGTCGGCGGCGACCACGGCCGGCGGGCGGTTGGTGGCGCACACCGTCACGGCCAAGGCGAGCAGGACGGCGGCGAGGGTCCGCGCCGGGAGCGTTGGAGAGTTCATGGGCGTGCGCCTCGGGGTGAGGGTGGCGGGGCGTCGTCGGGTTGTGGGTATTATGCCCCGGAACGCGGGTCCGTTGCGATCTCGGTGACGGAAAAATCGGCGGGCGAAGTCAAAGGGCGGTCAGGCGGGGGAAGTCCAGTAGTCATCTTAGCCGATATCGGGCGTCGAGGGCAACGGGTCGGAGGGGAAGTGGGCCACTGTCCGCCCTCGTCGCCGCGAGCGTGCGTGTGGCACCGCAGGCCCGCTCGCACGCTCGCGGCGACGACGATGCGCGCCACAGTCACACCCGCACGAACACCTTCCGCGCGTACAGCCACCACAGGCCGAGCCAGTACACGACCAGCACCGTCGCGCCGCCGGCCGCGTCTTTCCACTGCTCGCCGCAGACGGCGAACACGTCCTGGCCGAAGTGCTTGCGGAACGAGTCCTTGATGAAGTCGCCGACGCCCAGCCCGGCGACCGCGTAAATGAGGATCGAGTTCGCCCCGATCACCCGCAGCGGGTAGCTCCAGCCGCCGTACCCGGTCGCGTCCGTCAGCGCGTGGAACGCGGCCAGCAACAGGAAACAATAGCCGCCGCTGACCAGCACCCAGCTCGGCGTCCAAATCTTCTTCACGACCGGGCAGACGCCGGCCGCGCCCAGCCCGTACCCGGCCGCCAGCAGCCCGACGCCGACGAGGAGGAACAGCCCGACTTTTTGCCACGGACTGCCGCCCGTTTGCAGCCACCGCCCGGCGAACAGGCCGAGGAGCATCGTGCCCAGGGTGGGAACGAAGCTGAGCGTCGCGTACCCGCCGGCGTTGGACTTGTAGCTCTCGTCGGTGTCGCCCCGAAGCCGTTTCAGGACAACCGCATCGAAAGCGGCCGCCGGGTTGTGGTTCAGGTTCCAGTGCGCCTCGAAGCCGGTGGCGTCGTGCGTCCAGGTCGCGTCCACGCCGACGGTCGCGCGGTCGAAGCCCTCCGGCGGCAGCGGCCAGAAGGCGAACAGCGCCCAGTACCCGACGAGGAGGGCGACCAGCGCGAGCAGCCAAACGCGCGGCTTGAACAGCGCGATCACCACCAGCGGCAGATAGCCCAGCCCGATCTGCGACAGCGTGTCCTCGAAGGTGAAGTTCGTCGTCTTCCACCGGGCCGAACTCGACCGCAGGAAGACGCCGAGCCAGACCAGCACCAGCGACCGCCACGCCGCGTGCAGCAGCAGCCGGCCGACGGGCCGCTCCGCGCGCCGGGCCAGGGAGAACGTCAGCGCCACCCCGACGAGGAACGTGAACCCCGGCTGGATCAGGTCGTGCAGGGAGCAGCCCACCCAGTCCACGTGCGACGTGTGGAACTTCACCGCTTGCAGGGTCGCGCAGTCGGGGTAGGCGTCCGCCACTTTGGACAGGCGCATCACCCCCGCGAGCATGAGGAACATGACGAACCCGCGAAAGGCGTCGACGGACGTGATGCGGGGCATGGCGGCTCCTGTTGTGTGGTCGATGGGTAACGGATACCGCGCCGGCGGTGTCGGCGGCAACGGCGGACGCGCCGATTCGTCGCGGCGACCGCCGAAGTCGGTATCATGGGTGTTCGTTCGCGTTCCCACCCGTTGCCACCCAAGACTGCACCCCATGTCGTTGCTGCTGAGCGCCCAAGGGCTGACCAAGAGCTTCGGGCCGCGGCCGCTGTTCGCCGGCCTCGCCCTGGACATCCGGGCCGGCGAGCGGGTCGGCCTCATCGGCCCGAACGGCGCGGGCAAATCCACCCTGCTGAAGATCCTCGCCGGTCTGGAAGTCACGGACTCCGGCGAGCGGTCGGCGCGGCGCGGCGCGCGGATCGGCTACCTGCCACAAGAAGACACCTTCCCCGCCGGCCTGACCGCCCGCGAGGTGCTGCTCGACGCCCTGAAAACCGACGGGACGGAGGACTACGAGCGCGAGACCGCCGCCGCCATCACGCTCACGCAGGTCGGGTTCGCCGACCACGACCAGTTGCACGCCAACATGTCCGGCGGCTGGCGGAAGCGGCTGGCGTTGGCCCGCGAACTGGTCCGCAAGCCGGACCTGCTGCTCCTCGACGAGCCGACCAACCACCTCGATTTGCCCGGCGTCGTCTGGCTCGAACGGCTGCTCCGCTCGGCCCCGTTCGGCTATCTGGCGGCCACGCACGACCGGGCGTTCCTCCGCGCCGTTGCCGACGAGATCGTCGAACTCAGCCGCGTCTACCCGGCTGGGGCGTTCCGCATCGCCGGCAACTACGACGACTTCGCCGAGAAGCGGGAGACGTTCCTCGAGGGCCAGGCCCGCGCGATGGAGTCGGTGGCGAACGTCGTCCGCAAGGAGACGGAATGGCTCGGCCGCAAGGCCGCCGCCCGCACGCGCAAGGCGAGTTCGCGGATCGAAGCCGCCGGTACGCGGCGGGAGGAGCTGGCGGAACTGCAATACCGCACCTCGACCGGCACCGCCGCCGGCATCGACTTCCAGGGCACCGGCCGACAGACCCGCAAGCTCATCTCCGCCACCGGCATCAGTAAGGCGCTCGGCGGCAAACCGCTCTTCGGCCCGCTCGACCTGCTGCTGAGTCCCGGCATCAAACTCGGCCTGCTGGGGGCGAACGGCAGCGGGAAAAGCACCCTGCTCCGCGTGCTGGCCGGCACGCTGGAACCCGACACCGGCACCGTCGTCCGCGCCGACGGACTGCGCACGGTCGTCTTCGAGCAGGGCCGGGCCGCCCTCGACTTGTCGCTGACGCTGCACAAGGCGCTCTGCCCGAACGGCGACACGGTGACGTTCGGCGACCGCCAGCTCCACGTCGCCGCGTGGGCGCAGCGGTTCCTGTTCCGCGCCGAGTTGCTGAATCTGCAACTGTCGGCCCTGTCTGGTGGCGAGCAGGCACGGGTGCGGATCGCCCAACTCATGCTGAAGCCGGCCGACGTGCTGTTCCTCGACGAACCGACCAACGACCTCGATATCCCGTCGCTCGAAGTGCTGGAAGACAGCCTGAGCGAGTTCCCCGGCGCGGTCGTGCTGGTCACCCACGACCGCGACCTGATGGACCGCCTCTGTACCGAGGTCATCGGGCTGGACGGCAAGGGCGGCGCGGCCCCGTTCGGCAACGTGTCGCAGTGGCTGACGGCCCACGAGCGCGCGGCCATCGAAGCGGCGAAGCCGGCCCCGTTCACGAGTGCGAAGTCGGTTTCCCCGTCGCAAAAGGCGAAGAAGCTGAGCTTCAAGGAGAAGCAGGAGTTCGACGGGATGGAGGCGGCGATCACGGCGGCGGAGGCCGTGGTGACGGCTCGCGAAGCCGACGTGCAAGCGGCCAGTAGCGCCGGCCATCAGGCGCTGACCGACGCCTGCAAGCAGTTGGAGGACGCGCAGAAGGCGGTCGAGAAGCTGTACGCCCGCTGGCAGGAACTGGAAGCGAAGACCGGCGGCGGGTGAGGTGACGGGCGCGGCTCCTGAAGTCGCCGCGAAGA
>JAYUFU010000076.1:0-2423 GCA_043738505.1 Fimbriiglobus sp. | reverse complement strand
CACAAAATAGAAGACAATCTCACTCGGGCCGGGCGGCGAATCACATGATGCCACAGATCACCGACGCACCGGGCGAACTCGCGGCGCTCCAGGACATGGAGAACCGGCTCATCGTCCTCGGCCTGGAAGTCGGGCAGTTGCGCGACGAGGTCGCGCGGCTGAAGGCGGCGGCCACCCCGCGGATGCCGTGGAAGCACTGGTTCCGGCACCAGATCAAGATCGGGCTGGGGCTGGACATCCAGCTCGGGCGCCTGAGCTTCCCCGGCGGCCCGCGCCAGCTCCGCGTGCCGGCGCGGTACCACCGCACGCCGGCCCTCGCGAACCCGCCGCTCGTGTCCGTCGTCACCCCGTCGTACAACCAGGGGTCGTTCCTGGAGCGGACGCTCGCGAGCGTGCTCGACCAGAACTACCCGCGGCTCGAGTACGTGGTGCAGGACGGGGGCTCGACCGACCAGACCCGCGACGTGCTGGCCCGGTTCCGGGACCGCCTCCACCACGCCGAGATGCGCAAGGACAGCGGCCAGTCGCACGCCATCAACATGGGCTTCGCCCGCACGTCGGGCGACATCATGGCGTACCTGAACTCGGACGACATCCTCCTGCCGGGCGCGCTCCACACCGTCGCCCGGTACTTCGAGCGGCACCCGGCCGTGGACGTGGTGTACGGGCACCGCGTGGTGATCGACCAGCACGGCGACGAGACCGGCCGTTGGGTGCTGCCCCCGCACGACGCCGCGGCGCTCACCTGGGCCGACTACGTGCCGCAGGAGACGATGTTCTGGCGCCGCCGCATCTGGGACAAGGTGGGCGGGATCGACGAGAGCTTCCGGTTCGCGATGGACTGGGACCTGATCCTCCGGTTCCAGGACGCGGGCGCAACGTTCCACCGCCTGCCGCGGTTCCTCGGCGCGTTCCGCGTTCACACCTCGTCCAAGACGACGACCGTGGTGAACAGCACGGGCGTCGAGGAGATGACGAAGTTGCGCCGCCGCTGCCACGGCCGCGACGTGACCCCGCAGGAGGTGCAGAACGGCCTGCGCCGCTACTACCGCCGGCACGTCATGTGTAACCGCCTGTACCGCCTCGGCCTGTTCCGCTACTGAGCCGGGCCGCGCCCGCCGCGAGCAGTCACGAACCCCGGTCGCGGCGACCGGGGTTCTCGCGTTCGGGTAGCGATCCACGTTCCGATCGAGCCGCGACCGGCCGGGAGCGGGGCCACGGTGCCCGCGCGCTGGCGGCCTCGCCGCACCTGAACGCGCTCCGCGACCTCGACCTGACGGGCAACGAGTTGACCGGCGACGTGCCGTCGGCGCTGCGGAAGCGGTTCCCCGGCGTGCGGTTCTGAAGTAAGTCGAAAGTCGTAAGGTCGCAAGTCGCAAAGTTAAAGACCCCAACAGCGGAGGACTTCGACTTCACGACTTGCGACCTTACGACTTTCCCGGCGTTACTTCTTACCGGGCTTGGAGGTCTGGCGCACCTTCGCGTTGCCGGTGGACTCGACCACCGCCTCCTCCTTGCGCACCGTGCCGTTCACCGTTTTGTTCTCGGTCACCTTTCGCTTACCGACGCTCACCTCTTCCGTCACCACGGCCTCCTTGGTGACGTGGACGCGTTCTTCCTTCACCGGGATGCGGATCTCCTCGGCCCGCATGTCGCCGGTCGCCTTGCCGCTCGCCGACCGCCGCTCGATGACGATCTCCTCGTGTTCCACGGGGACGGTGATCTGCCGCTGCTCGGTGTGGACCTCCTTGCGGACCTTCACGTCGCCGGTCTTGACCGTCTCCTTGGTGGCCTTCAGGTGCTCCTCGCTGAGTTGGATCACCCGGCCGTCTTCGGTGTGGAACTGACCGGCGGACGCGATGTTCGCACGGTCGGCGCGGACGGCGTTCCAGCCGGCGCGGTCGAACCCGCTGCGGCGGTGCAGGATGTCGCGGGCCTCGAGCGCCCGGCCGTTGGCCTCGACCGTCACCAGGTACCGGCCGTTCTGCACTTCCTTCTCGTAGAACTCGGCGTCCTCTTCCGGGATGCCCCAGCCGACGAGCGCGCCGGTCAGGCCGATGAGGGCCGCGCCGCCGGCCGCGTTCAGGAGGATGGTGCCGAGCGTGCCCAGCGCGATGACCGGCCCGATGACCGGGATGACGCCCGCGAGGATGCCCAACCCGACCAGCCCGCCGCCCGCGGCCCCGGCGACCGCACCGGCCACCGCGCCCTCCTCGGCGTACGTGTCGTCCGCGGCACCGGTCTTGACCGTCTTGCCGTCGGCGTCGCGGTGAACCACCCCGATCTTGCCCTCTGCGAACCCGGCCGCCTTGAGATCGGCGACCGCCTGGTCGGCCCGCTCCTTCGACTCGAAAACTCCAACGGTTGTGGTGGTCTTCTTATTACCGCGGCGCGAAAGATACTCATTAATCAACATGCGGCAG
>JAYUFU010000075.1:0-7518 GCA_043738505.1 Fimbriiglobus sp. | reverse complement strand
GAGAAGCTCCCAAGGGTTCGGCTGTTCGCCGATGAAAGTGGTACGTGAGCTGGGTTCAGACCGTCGTGAGACAGGTCGGTCCCTATCTGCTGTGGGCGGAGGAAACTTGAAGGGCTTTCTCCCTAGTACGAGAGGACTGGGAGGGACGCACCGCTGGTGTGCCAGTTATGACGCTAGTCGTACCGCTGGGTAGCCACGTGCGGAATGGATAAACGCTGAAAGCATATAAGCGTGAAACTTCCCCTAAGATAAGGTTTCCACATTAGGCTCCTCGTAGACTACGAGGTCGATAGGCCGGGTGTGTAAGAGCAGTAATGTTCTCAGCTAACCGGTACTAACAGCCGACTGCTTGGCCACTTTGTTCTCACTCTTACTCGTGGCCCGAGAGTCACTCGACGCGACTTCATGTCCCCAAGTTGTTACTGATATCTCAGGCAGCTTGCCGGTGATCTCACCCAAGTGGAAACTCCCGTTCCCATCCCGAACACGGCCGATAAGCACTTGGGGCCGATGGTAGTGCTTACAGCGCGAGAGTAGGTCATTGCCGGCGCATTCTCACGAAGCCCCGTAGCCGTTCTCACGAACGCTGCGGGGCTTCTGTGTTTTTCCGGCTTGCCCGGTATCGCTTTGCTTTAACTCACGACACCAAACCGCTTTCTCTCCCTCGGAACCCGTCATGGTTCGCTCCCGCTTTGCTCCCGCCGAAGTCGATGTCATCGAGGAACTCCGCCTCCGTTGCTGGGCGCGCGAGAATTACGTCCCATCGCCTCAGCGCGACACCGCCTGGCATCCGATCATACTGGACGAGATGACTCGCAAGGACGGCGAGTTCGCCGACAACAACACACTCGCGAGTTGACGGACATCGTCCTCCGGCTCGCGGGCGTATCGTCCACTGCCGGAGTCGCTGCCGATGAGTTTCTTTACCGGGCGTGCCACTTTCCTCCGCTTCCGCGTCGATGGCCCGTCGCCCGGCTCGTTCTCTGCCGACCACACCGACCGGCTCCGCGAGTTCGCCGCCGGTCGCCAGCGGCTCGCGTCCGCCGACGGCATCGAAGTCGGGTGGGCCGCCGGCGAACACATCCTCGACACTGACTTCTCGCTCCTCAAGAACGTCATCAACGACACGCTGTCGTTCGACCTCCGCATCGACACCGAGAAGTTGCCCACCGACCTCTTCAAGGCGTATGTTGCCGTCGAACTGAAAGCCCTCGCCGCCGGCAACCCGTCCGGCATTCCGTCCATGAAGCAGAAGCGCGAGGCCAAGGAAGCCGCGCGCGACCGGCTCGAAGACGAAGCCAAGGACGGCCGGTACAAGCGGCGGAAGTGCGTCCCGGTCTTGTGGGACGCGAAGTCGAACGAGGTGCTGTTCGGCGCGACCTCCGTCACGAACGTGGACCGCCTCTGCACCCTCTTCCAGCAGTCCTTCGGCTACGGCCTCGACCCGATCACGTCCGGTCGGCGCATGTTCCAACTCGCCGAACTCTACCAGCGGACCCGAGCCGTCGATGACTCGTCGCCGTCCGCGTTCGTCCCCGGCGTCACCCCGGAGGGCGTGGCGTGGATCGCCGACGAATCCAGCCGCGACTTCCTCGGCAACGAGTTCCTGCTTTGGCTCTGGTTCAACGCCGACGGCGAGTCCGACACGGTCGAACTGGCCGACAAGTCCGACGCCACCTACATGATCGCCCGAACGCTGACTCTGGAGTGCCCGCGCGGGCAGACCGGGCACGAGACCATCACGCACGAGGGGCCGAGCAAGTTGCCGGAAGCGAAACGGGCGGTGCAATCCGGGAAACTGCCCCGTAAGTGCGGGCTGATCCTGGTCCGGCACGACGAGCAGTACGAGTTCACCCTGCACGCCGAGACGCTGGCCGTCGGCAGCGCCAAGTTGCCGAACATGCCGGACGACGTGACCGACGCGCGGGCGAAGCTGGACACGCGGGCGGACCAGATTCGCCACTTGGTCGAGACCGTCGATCTGCTCTACGACGCCTTCGGGCAGCAGCGGCTCGGCAAGGGCTGGGCGGAAACGCTCCCCCGAATGCAGAAGTGGCTGGCGATGCCCGAATCTCGGCGCGCGGCGTGAGTCGGGGCGCAATTCATTTCTCGCGGGTAAAATGTTCGCGGAGGCCGAGCGAACACCAAGCAACGCCTCTCGCCGCGAGACTCCCGCCATGACGTGGCATTCCGCGCTTCAGTCGCTCGCCCGGTTCACCCCGGCGGCCGTGTCCAAGGTCATCGAAACCCTCGTTCCCGGTGCCAAGCCGGTCCTGAACGCCGTCGGCAAAATCCGCGACCTGTACGCCAAGCGGCGGGAGCAGACGGAGAAGGCCGAGATCATTCGCGCGCTCGGCATCACCGAGGAGAAGCTGAACGCCTTCGACAGCATGTTCATCCTCCTCGGCCGCGACTGCCTGCAACTGCTGGAGCGGGTGGACGCGCTGGAGAAGGCCGGGCACGATTCCACCGACGACATCCTCCGCGCGATGCTGGCCGCGCCCGAACTTCAGGAGCGGTTCGACGCCCTGGACGCCCACTGGCAGCGGCTGGACGGGCGGATCGACGCTGTGGAAGGCGAGTTGCGGCAACTCAAGGACGAGTGCGCGTCCAACTCGGCGTTCCTCCGTGACTTGAAGGGCGACCAGCCGACGAACGTGTTCCTGGCCGATTTCCGCGACTTCCACAAGGCGAAGCAGCTCCAGTCCGAAGGCAAGTTCGCCGAGTCCGAGCCGATCCTGCTGAAACTGGCCAACACCCAGCCGCGGTCGGCCGCCGTCGCGGTGGCGCTGGCGGTGGCGCGGAAGGACGATCCGGCCGCCTTCCAGGATCACATCAAGCGGGCGGTGAAACTCCGCCCGGACGACGCCAACTTGCGGGCTCTGGCGAGCGCCGCCACGGTCGCCGTGACGGGTCGGCACACGCCGGCGGCGCGCCCGATGCCGCCTGTTCATCGCGTTCCCAAGGCGGGCGACACGCTGGACGGGTGGGTGCTGGAGGCGCGGCTGGGCGGCGGCGGGTGGGGGATCGTCTTCCGGGCCACGAAAGCCGGCCGGACGCGGGCGGTGAAGGTGATGCGGCCGGACCTGACCGGCCACGCCGAGCTGGTGGAGGCGTTCACGGACGAGGCGTTCAAACTGCTGCGGCTCGGACATCCGAACGTGGTGGCGGTGGAGCGGAACGGGTTCTGCACCGCGTTCCAGTGCCACTACATCGTGATGCCGCTGCTGGACGGCCTCACCCTGGAATCGCACCTCGACCGTCACGGGGTTCCGAAGCCGGCGACGGCGATGGGGTGGCTGACGGGGTTGCTCGACGGGCTGGAGCACGCGCACGCGAGCGGGCTGATTCACCGGGACGTGAAGCCGCAGAACGTGATGATCCGGCCGGACGGCACGCCGGTGCTGATCGACTTCGGCATCGCCGGGTTGGACGGCGTGGCGGGGCACACGCAGGCGCTGGGGAAGTCGTCGTTCTTCGCCCCGCCGGAGTTGCACGGGTTGGGGCAGGCGGACGCCCGCGCCGACCTGTTCATGCTGGCCGCGACGCTCTTCTACGCGCTGCGGTACGACCAGCCGATGAAGGACCGGGCGTGGACCAAGTTCAAGGCGGAGCGGGTGCCGGACCCGTTCCGGGGCGTGCTGGCGCAGGCGCTGAGCGCGGACGAGGACACGCGGCCGGCGAACGCCGCCGAGATGCGGAAGTTGCTGACGCCGGCGGCTCCGGTGGCTCCCTCCGGTCGCCGCGACGACGCGGCGGTTGTGGTGGGCGAACGGCGCGGCGTCAGCCCGCCGGTACTGAAGGCCGGCGACCGAATGGAAATCCTGCTTCCCGGCGACGTGCCGATCACCTTCACCTACTGCCCGCCGGGGACGTTCCTCATGGGCAGCCCGGAGGCGGAGCAGAAGGCGGTGAAGGCCCTCGGCGGGGATGCGTCTGACGAGGCCCGACATTCGGTCACGCTGACGAAGGGGTTCTACGCCGGCATCCACCAAGTGACGGTGGGGCAGTTCAAGCGGTTCATGGCCGAGAACCCGAAGTTCAAGACGGAAGCGGAGACGAGCGGCGGCGGGTACAGTTTCGTCGGTGGAACGTGGAAGCTGGATGCCGCGATCACGTGGCGGACGCCGGGGTTCGAGCAGACGGACGCGCACCCGGTCGTCGTGGTCAGCCACACCGACGCCTTGAAGTTCATCGAGTGGGCGGCGAAGAGCGCGAAGCCGAAACACGCCCTCCGGCTGCCGACCGAAGCCGAGTGGGAGTACCTGTGTCGCGCCGGAACGACGACCCGCTACCCGACCGGGGATGCCCCGTCCAGCTTGCACGGGTACGCCAACGTGGCCGACCTGACCGCCAAGAAGGTGTTCCCGAACTGGACCACGTTCGACTTCGAGGACGGGTATGTGTACACCTCGCCGGTCGGGTCGTTCGAGCCGAACGGCTTCGGGCTGCACGACACCATCGGCAACGTGTGGGAGTGGTGTTCGGACTGGTACGACGCGGGGTTCTACGGCCGGCCGGAAGCGACGTTGCCCGACCCGGAATGCAAAGATTGTAAACAAACGTACCGTATCGTGCGTGGCGGCTCCTGGGGTAGCGTTCCAGAAAGCTGCCGCGCCGCCTACCGCTACAGGTTCGCGCCGGGCAACCGCTTCAACCTTGGCGGGTTTCGGGTCGTCTTCTGCCTGGACTAAACGGCGCGGCGCGGCGTCAGCCCGCCGGTTCTTCCCATGCAGCACCCAGAACCGGCGGACTCCCGTCGCGCCGCTCGCCGAAGAACCGAAGAACGGCGGGCTATTCCCTCGCCGATACGTGGGGTACACTACCAACAACCCCGAGGGTGTCCCCCATGTCGCCGACGATCTCCTCCCCCGCCATCGAAACGCCCGCCGCCCCGCCGACCCCGGCTGCGTGGCCCGGAGAGGAAGCGCAGCTCCGCGCGTGGGGGCGGGAGATGGACTGGCTCGACGTGCAGTGGAGCCTCGGTGCGTTCGCCGAGTACTACCAGGAGTACATCATCACCGCCGAACACGTCCTGCTGGCGCACAACCGTAGTATGGAACAGGCTTACCGAGCGGCCGAGAAGAAGGCCGACGAACTCGGCATCCCGCACTGGAAACTGGTGAACTACTACATCGATTGACCGACACGACAGGAGAGCGTAGCCGTGCCGCGCGTTCGACTCCGCATTCGTCAGACCGACGTTCGCGACGACCTCATCCTCAAGTACACCGAACCGCGCCGGCCGGGGGAGGTCTTCGAGTTCCCCGTGCTCCGCCTCACGACGACCGTGACGGCGGGTCCGAAGTTGCAGTTTCGCGCCGTGATTGACACCGGCGCGTGGGTGTCCGTCATCACGCACGACGCCTGGACAGAACTGGATCGCCTGGGCCTGGTCGAATTCCTTCCGCCGCCGGCCGGCGCGGGCACCAGCCGCGCGGTCATCGCCGGCGGGCGGAGCGAGTTCCGCCTGGGCCGCATCCGCCTCGGCCTGATCGACCGCGACGACCCGAACGGCCCCCGCCAGTTGCCGCCCGTCCCGGTCGTCGCGCAAATGCTCGTCGATCCGGCCGTTCGCCTGCCCTTCCCGGTGCTGCTCGGGTTGCACGGTGGCGTTCTCGACGGCCGCACGCTCCGCCGCGAACCGGTCCTCGGCTTCGAGGCCACCGGCGACCCGACGACCGACCGCGCCGACGCCGGCCGGCGGTTCGGTCAAGAGTGGTATTTGGAGAACTGAAGCCGCTGAGGGGCGAAGGCGAGTGGCGCGAGTCAGTTCGCCGGAATCCGTCGGCGCACCTCGGTCTCCCGGCTTCCCCACGTCTTGCCGCCGCCGGCGACTTCTGCGAAGCTAGACGGACGACACCTCCTCGCACTCCCGCACCGGACGGCCGCATGAAAGCCCTAGGCGATTTCTTCCTCGGCGAGTGGTACTTCTCGATCCCGATGACGCTCATGACGATCACCGCCTTCGCCCTGGTGTTCTGGCGATGGCTGCTGAACGCCAACTCGAACACCAACCTCGAGACCCTGCTGCCGGATGTCCAGGAGAACCTGCGGCGGAAGGGCACCAAGGCCGCCCTGGCGCTGTGCAAGGAGGAGAAGGGGCTGATCCCGAACACGCTGTTCGTGGCCGGGCTGGAGGCGTCCGAACAGGGCGTGGCGGCGATGCGGCGGAGCATGGCCGGGGCGGTCGAGATGGAAATTCTCCCGCGGCTGAACTACCTGCTCGCGCCGATCCTGGCCATCGCCAAGGTCAGCACCATGGTCGGGCTGCTCGGCACCGTCGTGTCGATGATCAACACGTTCACCAAGATCGCCGACCCGAAGGCCGGCGCGGAGGGCATCACCGGGCAGGCCGGGTCCATCGGCCTCGCGCTGTTCGCCACCGCGCTGGGGCTGCTGACGGCCATTCCGCTGGTGTTCGCGCACGTCCTGTTCAAGGCCTGGATTTCCAAGTTCGAGATCAAGATGAAGCGGGCCTCGCAGGCGCTCATCACCCTGGTGGTGACGGCCAAGAACGCGCCGCCGGAAGAGCTGGACGACAAGCAGCGCGACGAGGAGGAGCGGGAGGAGAAGACCCGCGAGTTGCGGAAGGGCGGCCGCCGACGGTAGCGAACGCCTCCACAAGAAAGAATCCGACTCACCACAGAGGCACAGAGACACAGAGAGGATGAGGGCAGAGAGGAGTTTTGAACAAGTTTCTCTCTCTTGTTTTCTCTGTGTCTCTGTGCCTCTGTGGTTAGCTCTTCTGGAATCAACATGGCCGCCAAATCCTCCGCCTTCGACGTGTGGCTGATCGCCGTGGACACGGTGTACAAGGGCGTGCCGTACTCGGTCGTGCTGGGCTGGGCCGAGCAGGGCCGGCTGACCGGCACCGACAAGCTCCGCCCGGCCGGCGAGGAGGGGGCGTGGGTGTTCGCCGCGAATCACCCGCGGATCGCCCCGTACCTGTTCGTCGCCAAGCCGCAGCCGATCCAGGCCGGGGCCGCCGTCCCGCCGCTCGACCCGCTGGAGGACGACACCGACTTCCGGCGGACGCCGCACGACGATGACGACGACGTGGACATGATCCCACTCATCGACGTGAGCCTGGTGCTGCTCATCTTCTTCATGCTCACTTCGGCCGTGTCCAGCATGTCGCCGGTGAGCGTGCCGGCCCTGAAGTACGCGGGCAAGCTGACCGGCGGCAAGGAGGCGTGGGTCGTCCAGGCGGACAAGACGCCGAACGGCGACATCGTCTACTCGCTGACCGGCGGGCCGAACAAGGACCGCGAGATGGGGTTGCGGTCGCTGGACCAGTTGGTCGGCAAGTTGAACGCCAAACTCGACCCGAACAAGCCGGCCGAGGTACGGGTGGCGTTCCACAAGAAGATGCTGCGCCGCGAACTGAAGGAGGTGATCCGCGAGCTGGACAAGCTCCGCGCCGCCGGCCTGATCGCCACCTACGCCGCCGAGGTGAACGAGGAGAAGTGATCGGGGCGAGGGCAGCGAGGGCGCGGCAGGGTTTCAGGCGAACCC
>JAYUFU010000074.1:0-7565 GCA_043738505.1 Fimbriiglobus sp. | reverse complement strand
GTGGTTCTTCATTCGTAGCCTGACTCTCCAGAGTCGGGCCGAGTCGCTTTGGCGGTTCGGCCCGACTCTGGAGAGTCAGGCTACGTCGGTGGTTGCGTCCGAGATACGCTCCCGAACTGTTTCAGCACCCACGGCCGTTGCGGGCCGGGTTCGCCCAGAACCGCCGCCTTCGCGTCACTTCTTCCGCTTCTTCTTCCCGCCCTTGCCGCCGCCCGACGGGCCGCCTTTCTTCGGCGGCTGCCCTTGTTGCTGGTCCGGCGCGGGTTGGTCGTTGCGGATCTGGCGCTGGGTCTCGGCCTGCTTCTGGACTTCCTCGATCCTCGCCTTCAACCGGGAGAAGAACCCGCCGGTGGCCGGCGCGGGGGCCGGGTCCGGAACTTTCGCGCCGGATGTCGGGCGCGGCGGCACGGGCACCGGGCCGGAACCGGCGGCCAGGTCGTCCGCCGCCACCTGCTCGTCGTGGACCGCCTTCTTGACGAACCGCCGCTCGATCAGCGCCCACGACGTGCTGGCGATGAAGTACAGGCACATGCCGGCCGCCATCTTGTAGAAGAAGATGCCCATCACGATCATCATCACTTTCATGATCTTGGCGTTCATCGCCTGCTGGTCGTCCGTCGGCGGCGGCATCGTCACCGCCTGCTGGATGACCATGAGCGCGATGGCCAGGATGGGCAGGATGTTCAGGTACGGCCCCAGGTACAGGGTGCCGCCGAGGGCGGTCGGGTCGCTCACCCACGGGATGTTCTCGCCCCACCACGCCACCATGTCCGGGGCGGCCAGGTTGGGCATCCAGAGGAACGGCTCGAGCCGGAAGAAGACGCTCTCTTGCAGGCAGAAGTACAGGCCCATGAACACCGGGAACTGGGCGAACATGAGCAGGCAGCCGCCCATGCTGGACAGCGGGTTGACGCCGTTCCGCATCAGCAGCCGCGTCTTCTCCTGGTTGAACGTGTGGTAGTCGCTGCCGTACTTCTCCTTCAGCTTGTCCATCTCCGGCTTCAGCTTGGCCATCTTCTCCTGCATCCGCGCCATCATGCCCTGCTGCTTCTTGCTGGGGATGAGCAGCAGCATCCGCACCAGCAGCGTCAGCATCAGGATGTTGACGCCCCAGACGGGGACGATGCCGTGCAGCCAGCCCAGCACGTCGTGCATGACGTTGGTGAAGAAGATGATGACATCGGCGATCCACAGCGTGTTCGACAGGCGGCCGAAGAAGTGCGGCGAGTGGTGGTCGGTGAGCGTCCGCAGGGTGAGCTTGTCCAGATAGCGGTCCACCAGCTCGGCGCTCACCTCGCGGGTGCCGGCGGCGTCCTTCAGCTGGTGCAGCAGCCGCACCTTGATCGGCCCGTTGTAGATCAGGTAGCCGTGCGCCACCGGCTTGCCCGGCTGCGGGTCGATGGCGGTCGCGGCGACGCGGACGGTGATGTCGCCGAGGAACGCCTTGTCCTCGATGCCGGCGGTAAACACCTCCTGCTTCAATTTTCCCTTGTCGTCCAGCACCACCGGTTGCCACGGCAGCGGCTCGCGGGTCGGCCGGGCGTACTGCCACATCGCCTTCCGCACCCCTTCGTCCTGGGTGTCGTCGATGGCCAGGGCGCTGGCGAAGTACTGGTTGGCGGTGGCCGCGTAGGCGAACGTGTTCCCTTCGGCCTTCACCAGCGTGCCGCCGTGCGCCGTCTGGATGGCCAGCGCCTCCTCGATGGTCCGCTTCGGCGTGCCGGACGACCCGGTCCAGCCGATCAGCGCGTTGCGGTAGGTGCCGGTACTCCACTCGCCCTCGATGGGCAGGCCGTTCGCGCCGGCCAACTGGTAGCGGAACTTGACCGCGTCCCGGCCAGCCGCGCGGCCGGGCAGCGCCTCGAACGACACCTGGAAGCCGAGGTGGTAGTCGCCCGGTTTCAGCGTGAACGTCTTGCGGAGGCGGAGGAAGTACGGGGCGGCCAGGTCGGTCTCGAACGTCACCCGCGCCTCGTCGCCGGACGACGACTGTTCGGCCACCTTCCACACCCGCTGCGCCAGCTCATCGACGGGGTTCTGTTCGGGCGTCTTCGGGTCGCCGTCGGGGTAGTGCGTCAGCAGGTACGACGGCTCGGTCAGGATCGACGGGTCGAGGACGACGCCGGCGGCGAGCGGCGGGTACGGCACCGGCGGGTCTTCGCGCATCTGCGGCGGCCGCTTCCGCACCACGCCGGGGATCAGGTGCAGGGGGATGGGGTCGCCGGCCGGCGTCAGCGCCGGACGGCCGAGGCGGTTGGCCTCGTCGAACCGGGGCAGGATGACCTGCTGGACGCCGCCGCCCTTGGTGTTCAGCAGGACGTGCAGGTACGCCGCGTCGGTGCCGAGGCGGACGAGCGTCTGCGGCTCGGTCGCCTTGGGAGGCAGGGCGGGGCGCGGCTGCGGGCCGGCGGCATACGGCCCGGCCGCGACGGCCGTCAGCAGCTCCTTCGCCACCGATTTCTTATCGGCGAGGGAGCCGAACCCGCCGGCCCCCGCAACCAACCCGTCGTGCTCGTCCGGGTACAGCGTCGGCGGCGGGACGGGTGGCGGCGGGACCGGCTCCTTCGCCGGCGGCGGCGGGAAGAACGTCTTGTTGACGTACCACCACCCGGCCGCCACCCCGGCCGCGAGAACGAGGAAGACGACGAAGTTGAAGAACCCGTTGCGGCTCATGAGGCGGTGTTCCTGATACGCTGGCGCGCGATTCGCAGCGGGTATCGTATCGACGGCCGAATCCGCCGGAAGCCCACCGCCGGCGAAACGTCCCGTGTGGCGGTCGGCACGGGCTTTGCGGCTCTCACTCCCGCGTCGTTGTCGAACCCACTCGACCGAGGGTATGCCGTGCAAACGAAAGTCATCGGGGGCGACACCCCGAATCAGGAAAGCGCGCTCGGCGCGGTCCCGGACAACCGCTGGCGGTGGTGGACGGTGCTGGCCGGCCTCGTGGCGTGCGTCGCAGTGTTCTTCGGCCTCGTGGCCGCCGGGTACGCGGTGCTGGGGCCGTACCACTGGACCGAGACCGAACTCAACGAGACGTTCGTTTCGGCACCGCTGGAGACGGTACAGCGGAAGTTCGGCACGCCGGACAGCACCGCTCCCGAAGCGGCGGGCAGTCCGGTTCAACGGCTGGAATACCGCGGCGCGGTGCGGGTCCGGGAGAAGCCGGCCGGCACCCTCGTCACCTTCCACGGCGAGGGCGGCCGCTGCGTCCGCGTCACGGTCGAGTGACCGCAGGCGGAAACGCTTCGGCAGTCGGTTGCCCCCCGACGGGCAGCCGACTTCCCGGCCCGCGACCGGCACGGCCGGGAAGTCGCTACCGTGGCCCGACCGCCTCGGCGTCCACCGACACCTCGACGGTGTGCGGGCCGCCGCCGAGGATGACCCCCTTCACCGGACTCACGTCGTCGTAGTCGCGGCCCCACGCCAGCACGATGTGCCGGTCGCCGGCGAGCTGGTTGTTGGTCGGGTCCAAATCCACCCAGCCGGCCTCCCCGCAGAACACCGACACCCAGGCGTGCGAGGCGTCCGCGCCCACCAGCTTCGGCTTGCCCGGCGGTGGCGTCGTGGACAGGTAGCCGCTGACGTACCGCGCCGCCAGACCCAGCGACCGCACCGCCGCCAGTTGCAGGTGGGCGAAGTCCTGGCACACACCCCGTCGCGTGCGGAACACGTCCTTGATCGGCGTAGTGATCGTGGTGGCACGCGGGTCGTAGGTGAACTCGGTGTGCAGCCGGCGGGTGAGATCGACGGCGGCCTCCAGGATCGACCGGCCGGGGGCGAACGACGGCCGGGCGTACTCGCGGTACTCCTTGACGCCCGTGACGTAGCGGGATTCAAACGCGAACTGGCGGGCGCGGAGCCAGTCCGACGAGCGGTCGGCCAGTAGCCGGTCGCGGACGGCCTCCCACGGCGCGGTGCCGGCCGGCGCGAACCGGGGCAGCACGCGAATGGAATGCACCGCTTCGACGACCAGTTCGCGGTGCGGCTCTTGCAGCGCGAAGTACGTCATCGGGTTGCCGAAGTAGTCCACCTGACTGGCCAGCACCGCCGGCTCCGGCGACACGGTCAGCGTCGAAGTCGGGTTCGGCTGGGTGTCCAGCGGGCGGGGCGTCAGGTGGATCAGGTTCTGGCAGAACGTGACCGGCTCGGCGTACCGGTAGCGGGTGCGGTGGGTGATGCGGTAGTCGGTCACGGCGCGTCCCCCTGCGCCAGGTGGCGGGCGATTTGCAAGTGGCTGAGGTAGTGCAGCGTGAGCGCGTCCGACAGGGCCGGCAATAACCCGCCGACGACCGCGAGTAGTTCCATCAGGAACGGCCGCTCGCCGTCCACCACCTTCGCCAGTTGCCGCACGTCGGCCAGTTGCACCGCCGCCACCGCTTGCAGCGACAGCCGCAGTTCCGGCGAGCGCGGCTCGGCGGTGGGTGTCTGTGGCAGCGCGTCCACGTCGTCCCGCACGGCCAGCAGCATGGCCACCAGCGAGCGCGGGTTGGTCTCGTCGAACAGGACCAGGTCGAGGACGGCTTCGGCCCGGAGCTGGCCGAGGTAGCGGCGGCGGTAGGTCATCCGCGCGTCGGCCACTTCGAGGATGGCGTCGAGGATGCCCGCTTCCGGCGTCATGGGCCGGCTCAGCGTCGCGGCCGTCAGCGTGAGCAGGTTCATCGACCGCTCCAGCTTCCGCCCCAGGTCGAGGAACCGCCACCCCTCGCCCCGCGTCATGCTCTCGGTCGCCAGCCCGCCGAACGCGGACAGGTTCACCAGTACGCGGTCGAGAACGTCCAGCACCTCGGCGGCGGTCGGCGGCGACGCGGGCGGCGCGAGGGTCCGACGGACGCCACTGACCACCCGCCACATGTCGGCCGAGATGCGGTCGCGGACGACGCCGGCCAGCCGATGCCACTCGGCGACGGACGCGGACAAACTGCCGCGGCGCTCCGGGGCGAACACCAGCGGCAGGAGGTCGCGCTCGGTCGGCGGCGACTCGCCGTCGTGGACGACGGCCGGCAGGCGGGCGACCACGGCGCGGAGCAGCGGGGCCACCTCCGGCGGATCGGTCGGGGTGGCGCGGTCGGACAGCCGGGTGACGGCCGCGCGGAGCAACCGGGCCGCGCTCTCGGAGCGCTCGGCATACCGGCCGAGCCAGAACAGGTTGTCCGCCGCGCGGCTGGGCAGGTCGCCGCCGCCCCGCGTCAGGGCGATCGGGCGGTCACTCGGCGGCAGCAGGCTGAAGGTGTTCACCGGGCCGTCGGCCAGCACCCAGGTGTCCTTCGACCCGCCGCCCAGCGGCATCGACACCGACCGCGACGCGGCATCCCCGCCGAAGCCGGTCAGCCCGCCGGGGAGCATGTGGAAGCCGTCGTCGGTGCCCGTCAGGAACGCCCGCAGCACCATCCGCCGGCGGTCGGCGGCGGGGCGGCCGTAAATCGGCACCGTGGACAGCGGCAGGAGCTGCTGGGCGACGAACTTCTCCGGCTCGGCCCGCAGCCGGTCCAGGTGCGCGGCCCGTTCCGCCACCGAGCATTCGTCGAGCAGGATCGTCTTCCGGCCAATTGTCGGAAACGTGGACTTCAGCACCAACTCCGTCGGCCGGTCCAGGACGTACCGCAGGCTGACCGGGTCGCCGCACCACCACGTCGGCACCGAGGCCAGCTTCAGCTCTTCGCCCAATACCGCCCGGCACAGGCCCGGCAGGTAGGCCATGAGCGCCGGCATCTCCACCACCCCGGCCCCCAGCGCGTTGGCCAGCGCCACCGTCCCGGCCCGCACCGCCTGCACCAGCCCCGGCACCCCCAGGAACGAGTCCGGCCGCAGCTCCAGCGGGTCGCAGTAGTCGTCGTCCAGCCGGCGGAACAGCACGTCCACCGGTTGCAGCCCGCCGAGGACTTTCAGGTAGACGTGCCGGTCGCGGACGGTCAGGTCGCCGCCCTCCGCCAGCGTGATGCCCAGGTAGCGGGCGAGGTACGAGTGCTCGAAGTACGCCTCGTTGTACGGCCCCGGCGTGAGCAGCACGATGCGGGGGTTGTCGCGGTTCTTCGGGGCGATGGCCCGCAGGCCGTTCATCAGGGACTGGAAGAACGTCGCCAGCCGCCGCACCCGGCAGTTGTGGAACGCCTCCGGCAGCGTCCGCGACGCGACGATGCGGTTTTCCAGCGCGTACCCGGCCCCGGACGGCGCTTGGGTGCGGTCGCGGATTACCGTCCAGGTGCCGTCGTCGGCGCGGCCGAGGTTGGCCGCGTACAGGTGCAGGTAGCGGTCGCGGGGCGGGCGGAGGCCGTGGAGCGGGCGGAGGAAGTTGGGGTTGGCGAAGATGAGTTCGGCGGGGATCAGCCCTTCGGCGATCAGCCGCTGCGGGCCGTGCAGGTCGGCGAGGACGTGTTCGAGGAGGGTGGCTCGCTGGACCAGCCCGCGTTCCAGATGCTCGGCGTCGGCCGGCGGAAGCACTAGCGGAATGGGGTCGAGTTGCCACGGCCGCTGGAGGCCGTTCGGGTCGCCGTACACGTTGTAGGTGACGCCGTTCTCGCGGATGACCTGCTGGGCGTCGCGCCAGCGGCGGGCGAACTCCGCGCCGCTCGGGTCGGGGATGTCGCGGAGGACCGGCTCCCAGTGCGGACGGACGCGGCCGGCCGGGTCCAGCACCTCGTCGAACCCGCCGCCCGACGGCGGGGCGCTCCCACCCCGCGCCGATTGCGATTGCGATTGCGACATCGGGGCCATCGGTGGGGCGGGAAGAAGTCGATGCGGCGCGAGCGACGACCCCCCAATTATAGCCCACGACGGAACTGCTGGCAGGACCGCCAACGCAAACAGGCAGACCCTCTTCGCGGTGACCGCAGGGAACCGCGCCAGCCGCTTCATCCCGAATACGTCACGACGAACGACCAAGTCTGCTTCCGCTTTCCCTCTTTCAGCGGGTTGTCCTCGACGTACTGGATCCGCCCGCGCACGCCAGCCGGGTCGAACAGGTAAACCTTCCACTCACCCTTCTGCCAGCACTTGGGCACGTCCCCAGTTTCGTCCGCCAAGTGGCCGAACGGGTGCAGACCTTCCGCCTTGAGTCGCTCGGTGGCTGCTCCCTTCAACCGGGCGGCCAACTCGTCGGCACGAATCGGCGACGGCCCGACGACGAGATGCACGTGGTCCGGCAACACGGCGCACGCCCAGACGGTCAACCCGTGCGCGACCAAAAATTCGCCGAAACCACGCGCCACCGCGCGACCCTGAAGTCCGTCGAATACCACCGCCGGGCGTTTCAGCGCGAGTTTGGCCGCCTTCCGAAGTTCGCGGTCGTGCGGCTGCCGCGCCCGCGACCGGCTCCGCTCCTCGACTTTCGTGGTGGGGCCGAACGGCCTCAGGTGCGGGGCGGTGACATCGGCGGACCCGGACCCGCGCGGGTCGTTGGGCAGCCAGAACC
The DNA here is from genome assembly GCA_043738505.1 of Fimbriiglobus sp. Classification (GTDB taxonomy): domain Bacteria; phylum Planctomycetota; class Planctomycetia; order Gemmatales; family Gemmataceae; genus JALHQU01. Next base: position 157 of record JAYUFU010000074.1, on the reverse strand, counting down.
CGTAGGTTCCCCAACACAGGTGGATGCCGTGGACCCTCCGCCGCATGGCCGATCTCCATCAGGGAGTACGGGTTTGATGGGATTGTACTCGATAGAGTCGTCCGCTTGAAACGCAAAACGGGCTGGTGCGGTTCCCTGCGGTCACCGCGAAGAGGGT
>JAYUFU010000073.1:0-7573 GCA_043738505.1 Fimbriiglobus sp. | reverse complement strand
TTTTCCCGGTCGCCCGCCGCCCGTCCGCCGTTTCCGTTGTCCCGTTTCGTTCCGGCGTCACCGGGTCACGAACCGGCGGCGGACGGGACAGGAAATGGGAAAACTTCCCCGAACTGCGATTTCCGTGTCCCATGCCGGCGCGGCCGCGGATTGGGTTGGCGTCGGTTCGCCCCACGTCCCTGTCACGTCGCAGCGCACGCCTGCGGCTGGAGACTCTTCATGTTCCGTTCCTGGGTCCGCCGTCTCATGGTCCGCCCGTCTCGGAGTGCCCGCCGCTCGACGCAGCCGCAGCCGCGGGGCTTCCGGCCGTCCCTCACCAACCTCGAAGGCCGCGACGTGCCGGCGTTCCTGACGCCCGTCGGCATCGCCGCCGGGGCCTCCGAAGGCGCGGTCGTCATCGGCGACTTCAACGGCGACGGCAAGCAGGACATCGCCGTGTCCAACGTGAACAACTTCATCACCGTGGCGCTGGGCAACGGGAACGGCACGTTCCAGGCCCCGATCGTCAGCGCGACCACGGCCGGGTCGTGGGCGATGGTGGCCGGCGACTTCAACCACGACGGCAAGCTGGACCTGGCCGCCAACTCGATCGGCGGGACCAGCATCGACATCCTGATGGGGAACGGCGACGGGACGTTCGTGCCGCGGGTGTCCTACGCGACCACCGCCTACGCCAACCGGCTGGCCGTCGGCGACCTGAACGGCGACGGCTTCGCCGACGTGGTCGGCGTGTCGTCCATCGGGGCCGGCACCGCGTTCGTCCTCATGAACACCGGCACCGGGACCGGCACCTTCGCGCCGGTCCAGAACTTCGTCGCCGGGCAGGGGGCGGTGGACGTGAAGATCGCCGACCTCGATCACGACGGGAAGGCCGACCTGGTCGTCGCCAACCAGAACAGCGCCGGCGGCGTCAACACGATGAAGGGCAACGGCGACGGCACCTTCCAGGCCCCGCACAGCTACTACGCCAGCACCGCCCCGTACCGCGAGACGGTCGGCGACTTCAACAACGACGGCAACATGGATGTGTGCGTGCTGAACTCGTACATCGGCAACCAGATGACGATCCTGCTGGGCAACGCGGACGGCACCTACCAGCCGGCTCACTCGTACTCGCTGCCCAACGGCAGCAGCGGCGAACTCACCTCGGCCGACTTCAACGGCGACGGCAACCTCGACATCATCGAGGCCAACGGGCAGGTCGAACTCGGCCGCGGGGACGGCTCGTTCTACGGCATCCAGGGGAACGCCGGGTTCAACGGCAACTACATGGCGCTCGGCGACCTGAACGGCGACGGGGCCGTGGACGCGGTCGCCACCGGGTTCGGCGCGGTCGCCACGACGATGCTCAACGCGGCGAACGACGCCACCCTGATCGGCAGCGCGGTGGGCCTGAGCCTGAGCGCGCCGGCCACCGCCGTCGCCGGCCAGGCGTTCCCCGTCACCGTCACCGCCCTGGACGCGAACGGCAACGTCGCCACCAACTTCCTCGGCACGGTCGGGTTCTTCAACCCGCTGAACCCGGCCGCGGCCACGTCGTACACGTTCACCGCCGCCGACGCCGGGGTCCACACCGTCGCCACCGGCGGCGTCCTGCTGACCGCCGGCACGCAGACGCTGTCCGCCACGTCGCCGCGCCTGCCGACGGCTAGCACCACGCTGACGATCACCCCGGCCCAGGCGGCCAAGTTCCAGGTCACCGCTCCGGCGGCGGTCGTCGCCGGCGACCCGACCACGAGCGTCACGGTGACGGCCCTCGATGCCTTCGGCAACGCGACCCCGTCCTACGTCGGCACGGTCCACTTCACCAGCACCGACGTGCAGGCCGGGCTGCCGGCCAACTACACGTTCGTGGCGGCCGAGGGCGGCGTCCACACGTTCGCCGTCACGCTGCGAACCGCCGGCACCCAGACGGTGACGGCGACCGACACGCTGAACGCGAACGCCAGCGGGAACACGGCCCCCATCGCCGTCACCCCCGGCGCGGCGGTCGGCCTGAGCCTGTCCGGCGGCGGCGGTTTCGTCGGTTCCCCGCACGTCGTCGCGGTGTACGCCGTGGACGTGTACGGCAACATCGCCACCACCTACAACGGCACGGCCCACCTGACGACCAGCGACCCGCTGGCGACCGTGCCGGCGGACGGCGCGATCACCAACGGCGTCGGCTTCTTCACGATCACCCCCCGCACCGTCGGCACGACGACCGTCGCGGCCGCGACCGCCGAGTTCACGGCCACGGAGTCGGTGGTGGTGACGCCCGGCCAGGGCGTCGCGTTCACCGTCACCCCGCTGGTGAACGCCGCCGCCGGCACCGCCCAGTCGATGCGGGTCACGGTGTACGACGCCTTCGGGAACGTCTCGACCGTGTACACCGGGACGATGCGGCTCTCCAGCACCGACCCGACGGTCGGCGGGTTCTACACGTTCACGGCGGCCGACGCCGGCTCGCACGTCTTCACGGTGACGCTCACGCGGGCCGGCACCCAGTCGGTCAGCGTGGCGGACGCGGCGACCCCGGCGATGACGTCCACCCAGACGGGCATCGTCGTGACGGCGGGCGCGGCGACGTCCATCGCGGTCACGCCGCTGGTGGGGACCAAGGCCGGCGTGGCGCAGAACGTCACCATCACCGCCCGCGACGCCTACGGCAACCTCGCCACCAGCTACCGCGGGACGCTGGCGTTCACCAGTACGGACCTCCAGGTGGCGATGCTCTCGACGTACACGTTCACGGCGGCCGACGCCGGCGTCCACACGTTCAGCGTGACGTTCAAGTCGTCGCGGGGGCAGACGTTCGTGGCGACCGATATCGTGACCTCGACGATCACGTACTCCCAGCGGGACATCGTCATCAGCCCGGCGGCCATGACCGGCTTCGCCTTCCGCGTGCCGTCCAGCGCGACGGCGGGGATCGCCTTCCAGATCACGGTGACGGCCGTGGACGCCTTCGGCAACCCGATCCCCAACTACGTCGGGCGGGTCCACTTCACCGGGCCGAACGGCGTCCCGGTGGACTACACGTTCACGGCGGCCGACGCCGGTTCGCACGTGTTCACCCTCACGCTGACCGCGACCGGCAACCAGACCATCGGCGTGCAGGATGTCGCCAACGGCGCGCTCAAGGGCCAGGCGGTCGTGAAGGTGAACGCCAGCGGCGGCGGCGGCGGCAGTGGTGGCGGCGGGAAACCGTAACGCTCCATGCCTGGGTGAACGGGAGACTCGGTGTGCAATGGCCGGGATCGCGTCCCGGCGGTGATCGGCGGGCCGTCGCAGCGGCTCGATTTCGGAGCGGTACGGGAACGACTGCCGGCGTCGAACTCCTCGGCTGCCGGCCGGTTCGGACGTGGCCGGCGGCGGGGTCATCGGTCGGCGGCGGCCTCGACACGCAGGCGTTCGAGGTGGACGTGCTAAAGCCGCCGACCAAGACCATCGAGACGACGATGGTGGAATTGCCGTTCGAAGTGAAGTGACGATCGACGCCCGCTGCCTACGCTTTGGCTCTTGGCATCCGGTGCGGATCAAAGTTCGTGACCCGTTCAACCAAACCGGCGAGCGATTTTAATCGGTCGCGAAATGGCTTGTTCGTACGCGCGAACCTGCGGAACTCGAACGCTCTTGTCTCCTCCCGCTTGAGAAACGCGAGGATTTGTTCAGTTGCCCAACCGACTCGGTCCGAGCTCGATGGAGCGAACGGGCCGCGATCCCGCTCGACTTGCCATACCGACCTCGGCAACCGCGCGTCATCTTGGGCCACGAAGTAGAGCGGGAGGAGGCAGTTCACGAGGTGCGGTGCCCCTTCGTGCAGGAGATTGTCTTGCAACAACTCGGCCCAGGCCAACTCCTGAATGCACCAGCCGCGCGCCGAATTCAGCATCGCGTCGGTGACGAGGAAAACGGCGTGCCGACAACCGACGATGGCGTCACGCAGAGCGGCGCGAGAGGTGCGGCCGTAGGGGTAGTCATGGCGGTCCAGCCAGACACGAAGGCCTCGTTTCGTGAGCGCCTCGTAGAGTGGAAAGGCGAGCGCGTCGCGGTCCTCGGCGGAGTGCGAGAGGAAGACGTGGTATGTACAACGGGGGAGGAATTGGACGGTCCAAAGCACGCCACACCTCACCAGTTGGGTTTGGGGAGGGCGGGCACGGGAACCTTCTTCACTTTCGCGCCCGTGACGGTTTCAAGCAACTCTTCGCCCAAGGCGGTCGGGGAGACGTAAGCAAGGTCGATGACATCCAATAGGACGAAGCCTTCCTTCTCAAGTTGGTCCAGCGCAGAGTACAACTCTGAAATTGGATAGACGTTTCCGCGGTTCGTCATTTCCGTCAGAAGGACATCCACAGCCATGCCTTCCATGTAGTGGCGGTACGGGCTTGCCGCCCGGCTGAACGCGACGAGGATGTCGCGATAGATCGGCGGGAGCGAGTTGGCGTATGTCTGGAGTTGGGCAGGCGTCGGCATGGCGTCTTTCTCCGAAACGGGCGGTCGCGGTGTCGCCGCGACCGCCATCATACCCGAACCCGTCACCCCTTCAACATCTCGTCGTGCTTCATGCCGCTGGGCGGCAGGTCGGCGACGTGGCAGTACGCCAGCGCCGCCTCCGCGCCGGCGAACTGGTCCACGTCGTTGTCCTCCCACTCGATGCTCACCGCCCCGTCGAACCCCCAGCGGTTCAGTTCGATGAAGATGTCTTCCAGGCTGTTCGCGTCGCGGGCGGTGCCGGCCGTCACGAAGTTCCAGCCGTTCGTCCAGTGGCCCATGTCGCGGTGCCCGCCGAGCCGTCCGGCGCGGACGTGTTCGCGGGCCACCCACACGCCCTTCACGTGCGCGCAGTGGATGTAGTCGTGGAACTCGCGGATGAACTGGATGACGCTGACGTTCTGCCACTCCAGGTGCGAGCCGTCCAGGTTGAACCCGACGACGCCCTCGTACCCGGCCTTGCACATGTACTGGATGTAATCGCCCGCGCTCTCCAGGTCGCCCATCGCCCGCTCGGACGGGTGGCACTCCAGGTCGAACGTGACGCCGTACTTCTTGCACTCGGCCCAGATCGGCCCGAACCGCTCGGCCAGCAGCTCCAGCGACAGGTCGCGCACGTCCGGCAGCTTGTACCCTTCGATCTCGGTCGGTAGCGGCGGGAACAGGAACCAGTGGCTCCAGCAGTTCGCCGGACTGCCGACGAACCCCGGCAGTGCCACCTTGCGGCCTTGCAGCTTGCTCAGGTGGCCGGCGTACCGCACGCACGCCAGCAGGTCTTTCGCCGCTTCCTCGTGGACCAGCTTCGCCACCTCCGGCGGGACGTAGTACGGGTCGGTGCGGGGCGGGCTGTTGCCGGCCATCCGCCACGCCTTGTACGCCGCCTTCGCCGCGCCCTGGCCGCTACAGAAGTTGAGCGTCTTCGCCGTCGGCTCGTCGCCCAGCACTTGCCCTTGCAGGTGGGTGGCCACGGTGAAGATTTCCAGCCCGTGCGCCTGGGCCAGTTTCACCCGCTCTTCCGCATACGCCTTCGCTCCCTCGTCGGTGTCGCACCGCCGCAGGTCGAGTTCCCAACTCGCCTCCTCCCAGCCGTCGAACCCGGCCTGTTGCAGGAACGGCACCCACTTGGCGAAATCGACGTTGCCGAACTGCCCGCGGACGAGGCCGATCTGGTGGTAGCTGTGCTTGCCGGACTTGTGCGCGGCGGTCTGCTTGAAGCCCATCGGGAGAGACTCCGGGGTTTGGGGAACGGTGCCGAAAATGTACGGCGGGACGGAGTGTGAACAAGAGCGAACCACAGAGGCACAGAGACACGGAGAAGACAGGAAAGAGAGTTCGGAAGAGTTGATTTCTCTTCTTCTCTCTGCCCCTCTTCTCTGTGCCTCTGTGTCTCTGTGGTTAGCTGCCGTTCCCACCTCCCGGTCGGGCTGGACACCGTCGCGGCGGACGGTATCGTCCCGCGCTCACGGCAAAGCCCTTGTCCCGTCGCGCACGGAGGCGACCCATGCGGAACCTGAACCTGCTCCTCGTATTGGCGGCCGGGGTCGGCGTCGGGGTGACGGTGGCGACGCTGCACCTGAGCCACCCGCAGCCGGCCAAGGCGGCGTCGAACGACCGGTACGAAGACTACGTGATGGCCACCGGCGCGGTGTCCATCAACCCCCGCATCCAGACCGACGGCGTCTGGCTGCTCGACTACAAGAGCGGCAAGCTGCTCGGCACGGTCATCGACCGCACTCTGGGGAAGATCATCGGCTGGGCCGAGGTCGATCTGGTGACGGAATTCGAGGTGCAGCCGCGGCAGGACGTCCACTTCATGATGACCACCGGGTACATCACGCAGGGGCAGTCGGCGCTGTACGTGGCGGAGACGACGACCGGCAAGTTCGGCGTGTACACGATGGGGCCGGGGCCGAACGGCCAAGGCGTCGGCATCCGCCGGCACGACATGTCGTCGTTCCGCCCGCAGCCGCCGGCCGGGGTCGCGCCGGCCGCCGCCCCGCCGCCGGCCGCGCGAGTCGTTCCGGCCCTGCCCGGCGCGGCCGTGCCGCCGATCCCCGCCGCCGTGCCGCCGCTGCCGCTGATTCCCAAGCAGTGACCCCGCCCTGTCCGGTGGCACGCGCGGCCATAGGAAAACCCTTGCGGGGACGCCGTTCCCCCGCCGGGGGGCGTCCGATGATCGACGCGCACATCCACGTCGTGCCGCCGGGGTTGCCCGGCGTCGGGTCGCTGGCGGGCACGCTCCGGATGCCGCCGGCCGCGGTGGCCACCGCCCTCGCGAAGAACATGGCCGCCGCCGGCGTCACGCAAGTGTTCGCGATGGGCGAGTGGAACACCCCGCCGGACGACCCGCTCGGCATCGCCCGCACGCTGACGCTCGGCGAGCTGGTTCCCGGCCTGCGAGCCATCGGCGTCTGCGACCCGGTGAAGGGCGACGACCCGGACCACCTGCACCGGGTCGAGGCGGAACTGAGCCGGGGCCGCGTCGTCGCCCTCAAGTGTTACCTCGGCTACCTGCACTTCGAGCCGGCCCACCCGCACTACCGCCGCTACTACGAACTGGCCGCGCATTTCCGAGTGCCGGTCATCTTCCACACCGGCGACACGTACTCGCCCGGAGCCAAGCTGAAGTACGCGCACCCGCTCGGCGTGGACGAGGTGGCGGTGGACCACCCGGACACGCGGTTCGTGATCGCCCACCTCGGCAACCCGTGGACCGTCGATGCGGCGGAAGTCGTCTACAAGAACCTGAACGTGTGGGCCGACCTGTCCGGCTTGGTGGTGGGCAACGAGATCGCCCCGCGAACCGACGACGAGTACGACGCGCTGGCCGACCTCGCCGTCCGCGTGCGGCAGGCGTTCCGGTACGCCGAGCGGCCGACGCGGTTCGTGTTCGGCACCGACTGGCCGCTCGTCCCGATCGCCGCGTACAAGCGGTTCATCGCCGAAGTGATCCCGGAGCGGTGGCACCCGCTGGTGTTCGCGGAGAACGCGCGGACCCTGTTCCGGCTGGCGTGAAGGCCGACGAGGACGTTCCGGTGACTTGTTAGCCCGCCGCGCCAGCAAGGGGCCAATCGCTCAGGGGGTTCGCCCCGTGCTGGCG
>JAYUFU010000072.1:0-52017 GCA_043738505.1 Fimbriiglobus sp. | reverse complement strand
TCTCTGTGTCTCTGTGCCTCTGTGGTTAGTCTTCTTTCCGCCTCCAGAGTTTTCGCATGGCCGCGAAGTCCCCTCGCCCGTCGCCGCTGCGGCCGGCTCCGATTCACCGCCTCACGGCCCCGCTCCGCCGGTTCCTCGACATCCAGGCCGCGAGCGGGTTCGTCCTCGTGGCGTGCGCGGCGGTGGCGATGGCCCTGGCGAACTCGCCCCTGGCCGACGCGGTGGCCCACTTCTGGCACACGCCGGTGGTCGTCGGCGTCGGCGGGTGGGTGCTGGACAAGCCGCTGGAGTGGTGGGTGAACGACGGGCTGATGACGATCTTCTTCTTCGTCGTCGGCCTAGAAATCAAGCGGGAGATCGCAGTCGGCGAGTTGCGGTCGCCGCGCAAGGCGGCGCTGCCGGTGATCGCCGCGGTCGGCGGGATGGTCGGCCCGGCGCTGATCTACCTGTCGTTCGGGCACGACGAAACGGCCCGTCGCGGGTGGGGGATTCCGATGGCGACGGACATCGCGTTCGTCGTCGGCGTCATGGCCCTGTTCGGCCCGCTCGTGCCGCTGGGGTTGAAGGTCTTCCTGCTGTCGCTGGCCATCGCCGACGACATGGGCGCGGTGCTGGTCATCGCCGTCGTGTACACGCCCGATTTGAACCTGCTCATGCTCGCTCTGGCGGGCGGCGGCTTCGCGGTCATCGTCGGCCTGAACCGGCTCGGCGTCCGCCCGGTGTCGGTGTACGTCCTCGTCGGCGTGGCGACCTGGCTGGCGACGTACCAGTCCGGCGTTCACCCGACCGTTGCCGGGGTGCTGCTGGGGTTGCTGACGCCGTACACGCCGTGGATCGGCCGCGACACCCTGCAACTGGTGCTGACCGACCTGTCCGGGAAGATCGACGACGGCTTCGACCACGAGGAGTTGCAGCCGGGCGACGTGGCGCTGTTGCGGTTCGCGGCGCGGGAGACCGTGGCCCCGCTGCAACGGTTGGAAGACCGGCTGCACCCGTGGGTCGGGTTCGTCGTCATGCCGGTGTTCGCGCTGGCCAACGCCGGCGTGGCACTGAACTTCGGCGGACTGGCGCACCCGGTGCCGATGGCGATTGCGGTCGGGCTGTTCGCCGGCAAGCTGGTCGGCATCCTCGGCCTCAGCCTGCTGGCGGTGAAAAGCGGGGTCGCGGCCCTGCCCGAGGGAGTGAACTGGCGGATGATGACCGCCGCCGCCGTGCTGGGCGGTATCGGCTTCACCATGTCGATCTTCATAGCCGGGCTGGCGTTCGCCGGCCACGCCGAGTTGCTGAGCGAAGCGAAAGCGGGGGTGCTGCTGGGGTCGCTGACGAGTGCCTTGGTGGGGAGTGGGCTGCTGTGGTGGAGCTTGCGGAACGAGTCCGGCGAGCGGGAGGCGTAAGTCATCTTACTTTCGGTAGCCGTTTTCGCACGGTATTGGTGGAGCAGGTTGGGGGGCGGAGGGAATTGTCCGCAGCAGGCGAATTTTCTTTTGACATGGCGAAAGCCCGTGAGTATGTTATCTTTTAGTGAGTTGTCGGAGCTCCAACTCCGAAAACGCGGAGGGTCAACTGATGCGTCTGGTACTCTGCAAGACGATGATCGTGACTGTAGTTCTCGCAGGAATCGCCACCGCCGACGAACCGAAAACTGGTCGGGAGTTCGCCAACCGAGCGGCGACATACTACGAGAAAAAACAGTACGACAAGGCTATTGAGGACTGTAACGAAGCGGTTCGCTTGGATCCAAAGGATGCATTCACATACATCATCCGAGGCCGATGTTACCACGAATTGATGAAATTTGAGAAGGCGATAGCTGATTTCGATGTGGCAATTCGAGAACTTCCGAAGTTTGCTATTGCGTTCAATGAGCGTGGCCTCTCGTATCGCAAACTGAGAAACAATGACAAGGCACTTGCAGACTACAACGAGTCGATTCGTTTGAACCCGAAGAATCCAAACACTTACGCCAACCGTGGAGTTCTCTACTCCGAGTTGGGACTCTTCCACACTGCGATTGCCGACTTCGACGAGTCGCTCAGATTGAATCCGAAAAATGATTCGGTGAAAGAGCGGAAAGAAAGCGCTGTCAAGGCGTTGCGGGATGCTGGCAAGTGATTGGTCTTGCTTGAGTACTTTGTACCCACACCACCGTCGGTTTGCCGCCATCACTTCAGCAACTCTACGCGAAAAACCGAAAGTTCAAACCTCACGGGGGAAGGTTGAATGACCGACGAAAACCAACGACTGCTGAACGAGCTCTTGGTTGCTCAGGTACTTTGCCTCGCCGCGCAGTTGAAGGCGGCCAAGGAACGCCAGGGAGTTACAAGCACAAGCGACTACGTCCAAGAGGCGGCTGCGCTCATCAAGCAGAAGCGCGAGCGAGTGCTGTCCCTGCTTCTGGTGAGCACAGCAACGGAATAAATGAGAACCCAGGGCTTCCCGCCCTGGGCTGGGTGCAACGATCACTTTGGGGCGGTAGGTGCCACTCCCTTGCGGTCGCGGCTCGTTGGATTCGCTCACCCCACCAGCTTCTCGATCGCCTTGCCTTCGCGGTACAGTTGCACCGGGCGGCCGGTCGGGGTCTGCATCTCGGTGCTGGGCGACACGCCGAGCTGCTGGAAGATGGTGGCCGACACGTCGTCCGGCGTGCAGGCGTCCACGTTCGGGGCCATGCCGCTGGCGTCGGTGCTGCCGTGGGCGTAGCCCCGCTTGAACCCGCCGCCGGCGATGACCGCCGCCATGCTCCGCGCCCAGTGGTCGCGGCCGGCGTTCTTGTTCACCTTCGGGGTGCGGCCGAACTCGCCGGCGCACAGGACGATGGTGCTGTCCAGCAGCCCACGCTGGTCGAGGTCGGCGATGAGCGCGGCCAGCGGGGTGTCCAGGTTCGGGATGAGCCGGGTCTTGTGCGCGTCGAAGGTCTTGGCGTGCGTGTCCCAGCCGCCCAAACTGACGGTGACGAAGCGGACGCCGGCCTCCACCAGCCGGCGGGCGGCGAGGCAGGCGGTGGCGATGGGGCCGGTGCCGTAGCTCTCGCGGACGCCGGGCTTCTCCTCGTTCAGGTTGAACGCCTTCTTGGTCTTGTCCGACCGCAGGATTTCCAGCGCCTGCTTGTGGAAGGTGTCCAGCCCCTCGACGAGGTCGTTGTTCTTGTCCAGGGTGCGGAAGCCGTCGTCGAACGACTTCAGCAGCTCGTTCCGCTTGTCGAGTTCTTCCAGGCTGATGCCGTTCGGCAGGGTGATGCCCCGCAGGCGGAAGGCCGCGCCGGCCTCGCCCTTCGCGCCGGCCTTCGCCGCGCCGTTGCCTTCGATGCCGAACGGGTTGTAGCTGGTGCCCAGGTAGCCCGCGCCGCCGGCGGCCCCGCCGCGCAGGTCCTGGAAGGTGACGTAGGGCGGGATGCCCATCGGCGTCTTCAGCATCTTGGCGGCGACGCTGCCCATCGCCGGGTATTGCAGGGCGGCCGTCGGCTTGTTGCCGGTGGTCATGAACACCGTCGCCGGGCCGTGGCTGGGGATGGTGTGGTACAGCGACCGCACCACGCTCACCTTGTCGGCGACGCCGGCCATCTTCGTCAGCGTCTCGGCGAACTGCACGCCCTTCGCCTTGGTGTCGATCGACTTGAACTCGCCGCGGATGCCTTCGGGCGCGTCCGGCTTGTTGTCCCACATGTCGATGGTGGCCGGGCCGCCGGCCAGCCACACGAGGATGACGCTCTTCGCCTTGGCCGCGGGGGCGTCGCCGGTCTCCTTGGCTTTCGCCTCGGACGCGAGCAACCCCGGCAGGGTCAGGCCGAGGGTGCCGGCGGCCCCGACGGTGAGGAAGTCGCGGCGGTGGAAGCCTTCGCAGTCGGTGCGGAACAGCATGGCGGGTCTCCGAGGGTTGGGGGTGGAAGGATCGGGTGTGCGGGGTGTTACTGCTTCTTGATGCCCTTCATCTCGTTGTCGTTGCCGTTGCCGTTTTGGCCCTGCTGGCCGTCGTCGTTCTGGTTCTGCTGGCCGTCGTCCTTCTGGTTGTTCTCGCCGGCGGGCTTGGCCTTGTTGATCAGCACGCCCTGTTTCGGCTTGACCACGGCCGGCTTCTTCCCGGCGACCGGGGGCTTGACCGGCGCGGCCGCGAACGACCACGACCCGACCAGCAGCGCGACGAACAGCGCGAATGACCGCATGGCGGAACTCCGTTAGTGGTTCAGGATGAACTCACGGGTGTTGATGAGCGCCCAGGTCATCACCTTCAGCGCTTCCAGTTTGCTCTTGGCGTCCTTCGCTTCGGACAGGTGCTTTAGGGCGGACGCCTTCTCGCTGGCCGTCGGCAGGCGGGTGAGGGTGCCGAGGAACAGCTCCTCGACGGCCTTCTCGTCGGTCAGCTTCGCGGCCAGGATCTTGGCGATGCGGTTCGTCTTATCCGCCAGCTTCGTCTCGATGGCCGGGTCGGTCATGCGGTACAGCGTCTGCGGCAGGGCGGCTTCGCTGGCCCGCTCGCAGTCGCAGGCGGTGGTGCGGGGCGGCCGGCCGAAGATGCGGAGGACGTAGTTCAGGTTCGGGTTGGCCAGCCGACTCGACCCGACCTCGGTCATCTTCTTGCCGGCCGGGGCGTCGTTGCCGAACGTCTCGTCGGTGCCGATGCCGCTGTTCAGCACGTCCACCACCTGCTCGGCCATGAGCGGGCGGATGTAGCTGCGGGCGAAGTTCACCTTGTCGAACTTGTTGGTGTCGTTCGTTTTGGAAGTCAACTGGTAGGTGCGGGTGGTCAGGATGGCCCGCTCCAGCGCCCGCAGGTCGTAGCCGCCGTCCACGAACTGCTTGGCCAGCTGGTCCAGCAGCGGGGCGTTGGTCGGCGGGTTGGCCTGGCTGAAGTCGTCCACCGGGTTCACCAGCCCGACGCCGAAGTAGTGCGCCCAGACGCGGTTGACGAAGCTCTTGGCGAAGAACGGGTTCGTGTCGTCCTTCATCCACTCGAACAGCCTGGCGCGGGTGTCGGTGCCGGCCGCGTGCTTGAGTTCCGGCCCGCCGAGGGCCTTCGGCGTCACGACCCGGTTGGTCATCGGGATCGGCTTGAGCGCGAGCGGTTTGCCGGTGGTGCCGGCGGTGGCGAAGAACATCTCCCGCAGTTGGACGATCTGGTTCTTGTTGGCCGGGTTTCCGGCGGTCTCCGCCCGCTTCTTGTTCTCCTCGTCGGCCGCCTTCTTCATGTCCGGGTTGCTGAACTGGTTGTTGGCGAACACCACCGGGGCGAACAGGTTGGCGAAGCCCCAGTAGTCGTCCTGCGTCCACCGGTCGGTCGGGTGCTTGTGGCACTGGGCGCACTCCAGGCGGACGCCGAGGAACGCGGCGGCCACCTTCTCGCCCCACACCTCCACGGGCACCGCCGCCTGCCGCCGCCAGAACAGGTCGAGCGTCTTCTTGTTCGCGTAGTCGGAATCGAACCCGAGGGCGGAGACCGGCGCGGGAGTCTTGCCGCCGGCGGTCGGCGGGGCGAGGAGCGCGTCGAGTTTGGCGGCGGACTCGACCCACTCGTCCGCTTTCCGCCCGTCGGTGCTGGTGGCGGTGAGGATGTCGCGCACGATCTGATCGTAAGGCACGTTGTCCGCGACCCGCTTCTTCAACCAGTCGTGCCACATCTGGCTGCGGCGGTTGGCCGTCTGCTGCGGCTGTTCCAGCGCGACGGTGTTGTTGCCGGTCACGTCGCTCAGCTTAGTCGCCCACAACGCGGCGTGCAGCGGGTGCTTGAGCAACTCGTCGATCTTCTTGGCCCGCTTGTCCTTGGCGGTGTCGGCGAGGAAGGCCCGCGCCTCGTCCGGCGTCGGCAGCACGCCGACGGTGTCGATGGTCAGGCGGCGGAGGAACTCGAGGTCGCCACTCAGGTCCGACGGCACCATGTTCAGCTTCTTCAACTTGGCGAACACCTCGCCGTCGATGGGGTTCGTCGCGGCGATGGCCGGGTACTTGAAGCCGGCGGCGGCCGGGGCGGGCACCAGCACCCGCAGCGCGCGGACGGTGCCGCGGTACAGCACGCTCAGGCCGGCGTCGCCCGGTTGACGCGGCGTCAGCAACCCCGTCGGCGAGACGGCGGCGATGGCGTCGTCGGTGATCTTGAAGTCGCAGAACGGGGTGATGTCCTCGACGGACCCGTCGGCGAACTTGGCGGACACTTTCAGTTGGAAGGGCTTGTCGCCGGGCAGCACGGCGAAGTCGCCAGGGGTGACGGTCAAGGTTTCGATCTTGCCGCTGCCGGGGGTGTGCTTCGCGCCCTGGGCAATCCACTCGCGGAAGGTGTTGTACACCCACGAGTCCTTGCCGAACCGCATCCCGCCGTCGTGCGGCATCCGGCCCGCGCCTTTCAGCAGAAGCAGGCTGTCGTCGGGCACGTTCGAGTTCACCCGCCGGCCGAGGGTGTCGTGGGTGATGGCGGCGAAGTCGAAGTCCGGCTCGAACCCGAACAGCGACAGGCGGAAGCCGTTTTTGCCCTGGAAGCTGCCGTGGCAACTGCCCAGGTTGCAGCCGACTTTCGACAGCAGCCCCATGACGTGCCGCTCGAAGTCCACGGCGGCCAGCTTGCCGCCGCCGGGCAGGGCGACCGGGGCGGCGCTGGCGTTCGTAACCATCGCACAGCCGAACGCGGCGAGGAAGGCGATGCGATTCATGGTAAAGCTGCGAAAGGTGGGAGTCGGCGGGGGACCGTGTCCGGAGCGGTCCTGAGTCATTAAACCGGCAGCGGTTGGGGAAGTTTCGACTCTGGACCGGCACCTTGCAAGAAAAAAACGACGATCCGAATGAGTTCGTGACCGAGGCCGTTCCCGCCGGGGTCGAGAAGCCGCCTCAAACTGCCCAGGTCGGCCATTTTCCGTCGGCACATCCGCACCTGACATTGCGTGGATGGGGGCCGACGGTATACGGTTTCGTCAACCCCAACAGCCGTCCGCGTACAATACCCCCATGTCGCAACACCCCGCCATGTCCGCGACGGACTTCGACCAGTTGGCGTTCGCCCGCTCGGTCCTCGTGGCCGAGGCGGACGCGGTTCGCGCGGTGGCCGGGCGGCTCGGGCTGTCCTTCGTGGCGGTGGTGGACGTGCTGGCCGGGTGTCGCGGGCGGGTGGCGGTGTGCGGCGTCGGCAAGTCGGCGGATGTCGGCCAGAAGATCGTTGGCACGCTGAACAGCACCGGCACCCGGAGTTACCTGCTGGACGCCACCCGCGCCGTCCACGGCGACCTGGGCATGCTGCACCCGGACGACGTGGCGGTGCTGCTGTCGCATAGTGGCGAAAGCGAGGAACTGGTGCGGCTGCTGGGGCCTCTAAAGGGGATGGCGGCGGCGGTCGTGGCCGTGTGCGGCAACGGCGGCAGCTCGGTGGCGAAGGCGGCGGACGCGGCGCTAGTGTACGGGCCGATCTCGGAGGCCTGCCCGCTCGCCCTGGCCCCCAGCACCAGCACCACCGTCATGCTCGCCCTCGGCGACGCGCTGGCGTTCACCCTGTCCGAGCGGCGGCAGTTCACCGCCGAGCAGTTCGCCCGGTTTCACCCGGCGGGCAGCCTCGGTCGGCAACTGGCCCCGGTCGAGCGGGTCATGCGGCGGGGGCCAGAACTGCGGCTGGCGGCGGCCACCGACACCGTCCGCACGGTGTTCGCCAAGGCGCGGCACCACGGCCGGCGAACCGGGGCGGTCATGCTGGTGGCGGCCGACGGCACGCTGGCCGGGCTGTTCACCGACAGCGACCTCGCCCGCCTGTTCGAGACCCGCGCGGATGGCGTGTTCGACCGACCGGTGGCCGAGGTGATGACGACGCACCCGATCACGGTGAACGTGGCCGCCCGCATGACCGACGTGATGGACCTGCTGCGGGCGCGGAAGGTCAGCGAATTGCCCGTGGTGGACGACGCCGGCCGGCCGGTCGGGCTGATCGACATCACGGACTTGATCGGGCTACCGGACACGGCGGACACGGAGTTTGTTAGCCCGCCGCGCCAGCAAGGGGCCAGCCGCCTGAGTGATTCGCCCCTTGTTGGCGCGGCGGGCTAACAAGACGAGGTGACACCTATGACCCCCACCGAGCGGCTGACGACCGACCTGCTGTACCGCCAGGCACCGGACGCCCTGCGCGCCAAGGCCGAGCGGATCGAGCTATTGGTGCTGGACGTGGACGGGGTTCTCACCGACGGCGGCATCTGGTACTCGGATCGCGGCGAGGAGCTGAAACGGTTCCACGTCCGCGACGGACTGGGGCTGAAACTGTGGCAGGCGGCGGGCGGGCGGGCGGCGATTCTGTCCGGGCGGCGCTCCGAGACCGTGACGCGGCGGGCGGCCGAGTTGGGCCTGCACCCGGTGTCCCAGGGGTGCGCGGATAAAGCCGCCGGGTTCGCGGAGCTACTGGCCGAGGTCGGTTTGACGGCGGATCGCGTGTGCGGGGTGGGCGACGACCTGCCGGACTTGCCGTTCCTCACCCGCTGCGGGCTGGCGGTCGCGGTCGGGGACGCCGTCGCGGAGGTCCAGGCGGCGGCGGACTACGTGACGACCGCGCCGGGCGGCCGGGGGGCGGTGCGCGAGACGGTCGAATGGCTGCTAAAGGTTCGCGGCCAGTGGGCCGAACTGGTGGACGAGTACCGGGTCAGCGGATGACCGTCATGGAGTTCAAGGTTCCAAGTTCAAGGTTCAAGGTTCCGAATCGCTGCGGCGTTCGGCCGCCGACTTTGAACTTGGAACCTTGAACCTTGAACTTCCGGAGAAGGCCCGTGCTGACGCCCCGCCGATTCCTGCTGTTCATCCTCGCCGTCGGCGGGTTCGCCGTCGCGTATCTGGTGTACAGCCAAGCCCTCGGCGCGGTGGACGGCCTGCCCGCGCTGCCGGCCCGCTTCCTGACCGAGGCGTCCGGCCAGCCGGTCGTCGTCAACCCGGCGGTGCCGCCGGTCGATGTCGCGCTGAAGCAGGCGTTCGGCAACGACGCGCTGGAGGTGAAGGACATCCGGCTGACGTACACGCTCCGGTTCCGCAAGAAGGAGAGCGGGCTGGCCGTGGCGTGCGGCGGGGTGGACCCGAACGGCACCAAGTTCGTTGCCGTGTCGCCCATCAGCGTGGCCCTGTTCGGCCGGCCGACCACCCAGCCGAAGCCGGGCGAGGTGCAGGACATCAGCACCTTCCACGCGGACAAGGCGATCCTGGAATTCGACCGGCCGGTAACCAGCCTCCAGGAACTGAACGACAAGGCCACCCTCGTCGGCATCAAGATGATCGCCGACCCGGACCTGGAGACGCACGAGAAGGACGAGCGGCGGGGCCGCATCTGGATCACCAGCAACCAGAAGTCGGCCGACCCCGCCGACCTGCTGCTCGTCCGCACCGTCGGCCCGGTGTTCTACGAGGTGACGCCGGAGGGCAAGCCGCACGACCCGGAAGTGGCCCAGGTCTGGACGGCGGCGCTGGTCGAGGTGTTCGACCGCAAGACGCTGCCGCGCCCGCTGCACGCCACCGCGCCGCTGTCGATCACCGTGCCGACGGCCGCGCTGCCCCGGCCGGACGACCTCCGCAAGCAGGGGGCCGTGGCCGACATCCTGCACGGCCTGACGCTGCCGCCGCCGACGGTCGTCGCCGAGGGGCTGAAGCTCTACCTGCTGGCGGAGAAGCAGAACAAGCGGGGCGGCGTCGGCTATTCCGGCGTCCGCGAGCTGCGGCTGTGCGAGAAGGTGCAGATGAACCTGTGGGTGGAGGGCGGCGGCGGGTTGCCCGGTGCCGCGCCCGCGCGACCGGCCGACCCGAAGGATAAAGGCCCGAACGCCGCGCCGCCCGCGACTGACCCGAAGGCGGCCGAACTTCTGCTGAACCCGCCCCAGGCGCTGACGGCGGCCGTCGGTGGCGGGTTCGACGGCATCGCCGTCGCCGAGCGGTTCCGTCGCAAGGCCCTGTTGCTGGTCGAGACGCCCGGCCCGTTCCGCTACGACCTGGAAGCGGCCACCGCCATCTTCGACATCGCCCCGCACGCGCCGCCGGCCGGGCCGAACGTCGTCACCGTCACCCGCCTGTCCGCCGCCGACGTGGCCGACAGCCTGTTCTGCACCCACCTGCGGCTCGACCTGAATCGCGCGGACGACAAGCCGGCGAAGGATGGTAAGCCCCCGGCCGCCGAGGCCCGCGAGGGCGGCATGAGCATCCGCAAGCTGACCGCCACCGGCCCGCAGGTGTACATCTCGGTGGCGTCCGAGCAGTTCACCGCGCAGGGCACCGAACTGACCCACGAGCAAGACCCGGTGACGAAGGTGACGACGACGACGCTGGTCGGCAGCCCGGTGTTCGCCGACCGCGAGAACAGCCAGCTCCGGGCCGGCGACGCCGCGACCCCCGGCCGCGTCGAGATCGTCGCCCGCGACGCCCCGCCCGGCTCGAAAGAGGCCCGCCACTCCACCGTCACCGTCCGCGGGCCGGGGCGGGTCGAGATGTTCGACCGCGAGGAGAACCGCAGCACCGGGCAGGCCAGTTGGGGCACGCGGATGGTCCACGAGAAGGTGGCGATTGGCGACCGGGTGCTGGACCGGCTGACGTTCGACGGCGGCGGCACCTTCGCCGACACCGACGGCGAGTTCAAACTGACCGCCGACAAGCTCCGGCTGTGGCTGGCGGAGAAGGCGACCGCCGAACCGAAACCCGCCGGCGCGAAGCCGGATCGCACGCCGCCGATGGTCCCGCACTCGCTCGTCGCCGACGGCAACGTGGACGCCAAATCGCCGGACATGCTGGTCCGCCACACGGACAAACTGACGGTCTGGTTCCGCGACATCCCGCCGCCCAAGCCGGAGCCGGCCGTCGTGGTCGCGCCGAAGCCGAAGCCCGACTCGATCCCGCTTCCGCAGCCGAAGGGTCTTCAACCGCCCGGCGAGGCGAAGCTCCAGCCCGTCCCCGACCCCAAGCAGCCGGACCCGGCCAAGGACGCGCCGAACCCGATCCACCTGTCCGCCCGCGTCGTCGAGACGTGGGTCACGCGCTACCCGCTGCCGGTGGTGGCGGCCCCGGCCAAAGCCGCCGGCCCGGAGAAACCGCAACCGCCCGGTCGCCCCGCCGGCCCGGCGGGGCAGGGCGGGTTGAAGTACGAACTCGAGCGCGCCCGCTGCGAGGACCGCGTCGTCGTCCACCAAGACCCCGACCCGACCGACCCGGCCAAGCCGCTGACGGGACTGGACATCACCTCCGCGACCTTGAACCTGGACCAGTCGTCGAAGGGCGGCGTGCTGACCGTCACCGGCACCGCCCTCGACCCGGCCGAGGTGGCGTTCGAGGACGCCAAGCTGTTCGGCCGCACCGTCGTCATCGACCAGCCGAACAACGCCGTCCACGTCCCCACCGGCGGCAAGCTGAAGATGCTCAGCGGGTCCGACCTGGCCGGCGGCGGCGACCCGTCCAAGCCGAGCAACATGGAAGTCACCTGGTCCACCGAGATGCGGTTTCAGGGGGCGAAGGCGTTCGCCGAATTCGTCGGTTCGGTGGTGGCCACGCAGCTGTCGCTGCCCGACCCGCCGAAGCCGGGCGCGGTCGCGCCCCGCCCCGCGGCCGTGGGGACCGCGCCGCTGGAACTGCTGCCGGCCCCGAAGGACCGCGGCGAGGCGTCGCCCTACGTCACTCGCGGCACCCTGCTCGGCCACCGGCTGGATGTCACCTTCGACCGCCCGGTCTACTTCAACCAGACCCGCCGCGCCGACCGCGCCCGCCCCGCCGGGGACACCGCCCCGACCGGCCGGCCGAAGCTCCGCTCCGCCTCCGTCACCACCATTCCGGACGACGAGGTGAAGCAGGCCGGCGGCAAGGTGCTGAAAGAGGTGATGTTCATCGAGGAGGTGTTCGACCCGGCGAACAAGAACAAGTACGTCCGCGCGCGGGTTCTCCGGGCGGCGCAGATCGACTTCAGCACCCGCGAGAAGGACCAGACGATGGACGCCAGCGGCCCCGGCGAACTGCGGCTGCTGCAGCCGCCGGAGAACGCCAAGCCGGGCGCGGCCGAGACGAAGTTGACGGTGGTGACGTTCAACAACACGATGAAAGCCCGCGACAAGGGCGGGGTCTACCGCGAGGCCAAGTTCGACGGCTTCTCGCGGGTCGCCCAGGTGCCGACCGACGACCTCAAGTACCCCTTGGAGTGGCACGCGCTGCCGAAGGCCGCCAGCACGCTGGAGTGCGACGACTTGTTGACCGTCTCGTCGTCGCAGCCGAACAAAGCGCTGGAGGCGACCCAGCGGATGACGGCCGTCGGGAACGCCAAGTTCCGCAACAAGGACTACGTCGGGCTGGGCGGCACCGTCGAGGACGACGGCGAGAAGTACGTCTTCACCGGCACCCCGCAGCGGCCGGCCCAGATGTTCAGCACGAAGTCGGGGGTGAACGACAAGCCGAGCCACACCGCCGAGCAGATCCAGTACCGCCGCGACGGCGGCATCAGCACGAAGGGGTCGTCCGGCGGCGTCTTCATCACCAACCCCGGCAAGTGAGAGGGGGGTTTGCGGCGGAAAAAACCGGGGCCGGATGTCACGGACGGTCGCCGCGGCCGTTCCGATCCCGATAGGATCAGCCCGGACGCCATCACCGAGGACCACCGCCGTGACCGACCCGATCCCCGTCAGCATCGCCCTCGTCCGCAAGCCGACCGGAGAACTCCTCTGGGTGTGGGACGGCGAGTGGGACTGCTTCGCCCTGCCGATGGCCAAGTTGAAGAAAGGCGACCACGTCGTCGAGCTGCCCGTCCACGCCGCCCGGCGGGCCGCCGGCCGCGCGCTCGGCGTGCCAGTGCGGATCGGCCAGGACGTTCATCTGAACCCCGAACTGTTCGTCTCCGGACGGGACTTGGCCAGCCGCCGCTACCGGTACGACGTGTACCGCGCCGAGCCGCACCCGGACTTCGCCGCCCGCGTGGACGTCCGCGCGCCGCACCTGTGGCTGGCCCCGCACGCGGCGCTGAACCGCGACTACGACCCGCTCAGCCCGTCCTGCCGGTGGGTCGTGGCGACCCTGGTCGGCAAGGGGTTTCTGCCCGGCCGCAGCCAGTACACGGCCGTCCTGCTGCTGCACCGCGACCACAGCGGCAAGCGGCAATTCCTGCTCCGCCGCGAGCCGGGTTGGGGGTACGCCCTGCCGACCAAGCGGCGGTCGCCGGACGAGTCGTACCTCGCCGCCTCGCACCGGGTGGCGCGCGACGAACTCGGCGTCGATCCGGGCGAACTCGGTCTCTCCGCCGGGCACGAGACCGTCACCGGCCGGGAGCTGTCGCGGTCGGAGCAGGCCGACACCTTCTACTGTCACGGCGTGTTCGAGGGGACCGTCCCCGCCGGCACGAAGTTCGACTCCGTGGCCCCGCTGGTCTGGGTGGACGCGACCGCGATTGCGTCCGGCACCGTGCGCGGCCACGTCGCGGTGGACGGCCAACCGGCCCCCGACGACGGCGTGTCGCCGACCGCGCGGCACATCCTCGAGGACCGCGGCCACGTCCCGTTCCTCGGCTCGGACGTGGGGTAAACGCCGTGACCGCGATCCGCGAAACCCAGGCGGCGGTGGCGCTGATCCGCGCCCGCCACCCCGCCGGCTGGAAGTACCTGTGCCAGTGGAGCGACACCTGGCACGCGCTGCACTTCATCGGCGGCCACCGCGAGGCCGGCGAGACGTTCCGGGAGTGCGCCGCCCGCGAAGTGGAAGAGGAACTGGCCCTCGGCGCGGCCGATTTCGCGGTCGCCGCCGCGCCGCTGGCCCACTTCGAGTACGAGGCGTTCTCCGCGAGCGCCGGTGTTCCCACCCACTATGTCATGGCAGTCTTCCCGACCGAACTCGCGGGGGAACTCGGCGCGACGGTCGGCGACCGCCCGGAGAACGCCTGGGTCGGCACCGAGGAGGTCCGCGCGGGCCGCACCGCCGACGGCCGTCGGATCAGCCCGAGCGTCGGCACCATCCTCGCCCGCCTCGGCCAGTGAGTGAGGTGAGGCCGGTTCACTTCGGCCCGGTCGCCGGATGGGAACGGCAACACCGATACTGTATCGTGTATCCCGTCGCTCCGCCGAGACCCGCTCCGAGTCGTCCGACATGCCCACACCAGCCGCGCCGCCGGGGTTCAACCGCTGGCTGGTGCCGCCGGCCGCACTGGCCATTCACCTGTGCATCGGCGAGGTGTACGCCTTCAGCGTGTTCAAACTGCCGCTGACGCAACTCCTCGGCGTGAGCGCCCCCGCCCCCGGCGACTGGACGCAGCCGGACGTGGCGTGGGTGTTCAGCATCGCCATCGCGTTCCTCGGCCTGTCGGCGGCGGCGTTCGGCTCGTGGCTCGAACGGGTCGGCCCGCGGGCGGCCATGTTCGCGTCGGCCGCCTGCTTCGGCGGCGGCTTCCTGGTGTCGGCCGCGGGCGTGTGGCTGCACCAGCTGTGGCTGCTGTACTTCGGCTACGGCGTCCTCGGCGGGATCGGCCTGGGGCTGGGGTACATCTCGCCGGTGTCCACCCTCATCAAGTGGTTCCCGGACCGGCCGGGGATGGCGACCGGCCTGGCGATCATGGGGTTCGGCGGCGGGGCGATGATCGGCTCGCCGCTGTCGCAAACCCTCATGGACCACTTCGGCTCGGCCGCGTCCGCCGGCGTCGCCGAGACGTTCGCCACCCTCGGCGTCGTCTACTTCGCCTTCATGCTGTTCGGCGCGTGGACGGTGCGGCTGCCCCCGGCGGGGTGGGTGCCGCCGGGCGCGATCCGCTCCGCTCCGACGGCCGGCGCGACGCCGAACGAGGCCGTCCGCACGCGGTCGTTCTGGCTGCTGTGGGCGGTGCTGCTGCTGAACGTGACGGCCGGCATCGGCGTGCTGGAGCAGGCGTCGCCGATGATCCAGGAGATGTTCCCCGGCCGCGTGTCGGCGGGGGCGGCGGCCGGGTTCGTCGGCCTGCTCAGCCTGTTCAACATGGCCGGCCGGTTCGTCTGGTCGTCGGCGTCGGACCGGATCGGCCGCAAGCCGACGTACCTGATCTTCTTCGCCCTCGGCGCGGCCTTGTACGCGGCCATCCCGCTGACGGGCGAGGCCGGGAACTTGCTGCTGTTCGTGGCCTGCTACGCGGTCGTCATGAGCATGTACGGCGGCGGGTTCGCCACGATCCCGGCGTACCTCCGCGACCAGTTCGGCACCCGGCAGGTGGGCGCGATCCACGGCCGGCTACTGACCGCGTGGTCCCTTGCCGGGGTCGCCGGGCCGGTGCTGGTGAACCAGATTCGCCAGGCGCAAATCGACGGCGGCGTGCCCAAGGCGGACGCCTACACGGTGACGATGCAGTTGATGGCCGTGCTGCTCGTCGTCGGGTTCGTGTGCAACCTGCTCGTCCGCCGCGCCGCGAGTGCCAAGCCCGCGTCGGTCGCGGTCGCGCCGGTCGGCCTACGACGGCCGGGCGAGACGCACTGGCCGACGCTGGCGTTCCGCTGGGCGTGGGTCGGCCTCCCCCTCGCCTGGGGCGTGTCCCAGACGATCCGCAAGTCGCTGCCACTGTTCGGGTGAGGGGGCCGTCGTGCCCGTCCGTTGCCGTCGCTCGGTGCGGTGTGGGGGCCGCGCCGACCGATCCCGTTCGGAGTGGTGCCGGAAAACCGCCCGAAACTTGTACCTTGAAATCAGGACCGGAAACTTCCCCTGGGGTATCACCCATGCGCCGGATCGGCATTCTCACCGCCGGCGGGGACACCCCCGCCCTGAACGCCACCATCTTCGGCGCGGTCACGCGCGCGAATCAGCTGAAGATCGAAGTCGTCGGGTTCATCAAGGGGTTCAGCAGCCTGTTCAACCCCCGCGTCCCGCACGTCCACCTGAACCCGCTGTACAGCAGTATCCCCGAACTCGACCCGTGCCTGGGCGGATCGCTCATCGGCAGCTCCCGCGACTACGTGGACGCCGACGACGCCGACGCCATCAAGATGATCGCCGATCGCCTGGGCCGGCTGAAGATCGACGGCCTCATCTGCGTCGGCGGGGACGGCACCCTGAACGGCATGCAGGCGCTGAGCGACGCCGTGCCGAGCGTCCTGGCTCCGAAGACCATCGACAACGACCTGGGGCTGAACTACCCGTCCGAGCCGTCCGAGTGGCGGCGGCTGGGCGAGGTGAACCCGGACAACCCGGAGGCCAGCCGCCCCGGCGTGCCGGTGTCCGAGGCGGGCGGCTTCTGGTACACCCGCACGCCGTCGCGCACCACGTTCGACCTGGAACGGATGGTGAACTACGTCACCCCCGGGTACGCCACGGCCGTGTACGTGTCGGCCAGCGGCGTGCAGCGGGTGCGGACGACGGCCGAGAGCCACCGGCGGATCGCCATCGTCGAGGTGATGGGCCGGCACTCCGGCTACCTGGCGCTCGGCTCCATGTACGGCCAGCCGGACCTGCTGCTGGTGCCCGAACACCGGGTGAACGTGGACATGCTGGTCGAACGGATCCAGGAGATTTACGACCTGCAGAAGCACGTCGTCATCGTGTGCGGGGAGGGCATCATCGACGAGAAGGGGGTCGAGTTGGGGGCCGAACACCAGTCCACCGACCCGGCCGGGAATATGCTGCTGAGTGGGGCCAGCGAGGCGCTGCGGGCCGAACTGATCCGCCGCCTGGGGGACACCTACTTCACCAGCAAGCGGCGGAACGAGAGCGCGCGGGCGGCCATCTTCACGCGGAAGATCGGCCACACCCAGCGGGGCGGGCGGCCGATCCTGTTCGACCGCTTCCACGCGGCGCAGCTCGGCGGGCACTCGGTGGACTTGCTCACCCAGGGGCGGATCAACGCCGTGGCGGTGTTGCAGTGGAGCAAGGCGAACGGGTTCCACGTCGGCGAGGTGTACGCGAACGACTTCCGCGACCAGTGGGGGCTGATCCACGCCCGGTTCATGCACGAGAGCTTTTACGACCCGCACCTGCTCCGCCCGTCGCAGGCGGGCATCAACTACCTGCTGCCGATCTTCAACAGCGCCCTCGGCTCGGACGACCTGGAGGCGCTGAAGACGGGCCTGTTCGACTCCAGCCACCTGTCGGTGCCGTTCCACTCGGTGAACACCGACATCAACAAGCGGATCAAGTACCTGGAAGGATGAATCGCGAAGAGTCCTCGCGACAACTTCAGGAGCCGGGCGGGTGTCGAAAAGTGCTCCGCTAGCCGCCCGGTGTCCATCACAGACACGTCAGAGAACCGTATTGTCGCTCTCGCCGAAGTGGCATTTCTCAGTTCAAATTTTTTGATTTTTTGAGCTGCGCAATCTCAACCAGCTCTTGCACGAGAAGACGGACTCCGCTCTGGATTTTTGTCAAATCCACGGGTACAGCAGTGTAGCGTCGAGCGTGCGCCGCCCAGTTTCCTACCTCTCTCGCTTCCTTCAACGTCTTTTTTGAATCACGTCCCAGGTGGAGTCCTCTGTGACCTTTCTCGCCGCATGCGCGTTCAGCCAAGTCAGCCAGCATGAAGTAGTTGCCCGAACCGTCCTTGATCTCTGCTTCTCTTGTGACTGCCTCGTACGATTCGATAACCAACGTCTCCAGCAAGCGACGCAGCATTACCGAAGCAGCGTCATAGAAGGCAGCTGCAAAACAACCGTTGATTTGTTTGCAGACTGCATCAATGTACCCACGACGTGTCCCACCCCAAATGGCCTCCGGAAGGTAGCCCGTAGCTTGATCCAGTGGCGGTTGCGTACTTTCGGAGATCGTCGGAAACCAACCTCGAATCACACTTCGCGAACCTGGCTTGAGAGAAAACCCTTGTTTGGATTCCTTTGCAAGTTTTGTCTTCCGAATGGTCACCGCAAGTTGAGTTGCGTTTGGTGTGCCAACGTGATGGTCGTCAAGGATGGTTGCTAACGCGCGTGACGTGTACGTCACGTCGAGTTGCGCGTAGTCGAAATACCAGAGAACCGCCATCGCCTTTTCGGCGTTCGTTTTCCCCAGACTCGTGAGCAATTCGCAGAACCGGTCAAGGCTCAATTGCACGGTCACTTCCCCTTTTTCACACTCGCCGATTTTGGCAAGGAGTAGGTGACGAAGTTCTCGCCTTCGGTGGTAGTCCGAAGACTTTCGAGGTCCGTGAAATTAACCCACGCCTTCTTGCTTTTCATGTTCCGAATCGTTTGCCGCAGATCGACAGGAACAGGCGAACCGACATGCCGAAAAGCCGAGAGAATTTGTCCCGGACCGTACGAGGCAATATCTAACACTTCCTGAAGGTAGTGGCAAATCACAAGCACTTGCTCCATATCGGTGCCGGGCGACTTCTCGGCAAAGAACTCCTTCAGTGGTTGCTGTCCGTTGGGAACGAAGTCGATGTCGCCTACCGGAACCAGTCCCGCATTTCGGTCAGTCTTCTGTCCTTGACCCCGTCGGAGTCTCGGGCTTGGAACCGCAACTGGGATCACTCCGGACTCTTGGTCCGATGTCGTGACTTGGCCATCCGCCTCGATGATACCACCTTGTTCTTCCAACACAGGAAACGGCTGGGTTACGTCGGTGGGATTTGGCGAAATCGGGAGGCGCGCCGAAGCTGGTGTTGCGGGAACAGGTCGCCCGATGGCGACCGCCAACGTCCGCATCAAGTCTTGGATCGTTTGTGTATTTCCCTCGACCTCAGCGAAGAAGACTCTGATTTTGCTTCGGTCAGTTCCCGCCTCAGGTTCGTTGTTCCGACGCGCCATTGGATCGGCTCCTACTCGCGGGGAGGGAAGACAGCAAAAGCGTCCAACCACCGTGGATTGTACCAAACGTGCTTCAGAAAGTCCAGCGGGCCGACACCGGAACCATTCGTCCTGCTGGCATCCGTATCGGCTTCCAGAGGAATGAGAATGTATGGGGCTTGAAGGTTCTCGCCCCTCAACCAATTTACTTGCGATGACCCTGCCCCAACCAACCTTCCGCTTTCGGCCCCGCGCTGGCACAATGGCCGCATGAACACCCCCGACTCCGTCCTCGGCCCCGGCGGGCTGATCGCGTCCCGGCTGCCGGCGTTCGAGTCCCGCCCGCAGCAGGTGGCGATGGCCGCCGCCGTCGCCGAGGCCATCGCCAAGAAGAAACCCCTGCTCGTCGAGGCTGGCACCGGCGTCGGCAAGAGCTTCGCGTACCTGGTGCCCGCCATCCAGGCGCTGGCCGCCAAGCCGGACCTGAAGATCGTCGTCAGCACGCACACCATCGGCCTGCAAGAACAGCTCATCACCAAGGACATCCCGTTCCTGCAATCGGTCATGCCGGAGGAGTTCCGCCCGGTGCTGGTGAAGGGGAGGGGCAACTACCTCAGCCTCCGCCGGCTGCGGACGGCCCAGCTCAAACTCGGCTCGCTGTTCACCGACCCGACGGCAACCGACCAGCTCATTCAGATCGGCCGGTGGTCCCGCCAGACGGCCGACGGCAGCAAGTCCGACCTGCCCTTCCAGCCGCTGCCGAGCGTGTGGGACGTGGCCGAGTCCGACGGCGGCAACTGCCTCGGCCGCAAGTGCCCGACGCACTCCGTCTGCTTCTACTACCGGGCGCGGAAGGCGACGTTCGCCGCCAACCTGCTGATCGTGAACCACGCCATGTTCTTCAGCGACCTGGCCCTCCGGCGGCAGGGCGGCGGGGTGCTGCCCGACTACCACGCGGTCATCTTCGACGAGGCGCACACGCTGGAGGACGTGGCCGCTGACCACCTCGGTCTGTCGGTCACGCAGGGCGGCGTCGAGTACGTGCTGAACCAGCTCATCGCCGCGCGGAGCCACAAGGGGGTTCTCGCCACCCTCGGCGACCCGGACAGCATCACGAAGGTGGAAGCGGTGCGGCAGGGGGCCGAGCGGTTCTTCGCCGCCGTCCACCACTGGCAGGCGAGCCAGGCGCGGGGCACCGGCCGGGTGCGGCAACCGGGTGTGGTCGCCGACGGGCTGTCGGAGGAACTGGACAAGCTCGCCTCGAAGCTGACGCAACTCGCCGCGACGCACAGTTCGGACGAGGACAAACTCGAACTCACCAGCAAGGCGGATCGGCTGATCGGCATCGCCAAATCCGTCCGCGAGTGGGTCGGCCAGCAACTCGCCGGGCACGTCTACTGGGTCGAAGTCCGGCCGGGCCGCGTGCCGCGCGTGAGCCTGTCGAGCGCGCCCGTCGAAGTCGGCCCGGCGTTGAAGGAGCAACTGTACGACAAGATACCGGCGGTCATCCTGACCAGCGCCACGCTCAGCGCCGGCGGGGACGACGGCTTCGGCCTGATCCAGAAGCGGCTCGGCCTGGACGGGTCGAAGACGCGGCAACTCGGCAGCCCGTTCGACTACCAGACGCAGGCCGAACTGCACCTGTTCCGCGACATGCCCGACCCGTCGTCGCAGGCGGCGGCCTACGAGGCGGCGGTGCTGGACAAGCTGCCGGAGTACATCGAGCGCACCGCCGGCCGGGCGTTCGTGCTGTTCACCAGCTATGGCATGCTGAACAAGGCCGCCGACCGCCTGCGGCCGTGGTTCGCCAAGAACGGCTACCAGTTCTTCTGTCAGGGCGACGGCCAGCCGGTGAACCGGATGATCGAGCAGTTCCGCACGGCCCCGAAGGGGGTGCTGTTCGGCGTGGACAGCTTCTGGCAGGGCGTGGACGTGCGCGGCGAGGCGTTGCAGAACGTCGTCATCACGAAGCTGCCGTTCGCGGTGCCGGATCGCCCGCTGACCGAGGCGCGGCTGGAGGCCATCGAAGCGGCCGGCGGCAAGCCGTTCTTCGACTACCAGATCCCGCAGGCGTGCATCAAGCTGAAGCAGGGGTTCGGCCGGCTCATCCGCACCGCCACCGACCGCGGCATCGTGGTGCTGTTCGACCCCCGCGTGCTGACCAAGGGCTACGGCGCGCAGTTCCTGGCGGCGCTGCCCGACTGCAAGCGGTTCATCGACGGCGAGGAGCAGGCGACCGCCGGGGCGAAGAAGAAGGGGAAGAAGGCGGGGTGAACGGCGAAGACCAGTGGTAGAATGCCGGCGGCTGACGCCGCGCGATACGGACGCTCAACCGTGTGCGGGACCGCAGCAAAGAGGGGACCGAGCCACCCGCGAGGGTGCCCCTACCATTTCGCATTCGACCCAGCATTACAGACATGAACATCGACGCTCTATTTGTTCTCGGCGAGACCGCCAGATACCGCTGGCTGCCGGCCGACGAACTCGTGCCCGCGCTTCTGGCGACCAATGAGTTGCGGTCGGAACTGTTCGTCGCGGTCGCCACCGACACCGGCACGCAAACGGTGACACTTCGTCGAGCCGATCTCACGGCGGTCGTCGTCCCGTTCTCTCTTTTCCACCCCTCCGGCGACGGCCACCGTCCGGATTTCTCGCGGCCGCGCGTCACCGACTACGGCCGGACGGTCGCGTTCGGCGAGTACGAAGCCGCCGGCGACGCGATCCTGTACGAGACCGATGCGGAGTACCGCAAGGAGCTGCACGCGCAGCGGCGGGAATCGGAGCAGAGTTTCGGGGCGTCCCTCCGACGGTTGCGAATGCAGCGCCGGCTGACGCAAAGCGTCTTCCCCGGCGTGACGGCGAAGACGGTGGCGCGGATCGAGCGCGGCGAAGTGGGGAAACCCCACGGCAAGACGCTGAAAATCCTCGCGGACACGCTCGGAGTGACCAGTGAGGAGATTGAGACGTACTGACCTCCGCATCACTCCTTCCACTTCAGTTCCTTCTGGTCCTTCACCCACTTGCGGGCGGCGGCGAGCTGCTCGGCGGTATATGTGTGCGTGAGACTGCCCTTCACCGGGAAGTCCTGGACGGTGCCGGCCAACTGCGTGAGCGCGGTCAGCGCCACCTTGTGGCCGTCGCCGGGCTTCACCCCCGGCAGGCGGTCGTCACTGTTCAGGTAGGCGACCAGCAGTTTCTTGGCGGCATCGCTCCGCGTGTAGGCCAGCAGCCAGAGGTGCCGGTCCCGCTGAACGGGATCCTTCTCGCCCTCAACGGTCGCCACGCAGAACTTGGCCATGTCGGTGTCGCCCATCCGGGCGAGGGCGGCGACCGCCGTCCACCCCACGGTCTGAAACGACGGCGCGCCGGTCGCCTGCCCCGCCAGCTTCTTCAGGTCGTCCGTCGCCGCCTTCACCTCCAGCAACCCGGCCAACAGGATCGCATTCGGGTTCGGGTCGGCCTCGGCGACCAGCTTCGCCACCGCATCGCCCGCCGTCGGGCCGAAGTCGGCTTTGCGGTACGGGACCAGCGAGTCCACCGCGTACCGGGCGTTGTGCTTCTTCCCGCCGTTCGCCCCGCTGGCGTGGTCGAGAAGGACCGCCGCCGTCGCCCGCCGCACCGCCGTGTCGGTCGAGTTGAAGCCGAGTAACGCCGCGACGCTCAGCGCGCGGAAGCGGCGGGCGGGGTTCTCGTCCTCGAAGTACCGGGCCAGTTCGCGGACCACGTCCACCGGCGGGGCGGTGTGCAGGATGTCCGTGTCGCCCTTGCCGTTGTCGGCCGCGTCGAGGAACTTCTCGACGACGGGCCGCGCGGCGGCCTTCGGCACCGGCGCGGCGGTCGCGGGCTGGATGGCGACGGCGGAGAGCAGCAGAGCGGCGGAGTGGCGAAAGGTCATGGGAAAGCCTCTGGTGGGAGGGACCGGTGTTATCGACCTCCGCATCACTCCTTCCACTTCAGTTCCTTCTGGTCCTTCACCCACTTGCGGGCGGCGGCGAGTTGCTCGGCGGTATATGTGTGCGTGAGGTCGGCCGCCACCGGAAACCCCTCGACGACTTCCGCCATCGCCGTCAGCGCGCGGAGGGCGACTTTGGGGCCGGGGTCGGCGGGCTTCGTGCCTGGGAGTCGGGCATCGCTCGCCAGAAATCCCGTCAAGCTCTTCAGCCCGTCGGCGTGGCGGAGGAACGCCAGCTCGGGAAAATGCCTCTCCCGCTGGACGGCATCCGGTTCGTTCTCGATCCGCTCGACGCAGTGCTTCACGGACGCGGCGTCCCCCAGCCGACCGAGCGCGAGATGCGCGGACCACGACGGGTTCTCGAACCGCGGCTTGCCGGGGATCGTTTCCGACAACTTCTTCAGATCGTCCGCGACCGCTTTCAGACCGAGGAATCCTGCCAGGAGTAGCGCCGAGGGGTGGGGGTCGTCGGCGCGGACGAGTTTCTCGACCGCCGCGCCGGCCGCTTGCCGGAAGTCGGCCTTCTTGAAGGCGAGGAGCCCGTCGAGTGCCTGGCCGGCGTTCCGTTTCTTCCCGCCGTCGGCACCGGTGGCGTGGTTCAGGAGCGCGTCGGTGGCGAGCGACCGCGCGGCGGGTTCCTTCGCGTGCCGGCCGACCGAGGCGGCGAGGGTCACCGACATCGACCGCCGCAGGCCGGATTCGTGTTCGAAGTATGTGGCGAGTTCCCGGACGACCTCCTCCTGCGGCAACCCCCAGAAGACGGACGTATTCCCGCGGCCTTTCTCGACTGCGGCGAAGAACTTGGCCACCTCATCCTTCACGACGCGCTTCGGTATGGGCGCGGCGTGCGCGGTGACGGCGAGCAGGAGACCCGAAGTGATGAGAACTGCGCGGACCACGGGCAAGCCCCCTCGCGGATGGTGCGGTATGGATTCTACACTCCGCGCGTCACGGCGCGGTAACGGCCCTCACTCCGCCGGCTCCAGAACAGCCGTCATGGAGCCTTCGCAGCGTGCGATGGTCGGGTCCGGGCCGTAAGCGTGAATCTGGTCCTGGCGGAACTTGGCGTCCTCGTGGGTGCCGGTCCAGACCACCGTGCGGCCGTGCTTGTCCACCTCGTAGGCCATGTCGAACCCCTTCGACTCCGGGTAGCCGAACAGGTCCTTCAGCATGAACACGACGTACCCGTAGCTGTGGTCGTCGTCGTTCAGCAGGACGACGTGGTACAGCGGCTCCAGGGACAGGTCCAACCCGTCGGCCGTGGCGGTGTCGGTGTCGGGGAACGTGACGGGCATGGCGGTCGTCCTGGATCGGGGATGGCGGTCAGGCGTCCGACCGGGGGCCGCTGGTGATCGGCCCCGACGGGCCGTCCACCCGGCCGAACGAGACCAGCGCGATGTCGTCGTTCTGCGGCCGGCCGGCGGCGTGCTTCCGCACCGCCGCGATGATCTTCTTGCCCAGCTCGCGGGGGCCGAGGTCGCCGCCGTCCACCGCGTCGGTGTGGACGGCCGCCAGCACCCCCACCATCTCGAACGTCACCCCGGCCGGGTTCATCTGGTCGGTCACGCCGTCCGTGAAGATGGTCAGGCTCTCGCCGGCGGCCAAGCTGACCGTCACCGACTCGTACTCGAAGTCCTCCATGATGCCCAGCGGCACCCCGGTGGCGTCGTTGCCGGCACAGTCCTCGCACCGGGCCGTCGTCTGGCAGTACCGCAGCGGCACCATGTGCCCGGCGTTCACCAGCGTCACCTCGTGCGTGACGGGGTTCAGGATGACGGCCGCCAGGGTGACGAACCGGTCGCCGATGCCGCCCCGCAGGAGCTGGTTGCTGAGCAGGGAGACGGCCTTCGCCGGGTCCGGCTGGGTGAGCAGGCAGAACCGCACCTCGGCGCTCAGCTTGGCCATCAGCAGGGACGCCGGCACCCCCTTGCCGGCCACGTCGCCGACCACCACCGCCAGCCGGCCGTCGGGCAGGGTGATGTAGTCGTAGTAGTCGCCGCCGACCGTCTGGGCGGCGCTGTAGAAGCCGAACACCTCGTACCCCGGCACCACCGGCTCCGTCTGCGGCAGGAAGCCGAGCTGCACCTGCTTGGCCAGCTCGATCTCCCGCTCCGTCTTCTCCTGCCGGAGGAGCGTGGTCACCAGGTGCGCCTTCTCCACCGCCACCGACGCCAAGTTGGCCACGATGGTGAGCAGCTTCAGGTCTTCCTCGCTGAAGCTCTTGGAGATGTCCTGGGTGTCCATCAGGATCGCGCCGAGCGGCTTGCCGTCGGCCGACGCCAGCGGCACGCACATGACCGACCGGATGCGGAACTCGGCGATCGACTGGGCCGAGCCGAGCGCCGCGTCGCTGCTCGCGTCCTTGATCAGGTACGACTGCATCGAGTCCAGACACTTCTTCACCAGCGTCCGGCTGAACCGGTGGTCGGACCCGCCCCGCCGCGCCTTCACCACCTTGGCGTAGGGCCGGCCGGCGTCGTCCATCTGGACGATGAAGCAGCGGTCGGCCTGCTTGAACGTGGCGAACACGGTGTCCACCAGCGCCGGCAGCAGTTGCTCGATGTCGATGGCCTTGGACAGCGTGGTGCTGATGTCCAGGAGCGCCCTCAGCCGCTCCGTCGGCTGCATCTCCAGGAACTCCTGGGCGGCCGTCCGGTTGACCGTGTGCTGCACGGTGGTCATTTCGGTGCCGCCGTCGTCCTGCGGGTCGGGCAGGTCGCTCAGGAACTCGGCCGGCAGCTTCGCCCGGTCGCCCTGCCGCTCGTCCACGAAGCGGAACAGGAAGTCGCAGATCTTCAGCCGGTCCTCGTGCTTGATCGGCTGCGGGGCCACCTTCGAGATCGGCTTGTTGTTCAGAAGCGACCCGTTGCGGCTGAGGTCCTGGACGAGGTACTGGCCGCCGGCCGCCGACAGGCCGACGTGGTGCCGGCTGACCGACATCTTGCCGTCGTCGATGACGATGTCGGCCGGGTCGGCGGTCGGCGTCTTGTCCTTCTGCCGGCCGATCACCAGTTGCGTCTTGCCGGAGAACGCCAGCGGGAACGTCTGGGGCGCGGGCGTCCCGCCGGGCGACTTGATGAGGATGAGGGTTGGCATGGTGGCAGTCGGTGGGGTGCGGGCGGACGCCGGACGAAGGAAATCCTACCGGCCGGCGGCGGTCTCCGCAAGCGCCGGGGTGGCGGGAAGCGCCGGCCCGTTATTCCCTCAAGAACCCGCCGTCCTAAAGTTTGCCACACCCTTGGGCGGTGCCGGAAGCCTCGACCCACTCTTTCGCGTGGTGGCATGACATTAGCATTCTCACATTTACTTTCTTTCCACGTGGAAGAATTTGTCCCCCGGCTTCGCCAGCCGTCCCAGGCTCACCGAACTTGAGCCGATTCCCCGGTTTCGGGCGAGTCAGCGCGGCAAGTCTGCCGATAAGTCCGGACGGATGGATTCCGCAGGGGGACGGGTATGCGAGCCGCGTTCGGATACGGACTGATCGCCCTCGCCGTCGCGGCCGGCTGTCGTCCCGTCGCGCCGCCCCTCGTCGAGCGGGGCGGGCCGCTGGTGCTGCCGCTCGGCGCGCGCTCCCTGCCGCCCGTGGACGCCTCCGCCGCACCGTCGGCCCCGCCGCTCCGCACCCCGCCACCCCCGCCGGCCAACTACTACCAACTTACGGCCGAGGACTGCCGGCGACAGGCGTGCCTGAACAGTTCCATCGCCAACCTGCTGGACGCCGCCACCACCCCGCACAGCGGGTTGTGCGCCGACGGCGCGCGGGCGATGGCCCAGACCGTCCGCGCCACGACCGCCCACTACCTCGCCGAGGAAGTCCGCAACCGCACCGCCGCCGCCGCGCTCACCGCCTACTACAAGCTGCTGGAACTGGAACTGACGGGCGACGTGTTGCAGTCCACCGTCGCGGAGTTGGACGACCTGCTGGCCGTCAACGAGAAGCTGGCGGAGAAGGGGTTCAAGCTGCCCGCCGACGCCCACGACCTGAAGAAGCAGCGGATCGAACTGCTCGCCACCCAGGCGCGGCTCCGCTCCGGCATCCAGCACCTCAACGGCGAGTTGAAGTCGCTGCTGGCCATCGACCCCGGCACCGCCGGATTGCTGCTGCCGGCCGATCAAGTGCGGGTGGTGCCGGACCCGCTGGACGTGGAACTGGCGGTGCAACTGGGGCTGAAACTCCGCCCCGAATTGAACCTGTTGCGGACCCTGGCGAACGTCGCCGATCCCCGCGCCGTCAAGGCGATCCGCCAAGCGTTGATTGGGCTGGCCCCGCCGCTGGCGGCCGTGCTGTCCACCGCCGCCGAGGTGCTGCCGCCACTGACGCCGTGGGTCCGCGAGTCCGCCAAGGCCGACGCGGTGGCCCTGCGGCAACAGGTGCTGTCGCTGCTGGCCGACCGCGAGCGGGTGGCGGTGAAGGAGATTCGCGCGGCGGCCGACGAGTGGACGACGGGCCGCGAGCTGGCCGGCCTCGCGCGGAGCCGGTTCGAGTTGACCCAAGAGCGGGTGAACGAGTACAAGACGCGGGCGAAGGCCGGCCAGTCGGTCGAGGCCGAGCGGCGGCGGGCGCGGCTGGACGCGCTCAAGGCCGAGGGCGAGCTGGTGTCCGAGATCGCCAAGTGGAAGGCCGCCGACGTGAAGGCGAGGGAGGCCATCGGTCTCCTTTGCCGCGACTGACGCGCGCGGCGGTTTCGTGGTATAACGAGGGTCAACACTCCCACCGCCATGCCGTCGCGCCCATGCCCGCACACCTGCTCTCCCTGTCCGACGGCCCCAGCATCCTCATCGACAAGCCCATTCTGCTGTTCGGCCGGCACCAGGAGTGCGACGTGCAGTTGAACTCGAAGAAGGTGTCGCGGCGGCACTGCGTGCTGGCCCAGGTGCAGGACTACCTCGTCATCCGCGACCTCGGCAGCACGAACGGCGTCCAGATCAACGGCATCCGCGTCGTCGAGGGGCGGCTGTACCCCGGCGACGAGCTGGTCATCGGCAACTTCCGCTATCAGGTGTGCGGGGAGATGTTCCCGAAGCCGCCGGCCCGCCGCGACGAGGAGTGAGCGGACTTGAGCAATTCCGCTACGCCGGCCGGAAAAACTCAAGCCCCACCCCCGCCCCGACCGATACAGGCGATACGACCGTTCGACGGGCCGCGCCGGCCGTGCCGTTCGGGAGGGGGATCGTCATGAACCTGACCGCTCTCACCCTGCTCGGCTTGGCCACCGGGCTGAGCCAGTCGCCCACCCCGCCGGCCGAACCGGTGGCCGAGGTGACGAGCAAGAAGTCGTTCGCCATCCCCGTCGAGGTGAAACCGGGCCGCCGCGCGGAAATCCAGTCCCTGCAACTGTGGTTCTCCCGCGACAAGGGGAATCTGTGGGAGATCATGGAGTCGCGGAAGGCGGATGCCGACAGCCTCCTCTTCAAGGAGAAGGGCGACGGGCTGTACTGGGTGAACATGGTCACGCAGTACACCGACGGCCGGCTCGACCCGCCGGACGTGTCGCGGGTGGTGCCGGCCATGAAGGTCATCATCGACACCGTGCCGCCGGTGGTGAAGGTGACGTCCGCGACCCGCACCGGCGAGGACATCTCGCTCGAATGGACCGTGGACGACAAGAACCCGAACGACGGCGCGACGGCGGTGTATGTGCGGTCGGCGGCGACCCCCGACGCGCAGTGGCAACTGGCCCCGGCGGAAGCGATCCAGAAGCGGACGGCGAAGTTCAAGACGACCATCCCCGGCGCGGTGGTGGCGATGGTGGTGACGGCCGACCAGGCCCGGAACTCCGGCTCGGCGTCCAAGGAAATCGCGGGCAACACCACGGCCGCATACACGCCCCCACCGGTCGCCTCGGCTCCGCCGCCCGTCCTTGCGGCGAAACCCGACGGCCCACTCCCGCTGCCGAGTGGCCCGGCCGGACCGGAACCGCTGCCCGTCGCGCCGCCGGCCGTCGGACCACTGCCGGGTGCGCTCCCGCCCGGCCCGGCTCCGGCCCCCGCGCCGCCAGTCAGCGCGCTTCCCAGCCAGCCGCCGGCGACGACGCCCGTGGAACCGTTCCCGCCCACGACGAACCCGCTGCCGGTCGATCCACCCGCACCCATGCCGGAACGGTTGCGAACGGTGGGGCAGGGGGGGGACGCTCTCCCGGCTCCCGGCCTGCGTCCGGCCGGCGCGATGCAACCGCCCGCCGCAGAGCTGCCGCTGGTGCAAGTCATCCGCTCGCCCCGCTTCGACCTCGGGTATCAGGTGGACGGCGGCGTCTCCGGTGTGTCGAAGATCGTCCTGTACGTCACCCGCGACGACGGCCGCAGTTGGGTCCAGTGGAGCGTTCACGACGGCAAGGAGTCGCCGCTCAAAGTGGTGCTGGACAACCCCCGGCTGAACCGGGACGTGGAAGGCGAATACGGCTTCCGGTTGGTGCCCGTGAGCGGGGCCGGGCTGAGCGACGCCGCGCCGACGTCCGGCACCGCCCCGGAGATGAAGGTCCACGTCGATGTCACCGCGCCGACGGTGGACATCTACGCGCCGCAGGCCGACCCGACGAACCGCAACGCTCTCGTCCTCATTTGGAAGGCGGCGGACAAGAACTTCGGCAAGGAGCCGATCCTCGTCGAGTACGGGGAGACGGTGAACGGCCCGTGGAAGTCGGTGACGGCCGGCGAACCCGGTGCGGCCGTCGGCGGTCGGCTGGCGAACACCGGCAGCTACTCCTGGGCGATCCCGGCGACCCTGACCACGCCGCAGGTCTATCTCCGGGTGACGGCGTGGGACTTGGGCGGGAACAAGACCGAGCGGGTGACGGAGCGGCCGGTGCTGGTGGACCTGACGCGGCCGCGGGCGAAGATCAGCGGCATCGTGGCCCAGCCGGGGCGGTGAGGGCGGAATTCGGCGCGGGGCGGATTTTTCCGCGCGGGACGGAAGAACCGGGGCGGAATTTCGGTCGCCGGCGG
The DNA here is from genome assembly GCA_043738505.1 of Fimbriiglobus sp. Classification (GTDB taxonomy): domain Bacteria; phylum Planctomycetota; class Planctomycetia; order Gemmatales; family Gemmataceae; genus JALHQU01. The sequence goes on along the minus strand of JAYUFU010000072.1, from coordinate 22,510 downwards.
AGGCACTGCCGCGAATCGTTTGCTAAGGTTGGCGCGAGGCATCCGCACGACCGGCACCAGGTTCCATGAGCAGCACCGGTTCCAAGAGCGTTGGCGACACGTGGGTCGGAACACCGGCGGCGGTGCTGACCGGCGGCCACCTGGACGCCTGCCTGGTCCACATCTACCCGTCCGGGCCGACGCGGGGCCGCCGCTACCCGCTCGGCGGCGAGGCGGTCGTCCTCGGCCGGTCGGACACGGCCACCATTCAAGTGCAGGACAACTCCTGCTCGCGGAACCACGCCCGCATCGAGTCCAACCCGGCCGGCTTCTACCTGACCGACACCAAGAGCCTGAACGGCACGTTCGTCAACGACCAGCCGACGCGCGGCGCGTACCTGCTCCAGGACGGCGACTACATCCGCATCGGCAACGCCATCTACCGGTTCCTGGCCGGCGGCAACATCGAGGCCGAGTACCACGAGGAGATCTACCGCCTCACCATCATCGACGGCCTGACGCAGATCCACAACCACCGGTACCTGGTCGAGTTCCTCGACCGCGAGGTGGCCCGGTCGCAGCGGCACCAGCGGCCGCTGTCGATCCTCATGTTCGACCTGGACAAGTTCAAGGCGGTGAACGACCAGTTCGGCCACCTGTGCGGGGACTACGTCCTGCGGGAACTGAGCAACCGCATCCGCCACACGGTTCGCCGCGAGGACCTGTTCGCCCGGTACGGCGGCGAGGAGTTCGCCCTCGTCCTCGTGGAGACGAACCAGGACCAGGCGCTGGAGGTGGCCGAGCGGCTGCGGGTGGGGGTGGCCGAGAAGCCGTTCTGGTTCGAGAGCATGCCCATTCCGGTGACGATCAGCCTGGGCTTGGCGTCCATCGACCGCGACGAGGCGATCTCGGCGGAGCAGCTGCTGAAGCACGCCGACGACAACCTGTACAAGGCCAAGCGCGGCGGCCGCAACCGCGTGGTGGCGTAGCTCCAGTCGTCTTGTTAGCCCGACGCGCCAGCGAGGGGCGTGGAGTGACGGGAGTCGTGTCACCCTCGGCCCTCAAGCGATTCGCCCCTCGCTGGCGCGTCGGGCTAACAAATTCGGCCACCCTGAAGTCCAACCGCCAGCCAAACCCCCATCGCGACGAACTGCCCGCTGCCCCTTGCAGCGCCCCCGGTGCCGCCGGAGAATGATCGCATTCTCAAGTCCCGGAGGTGCGGAGTGAACCCTTCCGATCCAAATCCGTCGGCCTCCACGCCCGACCCCGCCGCGAGCGGCGAACACGCGGTCCCGCTGGAAAAGTGGCAAGCGCTCGACGCCCTCTGGAAGACCATCCTGGGGATCGAGGCGAACGTCGACGGTGCCCGCCTGAACCTCAACGGCGTGCTCTCCGAAATGGAACGGGCTTATCGGCAGTCGTTGACGGTCGAGGAAAAACAGCACGCCTCGCAGCTCGATGTCGGGCAATGGAACTCGGCCAAGAGTCGCATACATTATGCCATGCCGAAGGTCCGCGAATTCATCCACCGCGCCACCTGGGCCCAGGCCGCGCCCGAACGCAAACGGCTGGAGGAGATCGTCCGTAGCCACGTCGAGCCGCGGCTCCCATTCCCCGACCCGGACAAGGTGCGGGAGGAGATGGAACACCTGCTGAAGGCCCGGCAAGTCTTGCTCGCGCAGGGCACCGCGGTCAGCCAAGAGGGCCGAAGCGCGATCGCGGAGGCCCAGCGAATCCTCGCCACGCTACGGCGGAACGCGGCCGACAACGCGCGGCGGAAACGCGACGCCAAGCGCCGGTGAGGGCGTTCGGTTCGGATCCTCAAAACCCGCCGACAGTTCTGGCCGTCCCTGTCTTCCGACCTTGGAACTCTCCCTCATGAAAGCGGTTCAGTTCGACCGGTTCGGCGACCCCGCCGAGGTCCTCGCCGTCCGCGACATCCCCAAGCCGGTGCCGGCGCGGGGGCAGGTGCTGGTGCGCATGATCGCCAGCCCCGTGAACCCGTCCGACCTCATGTACGTCGCCGGCAAGTACGGCCTCTCGCCGGACGCGCTGCCGGCGACGCCGGGATTCGAGGGCGTCGGCGTCGTCGAGGCCAGCGGCGGCGGGTTCCTCGGCTGGCTGCGGAAGGGCAAGCGCGTCGCCGTGCTGAACGACACGCGCGGCAACTGGGGCGAGTACGCCGTCACCTCCGCCCGGCAAGTCATCCCGGTGCCGGCCGACATCCCGGACGCACAGGCCGCCAGCTTCTTCGTCAACCCGGCTAGCGCGCTGGTGATGACGCAACACATCCTGAAAGTGCCGGCCGGCGCGTGGCTGCTGCAATCCGCGGCCGGTGGCGAACTCGGCAAGATGGTCATCCGCCTCGGCAAGAAGTTCGGGTTCAAAACGCTCAACCTCGTCCGCCGCCGCGAACAGGTGGAGGAGTTGAAGAAACTCGGCGCGGACGTGGTGCTGGTTGAGGGCGACGGGCCGATCCCGGACCAAGTACGGGCGCACTCCGCCGGCGGGGTGAAGTACGCCATCGACCCCGTCGGCGGGGCGACCGGCACCGGCGTCATCCAGTCCCTGGCGGCCGACGGTCAGTGCCTGCTCTACGGCACGCTGTCGGGGGAGCCGATCACGCTCGAACCGCGACTGCTCATGACCGGTGGCAAGAGCGTCCACGGCTTCTGGCTGGGCGGGTGGGCCAAACGGCAGGGCGTGTTCACCATGCTCCGGCTGATCCGGCGGATTCGCGTGCTGCTACGGGAGGGCGTACTGACCACCGAGGTCGCCGCCGAATACCCGCTCGACCGCGTGGCCGACGCCGTGCGACACGCGGCCTCGGCGGCGCGCGGCGGCAAGGTGCTGCTGCGGATCGGGACTTAAACCCGGCGCTGTTCACACAGTTGGTGACGGGAACTCGTCGGCTGTCCGAGGATTCCGCACCGGAGGTGCGGGGTGCGGGTCGCCCGGGGAAAACGAGCGCAGCGAGCCGAACCCCTGGAACCGGAGCGAAAATGCAAGAGTCCCGGAGGGACGCCGAATGACTCGAACCCGCCAAGACGCACATTGACGGGAGAACGACCGTGAACTTGGTCACAGCCAATGGCATTTGGATCGGATTGGATGCGAAGCGAATCCGGCAACCGAACGGACGGCGTGGCGAACGCCTCCGATTCGTGACCGTGAGTGTCTGCTTCACGTCCGCGAAATGACCCGCTCCCCTTCGTGTCGCGGCTGACCGCCCTTCCCCTTCGTGTCGCCGGCCGTCACTCCACCAGGGGCAGCCACTCGGTCACGTCGTACCGCGAGTGCGGGCTGCGCAGGACGTGTTCGGCCGACTGCTGGTAGGCGTCCCAGCACGGCTCCAGCTGGCGGAACAGGTCCGCCGCGCGGAGGCCGCCGAGTTCGCGGCAGAAGAGCAGGTCGGTGCCGGCCCCGCGGATGGGCACGGGGTACGCCTCCGGGCAGACGGCGCGGACGGCGTCGGCGTACCGCCGGCCGGGTTCGGTGTCCGGGTACAGCAGGAACGTCCGCTCCTCCTCGACCGGCCCGCCCGTCATCGGGGCGGCGGCCCGTAGGTAGCTCTGCACGCGGCGGGTCAGTTCGGCCGGGTCGTTGCGGGCGGCCGAGAACTCGACGGCGGTCACGTCCTCGCCGGGGAGCAGGTTGGCCAAATACGCGGTAGCCTGGTCGATGAGCGGGTTGGCCAGCGGTTGGGACAGGTCGTTCGTCGAGTTGGCCAGCACGACCAGCCCGCCGCGCGGCGACAGCACCACCTTCGTCAGCACGTCCTCCAGGGCCACCAGCGAGTCCTGGGAAATCTTTTGCAACATGTCGGCGGCCGACCGATCGAGGTGGTTCTCGCCGTTGGGCAGCACCACCCGCATGGTGTTCGACGCCTGGATGCTGCTCTGCGTCGTCTCCTCGCCGACCTCCTTGCCGCCGTGCTGCGACCCGGAGCTGCCGAGCATGATCGGCGCTTCCATCAGTTCGGCCAGCGCCGCCAGCCGGTCGCGGGCGGTCAGGATGTCGCGGTGCATCCCGTCGAATCGCGTCCAGAGGCGGCGGTAGAACTGGGCGGCGGCGTGCGTCAAGTCCTCGACCACCCGCAGGTCCACGAACGCCCGCACCTTGTCGGCGACGGTACGGACGGATTTCGCCGTGCGGTTGCCGAACAGGCTGAACGACCCGCCGACCCCCTGGAGGGCCGCCAGCGCGAGCTGCACGTCCAGCTTCGCCTGCTCTCGCTTGGGGGCGATCTCCTCCTGCTTCCGCTCCATCGTGTCGATGGCCCCGGCCGCCGTCTCGATGAGCCGTTCCAGCACCACGGCGGCCGCCCCCAGTCGCGGGCCGGGGATTTCCTCCAGCGCGTGCAGGCGGGCGGTCAGCTCGTTGTCCCACGCTTCGATGGCGCGGCGGAGGCCCTGGTCGAGCGCCTTGCTCAGCCGGCCGCGGCGGAAGGCGCTGTCCGCCTCGCTGGTCGGCTCGGTGCCCAGCCAGTCGCGGGCGGTGTCCCACACGCCGACCGCCCACGACACCGGGTCGCCCCGCTTGCCGAGCGAGTCGGCCTGAGCGGTGGCTTCGTTCAGCCACCCGGCCAGCCGGTTCAACGGGTGGCCGTCGCCCTTGGTCGCGGATTCGTCGGCGATGAACTGCTGGACCGGTTCGGGCGTCAGCCGGCGGTCGGCGAGGATGCCGTCGAGCAGGTGTTCGGCGGACGACGGCAGGGCCGGCACCCCGGACGCCCAGGCGCGGACGAGGTCGATGCACATCTGGCGGGCGGCGCTCCGCAGCAGCAGCCCGCGCGGGTACCAGACGCCGAACGTGCCGAACCCGCGGAACGGCGTCCGCCCGACGGCCGGCGGCGTCTGCCGCACCACTTCCAGGCCGCTGCCCAGCGCCGTCGTCAGGTCGTAGCTGACGTACCCGGCCAGGTGGCTGAGCGTGTCGCGGATGGCGGCCCCCGTTCGCTCCGCCATCGGCAGCAGGTACGTCGCGGTGAAGGGCAGCCCCTGCGCCTCGGTCAGCGGCCCCTCCGGCCCGCCGTACCGGGCGGCGAAGGTCACGTCCGGGTCGGCGTAGTGGTTCAGTTCGGTCAGGCTGGCGAAGATGTTGGCCAGCTCCTCCGGCGGCGAGTTCGGGTCGCCCGGCGCGCCGGTCAGGACGAAGCAGGTGACGGTGGCCGCCGTCATGTTCAGCTTTTCCAGGGCCTTGCGGACGGCGTGACCGACATCTACCGTCATGCCGCTGGTGCCGCCGCTGGCCGACACGAAGAGGTAGACGGCGGGCAGCTTGGTCCGCACCGACAGGCCGGTGTGGTCGGCCGACTGCTGGAGCGCCTCCGGGTGCGCGCAGACTTGCAGCTCGTGCCGGACGCGGGCGACGAACCGCAGGTAGTGGTCGCTGAAGGCCAGCCGGCCGAGCGCCCGGCTGCCGTCCACCCGGAGCGACCGCGGGATCGAGTACAGCTTCTCGCGGGGCAGCCACTCGAGCAGTTGGTCGAGCTGCCGGCGGCGGTAGTTCGTCACCGGTTGCAGGCCGGCGAGGAACGTCTGCTCGCCGTTCAGGGCCACGTCCGGCGGGCCGGACGCCCCCTTGGCGGCGGCGTCCGGGTCGCTGTCCAGGTAGATGTACCGGACGCACGGCACCTGCGACAGTTGGCCGACGCGGTCGAGCAGCCGGCAGCGGATCTGCTGGAGCGCCCGCCGGCCGAACCCGCCGATGCCGATCAGCACGGCCGGCCGCAACTGGCCGGCGTCCGGCTCGAACCGGAGCGTGTCCGGCGTGCCGGCGGAGGCGGCCGGGAAGCGGACGAGCGACCGCCGCGTGACCGGCGGCGGGGTGGCGCGGCTCCGGGCCGGCGCGTCCATCCGCTGCTGCCGCTCGTCCGCCGGGCCGACGCGGGCCGGGGTGGTCGCGACCGGCATGGCCAGGGTGGTCTGCGTGCCGACGTGCGTGCCGATCATCGTGCGGATGAACTGGCCGCACGTCGGGAAGCGGTCGCCGGGACTTTTCGCCAGCGCCCGCGCCACCGCCGCGCGGTCGCACTCCGGCACCCCACTCAGGTCCGGCGGCTCGGTCATGTGCTGCATGGCCAACTGGCGGATGTTCCTCCCGCGGAACGGCTTCTCGCCGGTCAGCAGTTCGACGTACACGACGGCCAGGCTGTACTGGTCGGAGTGCTTGGACACCTTGTTGGCGAACGTCTCCGGGGCGGCGTACACCGGGGTGATGCCGCCCACCGCGCCGGCGCAGCTGGCCCGCTCGATGTTCCGCACCAGCCCGAAGTCGGCCACCTTCACCCGGTCGGCGATGAGGAACAGGTTCTTCGGCTTCACGTCCAGGTGCTGGAGGCTGTGCTTCTCGATCAGGTGGTCCAGCCCCTCGGCGGCGTCCGACAGGAAGCCCAGCAGCAGGTCGCGGGGGATGCCCGGCCGCCCCTGCCGCTTGCACTCCTCGAACAGGTCGTGCAGGCTGCGGTCGGCCAGCTCCATGACGATGAGCAGCTCGCCGTCCACCACCTCGATGCGGTCCATCGAGCAGACGAACGGGTGGCGGATGGCCTTCACCCGCTCGAGCGCCTTGAACTCCTGCTCGGCCTTGGCGGCGTCGCCGTCCAGGTCGTTCATGTTGCCGAACACGAACTTGATGGCCTTGAACAGGCCGCCCGGCACCTCGCACTTCCACACCTCGCCGAACCCGCCCGACCCCAGCGGTTCGATGAGGCGGTAGCCGGGGATCGGTTCGGCATCGACTTCGCGGAGCCAGTTCATGGGCGTGGCCACTACGGGGCGGACGTGGAACCCGTCAACCGTAGGTCACGCCCGTCGGGGCGTCCAAGATTCCCACCCGGCCCCCGCCGGCGGTCGGGAAACCCGGCGACCCCGCGCGTGCGCCGGCCCGAAAAGCGAGGGCGGGAAGCGAAATGCGATTCCGGCGGGAGGCGCGACTCGGACCCGGCAGGAACGGATGAAGCGAGATCGTGGCACGAATGCGGAACCGAGCTACTCCTTGAACCGTCGCACAACTCCCACAATGGAGAGGTGAGAATTAACGCCGAGACACCGAATTTTTTCCATCCAACGTAGACCGCCGGTAACATTTCTGCGAAAGTCGTGACAACTATAAGGGATTGAGCATGAATACCCCGTCTGTCAAGTGCCCGAAGTGCTTCGCCCGCGTGCCTGCGAGTGAGGACAAGACCGTGATCTTGGTATGCCCGAGTTGCGAAGAGGCGTTCACGCCCATTGCGGCCGCCGCGGTGCTGCGGAAGAAGCCGGTGGTTGGTGCCGAGGACGATGCCCCGATCGCTCTCCGACGGAGCGGCGCGGACGACGAGGGGAACGCCCCGCGCGCCCGCCGGCGGCGAGATGACGACGACGAGGATCGCCGGCCGATCCGACGACGAGAGCGAGACGACCGCCGGCCGGCCAAGAAGGGCGGCAAGGCGTTGCGCGTCGTGGCGGTCGTCGGCGCGTTGGTGCTGATGGTCGGCATCGCCGTCGCGGTCGCCGTCGCGCTGCTCGTGGGTACGTCCACCAACGACCCGGCACTGGCCAAGACCCCCTCGGCTCCCACCCCCGAAGAGTTGGCGCAGAAGAATTTCTTCAAGGGCATGCCCCAGCCGAACCTGCCCGCGCCGAGGGTGCCCAACACGCCGTCCCTTCCGAAAAATCCGGTGCCGGTGCCCAGCCCGCCACCGAAGGAGCCGGAGCCGGAGACGCCGAAGCCGCCGCGGGTCGCGCCGAAGTACGCCGCCGTGGTGCCGCTGGGGATCAAGCCGGCGACTCTTGCCGACGACAAGTCGGAAATCAAACTGCCCGGCAATGTGTCGGACGCCTGTACCGGCGGCGGCGGGCGGTTCCTCATCCTGCACATCGCCGACAAACGGCTCCTGGCCGTGTTCGACGTGAACGAGGCGAAGGTGGCGAAGTTCCTTCCGCTCTCCGCAGACACGGTGCGGTTCGCCGCCGGCATGAACAAGCTGATCGTCGCCTACCCGGACCAGAACATCCTGGACCGGTACGACCTGACCTCGTTCCAGAAGGAGGGGTCGGGGCCGTGCCCGCTCGACGGCACCGTCCGGCACTTGGCGATGGGGTCGGCGTCGGCCGGCCCGCTGCTGGTGGACTACGCCAAGAAGGGCACCGGCGGCGGCACCCCGGTCGCGTACCTCGACCCGGCCACGTTCCGGGAAGTGGACCTGCCCCCGGAGAACAAATCCGCGACCCTCGGCGGCGGGGAGCAGATGCACTTCCGCGCGGCCCCCGACGGCTCCGCGTTCGGGGCGTGGAACACCGGCCAGAGTCCGCACGGGTTGCACACCGTCCTGTTCCGGGGCGGGTGGGCGAAGGGTCATGCCATCGGCGACTCGGCCGCCCACGTCGTGCCCGGTTCGGACGGGACGGTGTTCACCGGCGGCGGGCTGTACACGGCCGACCTGAAGCGGTTGGACAAGCCCCGCGCCGGCGGCCCCAGCGGGTTCTTTCTGCCGGCGGCCGAAGGGCACCTGTACCTGTCGTTCAGCATGGGCGACGGGCGGCCACCGCAGTTCCCGGGGTCATGGCCGGGGGATGAGGCGAAGCTGGTGGCCGAGGTGCGGATGCCCGGCGACGACCGCGCGCTGCACACGTTCCGCGACCTGGGGCCGTTCGCCTCCGACTCTTGGACGAAGAACGACTTCACCAACGACAAGCGGATCCACTTCGCCCCGGCCGCCCGCTTGCTGGTCACGATACCGGGCGGCAACGACAAACTGGTGCTGCACAAGTTCGACCTGGAGGCGCAACTCGCCGCGTCCGGCGTGGACCACCTGTACGTCGCCTCCCGGCCGCCCGCCGCCGCGCCCGGCCGGGGGTACGAGTACCAGATGGCGGTGAAGTCCCAGAAGGGCGGGGTGAAGTACCGGCTCGACGCCGGCCCGCCCGCGCTGACCGTGTCCGACGCGGGCAAGGTGACGTGGGCGGTTCCCGCCGACCTCAAGGCACCGCAACCCGTCATCATCGCCGTGTCCGACGCCAGCGGGCAAGAGGTCGTTCACTCGTTCGAGCTGACCGCCGGCGACGGGAAGGGGTTTGCCGGGCCGGTCTTCGGGGCCGCCGCCCCCGACACGGCCGGCGGGCTGGTGACCGTGCCCGAACGGGTGTTCGAACTGAAGCCGCCGCCGATTCCGGAGAAAACGACGCTCGCCCTGCCGGGCGTGGTGGATCGGACGTGCGTGGGCGGGGGCGGGCGGTTCGTCTTCTACCGCATCCCGTCCAAGAAGCAACTGGCCGTCCTCGACGTGACCGCGGGGAAGATCGTGAAGAACCTGCCGTTGGCCGACGGCGACGACCTGTTCGCCGCCGGCATGACGAAGCTGTTCGTGTACGGCAAGGCGGCCGACGTGATTCAGCGTTACGACCTCGACAAGTTGGAGAAGGATCTCACCGTCCGGAACCCGCTCGGCGGGCACCCCAGCATCCTGGCCATCGGCAGCGCGTCGGACGGCCCGCTGTACGTCGGCGGGCGGTGCGTTGGCACCGACCCGCGCGGGTACGGGTTCCTCGACCCCCGCACGATGCGAGAGCGAAAGGTGCCCGTGGAGTGGGACGCCCGGTACAAGAATAACCAGCAGCCGAACGTCCCGGTGGTTCACGCGGACACCGCCCGGCGGGAGTGGACGGTGGTGTCCGTGTCCCCGGATGGCCGCGTGTACAGTTGGATGAACCACGGCGGCGGCAACATGCTGATGACCCTCGACGACAAGTCGGCGAAGGCCGCCCCGGATCGGCGGATCGACCAGGGGGAGCTGGTGCCGGGGCCGGACGGCCACCTGTTCGGGGTCAACGGCGTGTACGACTACGAGTTGAAGCGGCTCGGCGACGAAACGAAGGTGGAATATGGCGTGTACGCTCCCGCCACCAGCGGGCCGTGGTACTTCGCGGCCATCCACGGGATCCATAACGACCCGGATCCGAAGAAGCGGAGGGCGATAGTCGGCCTCGCGACAGACCCGAAGATGCGGTTCAAGCTCGACGGGATCGACGGCCTCCCGCCGACCATCGACTACCACGACGAACTACGGCACGCGGATGTGGGTAGGCAGTCGATGGGTGGCCGCTTCCACCTCGTTCCGGAGGCGGAGGTCCTGGCCATCCTCGACCACAAGCTGGAGAAGGTCCACCTGCACCGGGTGTCGCTGAAGTCGCTGCTGGAGAAGTCGGGGGACGACTACCTGTTCGTGGCCAACCAGCCGAAGCCGGCCGTCCGCGGGCAGAAGTGGACGTACCCGCCGGAGGTGTGGAGCAAGAAGGGCGGCGTGACGGTGAAACTGGAAAGCGGGCCGGACGGGATGAAAGCCGACGGCGGCACCCTGACGTGGGACGTGCCGGCGGCCTTCAAGGATTCGCAGGCGAAGGTTCTGCTCACCGTGTCCGACGCCGGCGGGCAGACGTTCCACTCGTTCACCCTCAGCGTGCGGAAGTAGTTCTCGACGGTTCACCCGAACTTGGCGTTCCACACCCCAAATAGCCGGCACAGGTCGGCGGTGGACCACGCGCGGTCGTAGTACGCCGACGGGTCGGGTTCGGTCGCGCCGGCGGCGAACGCCGCCGCGTACCGCGTCACCGCCGACAGCGGGCTGCCGGTCGCCGTCGCTACGGCCGCCGGAGATTTGTCGTCGGCGAGCAATGCCAGGGCCATCAGCGGCTTGCCCTTCGCGGCGCGGGTCGGGGCGCTCAGGTAGCGGTAGCGGCGGAACAGGAAGCGGAAGGCCGGGTCGTCGGGCGCGTACCGCCGCTTCTTCAGCGAGAGACCCACGCGGGCGCACTTGAAGATCGGCCGGTTCGCGTCCTCCGCCGTGGTCAGGCCCATCAGCGCCCCCGGCTGCCAAACGGGGTTCGTCCCGCATGCGGCGTCTAGCAACGCGACCGTGCGATGCCTGGCGGCGGCGAGCAAATGATCGACAGTGACGGACGGGCCGTCGATGAGCGTGCCGTCCGGCGACTCGAGGCCCCGGATCAGCACCCCGGCGTGGGCCGACCCGCCGCCGAAGGCAAGATCCAGTCCCTTGAAGCTACCGCCGCGATACGTCCCGCCGGTGCGGTGGAAGTACCACCGGCCGACGTGCAGTTGGCTCGGGTCGCGGTGGGCGAACGGGTCCGGGTGGTCCGCCGAGTGGTAATAGACCTCGACTTCCATCAGGCGGTGCGCCTTGCCGCCGACGACCAACCGGGCGCGGTTCAAGAGATGCGCGGCGATGCGGTCGAACCACGCGGGGAAGTTGGCGGGTGGCGGGGCGAACAGCGCCGGCCAATCGAAGTCGGGCATGGCGACCTCCGAGACGGGCGAGTCGCCGACACCTTATGCGGCGACCTTGCGCTCGTCCTCGTCGGGGTAGTCGTCGAACCGCACGGCCACCTGCTTGGACACGCCGCTCTCCTGCATGGTGATGCCGTACAGCACGTCGGCGGCGGCCATCGTCCGCTTCTTGTGCGTGATGACGATGAACTGCGAGCGGTCGAGGAACTCGCCGAGTGCGGCGGCGAGGCGGGCGGTGTTGGCTTCGTCCAGCGCCGCGTCCACTTCATCGAGCAGGCAGAACGGACTCGGCCGGCTGCGGAAGATGGCCAGCAGCAGGGCGATGGCCGTGAGCGTCCGCTCGCCTCCGCTGAGCAGCGACAGGTTGCGGAGTTCCTTCCCCGGCGGGCGGGCGGTCACTTCGATGCCGGCGTCGAGCGGGTCGTCCGTGTCTTCGAGGACGATGTCGGCCATGCCGCCGCCGAACAGCTTGCGGAACAGCTCCTGGAAGTGCCCGCGCACGGCGTTCAGCGTCTCGACGAACAGCTTGCGGCTGTTGGTGTTGATCTCGCTGATGATGTCCATCAGCCCCTTCTGACCGTCCACGAGGTCATCGTGTTGCGTTCGCAGGTCGAGTTCGCGCTTCTCCACGGCGGCCAGTTCGTCCAGCGCCTCCAGGTTCACGCTGCCGAGCTTGGTGATCTTCCGCTTGAGTTCTTCGATCTCGGTCTGAACCGCTTCGGGGTCGGCAGGGGTGAGCGGGATCGGGTCGTCGTCGGTGCCGGCCGGCGGCACGTCCGGCAGGTCGGCGAGGTTCAGGCCGTAGTCCTCGCGGATGCGGGCGGTCAGCGCGTCGCGGCGGTGGGTGAGGTCGCGGACCAGCAGCTCGCGGGCGTGGACGCGGTCCTTGTGTTCGTCGCCGGACTCGCGCAACTCTCTGAGTTCGCTGAAAAGTCGGTCACGGCGGGTGCGGAGGGCGGCTTCCTCCGCCGTCAGCGCGGCGGCGTCCCGCTCGGCCGACTCCTTGACCGCGTAGGCGTCCGCTGCGGCCGCCGTCGCGCGGAGTAGTGACAATTCGCTGTCAGTACGGCGCGCCCGCGCGGCGCGGTCCAGTTGAATCAGGTTCGCCGCCTCAGTGTGGCGCTGGCCCCGCGCGGCGGCCAGTTCGTCGGCCCGCTCGCGCAGCGCGGCGAGTTGCTCGTTCACCCGGCCGAGGGCGACCTGCGCGGCGACGTTCTCCTCCTGCTTGCGGTCGCGGTCGATTCGCGCGGCGGTCAGTTCGGCGTCCGCGACGGCGAGCCGGTCCTTCAACCGCCGGCCGTCGGCTTCGGCGTCGTCCCACTGGCGTTTCGTTTCCGTCCAAGCCGTTTCCGCGCGGCGGAGTTCAACGTCGATCAGCCCGGCTTCTTGTCGAAGCAGGTCGTTCATCCCGGCCAACTGCTGCTGCACCTGCCGCTGGTCGCGGATTTGGTCCCGCAGGGTGCCGGCTTCCCCGGACAGCGCGGCCATCTCGGTTTCCAGCGCGCGGATGGGGGCGTCGAGCGAATCCGCTTGCCGCCGGTAGGTCGCCTGCCTCGTCTCGCGGCCGAGGATTTCCCCGTCGTGTTCCTCGATCCGCCGCTTCAACTCCCGCAGTTCGCTCTTCCGCGACAGGATGCCCGACCCGGTGCCGAGGGGGCCGACGGTGACGGTGCCGTCCGCGTCCAGCAGCTCGCCGTGGCGGGTCACGCACCGCGCCGCCGGGTCTTCGGCCTGGAGGACACGCGCGGCCGTCAGGTCGGCGACGAGGTAGACGTTGCCGAGCAGGTGGTCCGGCAGCGCGGCGAGGTCCGGCCGGTCGCAGGTGACGAGGGCGGAGAGTTGAACCGCTGGTCCCTCCAGGGGAGAGGGGTTCCAACCAAGATCTCTCTCGCCGTGGGGGAGCGGCACCAACCCGACCCGCCCCGGCAAGTTCGCCAGCGCCGCCGCCAGTTCGTCCATGCGGGTCACGTCGGTCACGACGAACCGTTGCGCCGCGTCCCCCAGCGCCAGGTCGATGATCGCCGCCACGTCGTTCGGCGCGGCGAGGAAGTCCGTCACCAGCCCGGCGACGCAGGCCGTCAGCAGCGGGTCGCCGGCGGCGCGGCGGTCCAGCACGGCGCGGACACCGGCCCCGATGCCGTCGAAACTGCGCTCCAACCCTTCCAGCACGTCCGCCCGGCCGCGCAAGGAACTGCGGGCCTCGCGGAGCGATTCCAGTTCCGTCTGCAACCCGTCCGCCTGCTTCCGCAGGTGGTCGCGGTAGGTCAGGTGTTCCTCGTGGTTCCGCTTGGCCCCGGCCAGCTTCTGCTGCACGTCGGCGTCGGTGCGGGACAGGTCCGACAGGACCGATTCGAGGGCGTCGTGCTGCTGGGCGGTGCGCTCGGCCTCGGCCAGCTTGCGCGTCAATTCGCGGCGGAGGCGCTCGGCCTCGGCGTGCAGGCCGCCGGTTTCGCTCTGCAATTTCGCGGCGCGACCCACCAGCGAAAACTGCGCCTCGCGGTCACGCCCGGTCTGCGCCGTCAGTTCGCCGATGCGGGCGGTGACGGTGGCGAGCGCGGCCGTGGTGCCGTCCGCGCGGGCTTGCTCCTCGGCGGCGGCGCGGGAAACCGATTCGAGTTCGGCGGTCGCGGCGACCCATTCCGCTTCGAGCTTCGCCACCCGGTAGCCGAGTTCCGCCCGCTGCTTGCCGAGGCGGAGGAGTTCGGCGTCCAACCCGAAAAGCTGTCCGGTCTCCGCTTTCGCCGTGGCTTCGTTCGCGCTGATCCGCTGGCGGGCGGCGGCAGCGGTGGCAGCCCGATCCCGCAGGGTGTCGTGGGCGGCGGTCAGTTTCGTATCCAGCGCGGCAAGCTCGCGGTCGCCGGAATCGGTGCGGGCGGTCGCGGCGGCGGCGGCGGCGCGGAGGCCGGTGAGGATCGCGGCTTCAGCCGACACCATTTCCACGAGGTCGCGGTACTCGCGGACGCCGAGGTCCACCCGCAGATGCCGCAGGCGGCCGGTGTACTCCTGGTACCGCTGCGCCTTCGCCGCTTGCAGCCGCAGGGTGCGGAGCTGCTTCTCCAACTCCTGGAGCACGTCCCGCACCCGCGTCAGGTCGGCGTCCACTTGCGAAAGCTGGCGGAGCGTGTCGGCCTTCTTCGACTTGAAGCGGCTGATGCCGGCCGCCTCCTCGAAGACGACCCGGCGGTCCTTCGTGCTGGCCGTCAGCAGCGCGTCCACCCGGCCTTGCTCGATGACGCTGTACGCGCCGTGCCCGGCCCCGCTGCCGACGAATAACTCCTTGATGTCCTTCAGCCGCGCGAGCTGGCCGTTGACGAGGTACTCGCCCTGGCCGTCGCGGTAGACGCGGCGGGTGACTTGCACCTCCTCGGCGTCCGTGTTCAGTTGCTTGCGGCGGTTGTCGAAGACGAGGCTGACCTCGGCCATGCCGAGGGACTTGCGGGTGCTGCTGCCGTTGAAGATGACATCCGCCATCTCGCCGCCGCGGAGCGCCTTGGCGGACTGCTCGCCGAGCACCCACTTGACGGCATCCACGACGTTGCTCTTGCCGCTGCCGTTCGGCCCGACCACGGCGGTGATGCCGGGGGCGAAGTCGAACCGCGTCTTGTCGGCGAAGGACTTGAACCCGATCAGTTCGAGGCGGGTGAGCATGGTCGGAACTCGGACCGCGGAACGCGGAATGCGGAGTGAAGAGTCGGGCTGGCAACCGCCCACCCGGAGTCTTCACTCCGCATTCCGCGTTCCGAGGTCCGCATTGGGCTATCGTCCCAGCAGGCTGCCGGGGCGGCGGTTGAGGGCCTTGCCGTCCTCGACTTTGCCGGCGTCGGTGGCCGACGCGCGGCGGACCGCGTCGGCCTCGGCCGGCAGGTCGTACCCGCCGGTGGCCATCTCGCCGCCCTCCTTCATCACCCGCTCCACTTCCTTGTCGGCCCGGCTCAGGGTCGGGTCGCCGCGGGCGATGAGGGCCAGCTTCTGGATGCTCAGGCCGCGCGGCGCGGCGTCCACCGCCACCTTCGCGGCGAGCAGCTCGCCGGTGTTCAGTCGGCGGATCAACTCGATCGCCTCGGCGTACCCGCCGCCCATCTCGGCCAGCGTCTTCAGCACCGCCGCCACGTCGGCCCGGCAGGTGGCGTCCACGGTCGCCGCTTCGCCCTTGGTGTCGACGGTCGCCGCCGCGTTCTTCGTGTACACCCGCGTCAGCTTGATCGGCCCGCCGTCCTCCTCGGCCGACACCGTGTACTCGGTGCCCAGCGGCAGGGAGAACTTGCCGACGATGGGCCACACGGTGCCGAACAGGACGATCTCGTTCCGCCGGTCGGTGCGGAGGTGGATGAGCGGGTCGGAGTCGGCGGCCACCAGGTGCAGGGCGTAGGGCGAGCCGGCCAGCGGCCGCGGCCGCACGGCTTCGTGGCTGTCGTTGGCGGCCCGCAGCGCGCTGAACGCGCCGTACCGCAGCACGGGGTCGCCCTTCCGCATCAGTTCGGCGAGCTGCTCCAGACAGGGCGAATCGTCCTGCGACGCCAGGGCCGTCAGGCAGTGGGTGCGGACGGCCGGGTGCGCCGCCGCCAGCCGGCCGAGTTCGGCCGCCACCTGCCCGTTCGCCTTGCCCAGGTAGACCAGCGACTGCGCCGCCGCGAACCGCACCCAGGGGGCGTTCTCGTGTTCCAGGCCGATGCGGAGGATGTCCTCGGCGTCCGCCCCCATCGCCTCCAGCTTGACGGCAGCCGTCACCGCCGTCTCCGGGTGCAGCAAGTCCTGCTTCAGCCGCTCGCGTGCCGGGTCGGTGGCGGCCAGAGGCACCAGCGGCACTTGGCGGGCGACCAGCAGGAACCGGTCGTGGTTCAGCCGGTACGCCGGCGGCACGTTCACCAGCACCATCGGCCGCTGCCCCTGCACCTTGGCCTCGGCCACCTTCGCCCCGCGGTCGGTGGTGCCGTGGAAGACGGCGTTCAGGCGGGAGGCGATGGCCATGGCCAGTTGCGGCTGGCGGGCCGAGTCGTTCAGGAGGAAGTAGTACGGGCGGTCGAGCAGGCAGGTGGCCCCGCCCCACACCTTGGCCACGGTCGGCTTGGCGTCCGCGCTCTTGGCGTCGGGCGTCAGCAGGGTGCCGGCGACGAGCGGCCCGGACGCGGTGGACATGCGGTTGCCGGTCATCAGCTGGTTGGCCGACACCGGCACCTTCCCGGTCTGGATGCCGGCGGCGGACATCTGCTCCCGCACCGCCCCGGCCAGTTCGTAGTTCGTCAGGTCGCACTCGTGCAGCCGGCCGCCGTTCAGGCTGGTCGTCTTCGAGCCGGGCGGCAGGGTGACGACGACGTCCAGCTTGTCGCCGTGCCGCGCCCCGCGGGGGACGACGGCCGACACCATCACCAGGGAGGTGGACTTCTCCGGGTCGTCGAGGAACTGCTTCACCTGCTCCGGGCTGAACTTCTGCTTCCGCAGGCTGTTCTCCAGCATCTTCCGCCACTCGTCCGGCGGCGCGTTGCCGCCCGTCCCCTTCAAATCGTAGACGAGGCCGACGCCGGACACGGGAATGGCGTCGTAGTTGCCGACGGCCGTCTTCGCGCCGACGGTGGCGGCGACGTCCTTCTCCGGGTCGTCGGCCGCCTGCGGGCGGACGGTCTGGCGGGGCGAGCAGCCGGCCGTCAGGCCGAGCCAGCCGGACAGTCCGGCGACGACGCCGGCGGTGAGCAGCCGGGCGCGGAAGCGGTTCATTCGGTTCCCCCTCCCGAACCGGACGGGTCGTCCGCGAACCGGAGCGGCGGCCGCGCGGGTGCCGTCGGTTCCCCCGAACCGATCCTTCGGCCAGCCCTCGCGTCCACACCGCCCGGCGTTCGGTGATGCGAATCAGCGGCGACCCAATACCATCCGTCCCGACCCTGTCAAGCCGGCGCGAGGGGAAATCCCCAGATGGACGATTCGCGTCCGGATCGGCCGCGAACCTGGGCTGCTCAGAGAGAGAAGAGAGGATGGAACCACAAAGAACACGAAGAGCACAAAGGGGAAGAACCACCTGATTTCTCCTGCCTTTCCTTCGTGTCCTTTGTGCCCTTTGTGGTCAAAAATCTTCCCCAGATTCCATCCCTGAACAGCCCTGGGCCGCGAACCACCGCCCCCGCTCTCGCGTCCTACGGTCGGGGGCGGGTATACTTTCCTGGGTTCCCCGATCCGCCCGTTCCCCGAGTTCGTGCCGCCCCATGTCCGACCTGAGTACCCGCATCCTGCACGCCCTCGGCCGGCCGAGCTACACGCCGCTGAAGCCGAAGGCGCTGGCCAAGCGGATGGGCCTGACGGCGGACGACTACCCGGAGTTCCGCCGGACCCTCCGCGCCCTCATCCACGAGGGTCAAGCGGACATGGGCCGGGGCAACCTCGTGGCGCTCATCGACGCGCGCGGCACCGTCCTCGGCACCTACCGGCGGACGCACTCCGGTCTCGGCTTCGTCCGCCCGGACGCCAAGCCCGGCAACCCGCCGGTGCCCGACGTGATGATCCGCGAGGGTCGGGAGCTGGACGCCAGCACCGGCGACCGCGTGCTGGTGAAGCTGACCCGCAAGGGGAGCAAGACCGGCAACGCCGCCGGCGAGGTGGCGCGGGTCGTCGAGCGGGCGACGCGGACGTTCGTCGGCACCTACTTCGAACAGGACGGGGAAGGGCGGGTGCGGGTCGATGGCACCGTGTTCGCGCACTCCGTGTCCGTCGGCGACCCCGGCGCGAAAGGGGTGAAGCCGCAGGACAAGGTGCAGATCGACATGCTCCGCTTCCCCACGGCGGAGGGGCGGGGCGAAGGCGTCATCACCGAAGTGTTCGGGCCGCTGTCGCAACCCGGCGTGGACCTGCTCACAGTGATCCGGGCCTTCGGGCTGCCGGACGAGTTCCCCCCAGAGGCGCTGGCCGAAGCGCGGGCACAAGCGGACGGCTTCCGCGAGACCGAGCTGCACGGCCGCACCGACTTCACGGACGAACTGGTCGTCACCATCGACCCGGTGGACGCCCGCGACTTCGACGACGCGGTCAGCGTGACCATCGACCCGAAGACGAACCACTGGATACTCACGGTTCACATCGCGGACGTGGCGCACTTCGCCAAACCCGGCGGCCACCTGGACACCGAAGCCCGCCGGCGCGGCACCAGCGTCTACCTGCCGCAGAAGGTCATCCCGATGTTCCCGGAGGTCATCTCCAACGGGCTGGCCAGCCTACAGCAAGACAAGGTGCGCTACGTCAAGAGCGTGCGGATCGAATACACGCCCGACATGCAGAAGGCCGATGTCGAGTTCTTCAATGGGGCGATCCGCAACGCCCGGCGGTTCAGCTACGAGCAGGTTCGGGATGAATTGGTGCGGATTGCGGAAGGCGGAGTGCGGAATGAAGACAATTCGATCGCGAGCGATGCCCCGGAAACGTCCGCGTCTGACAGTCGAAACTCCACACTCCGCTTTCCGCAATCCGCAATCGAGTCCCTGCTCGGCCGCATGCGCGACCTCGCCCTCCTCCTTCGGGCCAAGCGACTGAAACGCGGCTCGTTATAGTTGTCGATGCCGGAAGCCGTCCTCGAATACGACGCGAACGGCAAGGTGTCCGGCGCGCACTTCGCCGTCCACGACCTCAGTCACCAGATCATCGAGGAGTTCATGCTGGCCGCCAACGAAGCGGTGGCGGAACACTTCGGCCGGCTGGGGGTGCCGTTCCTCCGCCGCGTCCACCCGGCCCCGGACCCGAAGAAACTGGAGGAGTTCGCCGCCTTCGCGGGTTTGCTCGGCCACCCCATCCGCAAGCCGCAGGACCGATTCGAGTTGCAGAAGCTGCTCATTGCCACCGCCGACAAGCCCGAACGCGCGGCCATCCACTACGCCATGCTGCGGAGCTTCAAGCAGGCCACGTACACGCCCATTCAAGACGAACATTACGCGCTGGCCTCGCAGGACTATTGCCACTTCACGTCGCCGATCCGCCGGTATCCGGACCTGCAAGTCCACCGCATGCTCGACCGCTGGCTGAAGACCGGCAAGGCGAACGGCGACGAGAACGAGTTGGTGGCCCTCGGCGACCACTGCTCGAAGATGGAGCGCCGGGCGGAGGCGGCCGAGCGGGAGCTAGTGAAGCTGAAGATTCTGCAACACCTCAGCACCCGCATCGGCGAGGAGCTGGACGCCGTCATTACTGGCGTGGCCGAGTACGGGTTCTTCGCCCAAGCCGAGAAATTCCCGGCCGAGGGACTGGTCCACGTGTCGTCGTTGGCCGACGACTTCTACTCGTTCGACGACTCGTCGCGGTCGCTGTTGGGCGGTCGGACGAAGAAGCGGTTCCGCCTCGGCGACCGGGTGCGGGTGCAGGTGGCGCGGGTCGATCTCCAGAAGCGGATGCTCGACTTCCGGCTGGTCGGGCAACTGTCGTCGGTGCCGCGCCCGGACCCGACGGATCGCCCCCGCAAGGGCTTCCGGACCCCGCCGAAACCCGACAAGAAGGGCAAGAAGAAGCGGAAGTGACGCTGGCCGCTCGGCGGAATTCCAGCGGAGAGGCCCGCAGACGACGCGGAGGAAAAGACGCAGATGAAGAGGATCGGAATGAAAAGATTCCTGTTCTGGTCCTGCCTTCATCTTGCTTCCGATCCGCGTGGTCTGCGGGCCTCTTCACTGTTCCGGACCCCGCCGAAACCCGATAAGAAGGGCAAGCGGAAGCGGTCCTGACGAATTTCGCCCCTCCCGTTCATTTCCCGGTTGCCCGGTTTCATTCCTGCTGAGATAACAACCCACACGCCGCGCCCGGAACCGCCGTATCCGGCGGTTTCTCCATCCCTCCCCGCGCGGCGGTCGAACGCGAGACCCCAACATGCCCACAAAAGAACCCCACGTTCTCAGCCTGATCCTCGGCGGCGGTCGCGGAACGCGGCTGTTCCCGCTCACCAAGAGCCGGGCGAAGCCAGCGGTCCCGGTGGCCGGCAAATTCCGCCTCATCGACATCCCCATCTCGAACTGCATCAACAGCGGCCTGCGGAGCATGTACGTGCTGACGCAGTTCCTCAGCGTCAGCCTGCACCGGCACATCGCCAACACCTACAAGTTCGACATGTTCGGCAAGGGGTTCGTGGAAATCCTGGCCGCGCAGCAGGCCTACGACGAGCAGATCGGCTGGTACCAGGGGACGGCCGACGCGGTGCGGCAGAACATGCCGTACATCGAGCGGGACGAGCCGGACGAGGTGCTGATCCTGTCCGGCGACCAGCTGTACCGCATGGACTACCGGCAGATGATCGCCACCCACCGCGACAGCGGGGCGGACGTGACCATCGCCTGCATCCCGGTGAAGGAGGAGCAGACGGCCGGGTTCGGCCTGATGCGGATCGACGACGGCGGCCAGGTGCGGGAGTTCGCCGAGAAGCCGAAGACGGCGGAGGCGCGGCAGCCGTTCTTCACCCCGACCGAGTGGATCGAGAGCAAGGGCATTCGCGGCCTCGGCCGGCACTACCTGGCCAACATGGGCATCTACCTGTTCAACACGCCGAAGCTGATCGAGATGCTGAACACCAAGGTGTTCGACCCGCTGCACCACGACTACAAACTGCCGCACGACTTCGGCAGCAACGTGTTCCCGAACGCGGTGAAGAACCCCGACATCCGCATCCAGTCGCACCTGTTCGACGGCTTCTGGGAAGACCTGGGCACCATCAGCAGCTACCACGAGTGCAGCCTGGCGCTGGGCGACGTGGAGCCGCCGTTCGACTTCTTCACTCCGGAGGAGTCCATCTTCACCCGCATGCGGAACCTGCCGAGCAGCCGCATCGACGGGGCCACCCTCACCCGCACGCTGCTGAGCGACGGCTGCCGGGTCGGGGCGGGCACGGTGCTGGACCACTGCCTGCTGGGGGTGCGGAGCCGAATCGGGTCGAACAGCCGACTGAAAGACACCATCGTCATCGGGTCGGACGGGTACGAGACGCAGGCCGAACTGGACGACAACCGGAAGGTCGGCCGGCCGGACCTGAACGTCGGCACCGACGCGGTGATCGAGCGGGCCATCCTGGACAAGGACTGCCGCGTCGGGTCCGGCGTGCGGATCGTGAACGCGGCGAAGGTGCAGGAGGCGGACGGGCCGGACGGCCGCTACCACATCCGCGACGGCATCGTCTGCATCCCCCGCGGCGCGGTCATCCCCGACGGCATGGTGATCTGATCGGGCCACGGCCCGCGCCGCCGAAAGCCGCCTCCGGCCCCGGCGTGCCGCTGGCTGGGCCGGGCCGAGAAACCCGGCGGCGTGACGGGTCAATCCGGGACCGCAACGGTTTCGCCGCCAGCCTTGGTTGCCAGTGCTGACAGAACATCCGCGGCGGAGTAGCGCAGGAACCGCACGCCCCCGTCGGCAAAGGCGAAGTTCGCCCCGCCGCTGTGCAGGCTCCAAAAGTGGTTCTGGTGACAAGGCGAGTCGTACTTCCCCGCCTCGAACACTGAGACGGGCTGACACGCGCCCGCGCCGAGCGCCGGCGCGTTCGCCCAACTCTCGCTGACCGGCATCAATTGTCCGCCGAAGTAGCGGAGTGTGCCCCACCCCGAGTACCAACCGCTGCGGTAGCCGTTCGGGTTGCTCGGCCGCTCGCCGAACAGCAGCGTGTTCGAGGTGCCGTCCGTCACCCCGCTCGCGTTCACGTTCAGGTTCGCGTGGAGGATGCCGTCGTCGGCGTGAAGCCCGGTGCCGGACGCGCCGATGAAGTTGTTCAGCGCCCAGGTGTTGGTCGGCTCGAAGTCGAATACGCCGACGGTTCGCGCGTCCGTCGGGCACCGGAAGACCTTCACGGCGGTGCGGGCAACGGCATCGTGCGCGAGGGAGTTGCCGCTCGGTTGCTCGGTGTGGGCCGTCCAGGCTTGCCGCCAAACCGCGTCCTGCTCGACGCCGGGTAGCAACGCGGTCAGCCAGGAAATCCCGGCGTGCTGGGCGGTGATCTGGTAGTCCGATTTGGACAACGGGTACGACACGCCGGCTGGGTACTGGCGGTGCGTGGCGTGGTGGTTCTGGACGGCGAGGCCGACCTGCCGCATCCGCGACTGGCACTCCGCCCGCGCCGCCGCCGCCCGCACTCGCTGCACCCCGCCGAGCGTCAGCGCGGCGAGGAGCGACAGGATACTGATCGAGACGAGCGTCTCGACTACTGATTCGCAGGTAAGTAGGTCTATTCATCCGGAGGCGGCTTTGGGAACGGCAGGTCGGACCGCTCCCACAGGGCGTGGAGCAGTTTCGGGTCGTGCTTGAG
>JAYUFU010000071.1:0-7599 GCA_043738505.1 Fimbriiglobus sp. | reverse complement strand
AAACCCAAGCCCTTCACCCCGCGCCGCTCGCCGTTGCGGTGCGGAGCAGCGCGGGCACGTCGAGGAATTCCGTCACCCGCTCCTGGACGACGGCGGTATGCAGCACACCAAGGCGGGTGGGGCGGCCCCGCGCGACCAACTCCTCCTCGACGATGTCGAGGATCTCGCGGACCAGCAGGCCGGCGCGGGAGCCGGCCTCGCCGCACACGATCACCTGGGCGGTGCCGGAAGCGGCGGGGCGCGGCCTCCGCCGCTTCCGGGCCGGCGGCGATCCCCCCGCCATCCGCCGCAACTCGCGGCCAACATCGACCAGCGGCAGGATTTCGCCGCGGTACTGCACCATCCGCCGGCGACCCACCTTCTCCAGTGCCGCCAAGGGGAACTCCTCCAGGCGGGCGACGGCGGCCAGCGGCAGCGCCATGCGGGTGCCGTCGGACGCGGTGAACAGCAGCAGCGGCACCGTCTCGACGACGGCCACCGACTCGGCCAGCGTCCGCCCGCGTCGGCCGGACACGACTCCGGCCCGCTGGGCTAACCCGAGGACGTCGAGGATGAGGGCGACGCGGCCGTCCCCCAGGATGGTCGCGCCGGCGTACACCGTCACCCCCTTGAGCTGCTTCTGGAGCGGCTTGACGACGATCTCCTCGGTGTCGTGGATGGCGTCCACCACCAGCCCGAAGTGGCGGTCGTCGGCCTGGAGGACGACCACGAACAGGTCGGCCTCCGGCGGGCGGGTCGTCGGCAGTTGGAGCTGGCGGTCCAGGTACGCGATGGGCAGCAACTGCCCGCGCAGGCGGTAGACCGGTGCCCCGTGCAGATTCTCGATCCGCCGCGCCACCTGGTCGCCGTCGAGCCGGACCAGTTCGAGCAGGTTCACCTGCGGGATGCAGAACCGTTCGCCGCCGCACGACACCGACAGGGCGGGGATGATGGCGAGCGTGAGCGGGATCTTCATCTTCAGGGTGGTGCCGAGGCCGGGCTGGCTCTCGACATCGACCGTGCCGCCGATCCGCTCGACGTTCGTCCGCACCACGTCCATGCCGACGCCGCGGCCGGACACGTCCGTCACCTGGTCGGCGGTGCTGAAGCCGGGGAAGAAGATGAGGTTGACGGCCTCGGCGTCGGTCATCCGCGACCCGTCGGTGGCGGAGATCAGGCGGGACCGGACGGCCTTCTCCCGCACCCGCGCCGGGTCGATGCCGCCGCCGTCGTCGCTCACCTCCACCACCACCTTGCCGCTCTCGTGGAAGGCGTGCAGGGACAGCCGCCCCTCGGCCGGCTTGCCCCGCGCCACCCGCGCCTCCGGCGACTCGATGCCGTGGTCCACGGCGTTGCGGATCATGTGCGTGAGCGGGTCGCGGATGGCCTCCAGGATGGTCTTGTCCAGTTCCGTCCCCTGGCCCTCGGTGTCGAACCGCACCTTCTTCTGGCACGCCAGCGCCAGGTCGCGGACCAGCCGGGGGAACTTGGCCCACAGGGTGGCGATGGGCTGCATCCGGGTCTTCATCACGCCGGCCTGCAACTCGCTGGTGAGCAGGTTCAGCCGCTGCACGATGCCGAGGATCGGCAACTCCTCGTGGGCGGCGGCGTACTGCACGATCTGGTTCCGCGCCAGGACCAGTTCGCCGACCAGCGTCATCAGCTTGTCGAGCAGGCCCACGTCCACGCGGATGCTGGTGTCGGCGACCGACCCGGCGCGAGCCTCCGCGCCGTCGGTCGCCTCGGCGTGGGGTTCGACGGGCGGCGGGGCGAGTGGGGCCGTGTTCGGCGTCGAGAGCGAGGACTTGGGCGGTTTCGACGGGGCCGGGGGCAGCGACCCGGCCGGGAGGATGGCGGACTGGCCGCCGATTCCGCCGGTCTCGCGCAGGTGGTCCAGTTCGGCCGCCAGCGGGCCGTACTCGCCCCGCCCCTCGTCGCCGCCGGTTTCGATGGCCGACAGCACTTGCCGGATGGCGTCCACCACGGCCAGCAGCGCCGTGGCGATGGGCCGGTTGAACGGGAAGTCGCCGGCGCGGAGCTTGCCGAGCAGGCTTTCCGCCGCGTGCGCGACGGTTTGCAGCTTCGTCAGCCCGAGGAACCCGGCCGTCCCCTTCACCGTGTGCAGCGTGCGGAACACCCGCGCGAGCGTGTTCCGGTCGCCCGGCACCTTCTCCAGCGTGATCAGGTCGGTGTCGAGCTGCGTGAGGTTCTCCATCGTCTCGAGGAGAAACTCGCGGATGACATCGGTCATGGGCCGTCTCACCGGGCGACCCGCAGGCGGGGCCGCGATTACCGTCCGTGGCTCGAACCGCCGAACAACTGGTCCACCAGCGGCTTCACCACCGCCGGCGGGAAGGCTTTCTGGAGGATGGCGGTCGCGCCGAGCGCCCGGAGGCCGCCCACGATGTCCGCCGCCGTCTCCGTCGTCACCACCAGGATCGGCACCGCCGAGGTCGGCGGGTGCTGCCGCAGGTAGCTCACCACCGCCCGGCCGTCGAGGAGCGGCATGTTGAAGTCGGTGACGATCAGGTCGAACGGCTGGCGGGTGGCGGCGGCGATCCCCTGCACGCCGTCGGCGGCCTCCTCGAACGCCGCGAAGCCCAGGCCGGACAGCACCGTCCTCACGTGCAAGCGGGCGGTCGAACTGTCGTCCACGATGAGGACGCGGAGCGCGGCGCGGTCCAACTTCGGTCGCGGCTGGACGCCGCTCCCGCCCATCTTGATCCCCGTCAAGCCCGTCACCGTTTCGGAGGATCGCAGCGCGACCGACAGGCCGGTGACGAGGTTCACGGCCTGGAGCAACTGCTCCGGGGAGAACGGCTTGGCCAGCGTCACCACGCGGGTCAGTTTGCTCAGGGTGCCGACATCGGCCGCGTCCGCCTCGCTGGAAATGACCACCACGCCGGGGGCGTTCTGGAGCATCTCCGCCCGCACCTGCTTCGCCAAATCGACCCCGCTCATGTCCGCCAAGTGCAGGGACGTGATGATCCCCGTCGGACGGGTCACGTGGGCGGTGGCCACAGCGTCGGCCCCGGTCGCGACCACGGCGGCGACCGTCACCCCCTGCGCCTCCAGGTACTGGCGGATGATCGCCGCCTGCACCCGCGACGGCTCGACGACCAGGATCGAGACGGCGGCGGGCGGGCTTCCCACGGCGGGGTTGGGGGCGACCGACGCGGCCGGGGAAGGCTGGACCGGGGAGCCTGCGCCGACGGCCGACCGCTCCGCGAACGGCTCCAGTGCGGCGACCACCTCCGCCATCGTCTGGTATCGATCCGCTGCAGCCTTCGCCATCATGCGTGCGCAGACGGCTTCCAGTTCCTTGGACACGTCCGGCCGCACGCGCCGCAGAAGCGGCACATCCGCGTCGCGGTGCTTCAGCAGGATCGACATGAGCGACTGGCCGGTGAACGGCGGGACGCCGGCGAGCAGGAAGTACAGGGTGCAGCCGAGGCTGTACACGTCCGCCCGCACGTCGATGGCGGCGGAATCGACGGCCTGTTCGGGCGGCATGTAATCGACGGTGCCGAGGATGCCGCCGGCCTGGGTGAGCTTGCTCGTGCCGACGGCGTCGGCGGTCAGCCGCGCCAGCCCGAGGTCGGTGACTTTCACCGTCCCCTGGCCGTCCAGGAGCAAGTTGTGCGGCTTCACGTCGCGGTGGACGATCCCCTGAGAGTGGGCATAGGCCAGCCCCCGCGCCGCTTGGCAGGCGATTCCCACCGCGCGGGCGACCTCGAGCGCCCCGGCCTTCTCCACCTCGGACGCCAAGTCCCGGCCGTTCACGTACTCCATCACCAGGAAGTGGCCGATGTCCGCCACGTCGGCGTCGTAGGCCATCACCACGTTCGGGTGGCCGAGGCGGGCGACCGTCTCCACCTCGCGCTGGAACCGCAGGACGAACGCCGCGTCGGAACACAAGTTGGCGGCCAGCACCTTGATCGCCACGACCCGCTTCATCCGCCGGTGGCGGGCCTTGAACACCGTCCCCATGCCGCCCGCGCCGAGCTTCGCCAACAGGTCGTAGTTGCCGACGCGCAGGTCGCCCGGCCGCCCGGCGGTGATGGCGTCAAGTTGGAACGGCGTGAGCAGGCCGTCGGCGAGCAGCTTCTCGGCCATGCTCAGCGGGTCGGCGGCGGGGTCCGCGCCCAGACGGGCGAACTCGTCGTCGGTGAGCAGTTTGGCCGCGTCCAGGTGAGCGAAGAAGACATCGCGCGAGGTGCCCAAATGGGCGGAGGTGACATCCATAGGCGGGATCCGACAACCGAACGGCGACGCGGCTCACGGGCGGGAGAAGCCCGATCAAATGGCGTGAGTGTTATTGTACACGAACGGCGCGGGGATTCGGGAGCGAAGTTTCCCGCTCAGGATTTTTTCATTAAGCCGGGTGGGGTTGAAACGAAAATGGGGCCGCCGGCCGTTGCCGGAAGCCCCGGTGGAAGACGAGTCGGGCCGGCGGTCAGCGGCGGACTTCGACGCGGTTGACGATGGGCCGGCCGTTGGCCGCCGACCGCACCGCCTCTTGGGCGAGCGACTTGAGGTAGAAGCTGGACACTTGGCCGCTGACCTGCACTTCGTCGTCGGTCTCCCGCACCACCAACCGCCGCAGTTCGGGGTTGGACGCGGACAGCAGGGCCGTCGTGGCCGTCGTCGAGGGGATCATCACGGTGGACATGGCATCGCTCCTTCGTCCGGGTGAAGAACGCGCGTGCGGTCGGGTCGGGAGTGACCGGACCGGGGCGAGAGGCGAGTCGGGCGCTTCGGATGTGGGCGACGAGTTTTCCGGCTTCCGTCCGAAACCGCGACCCCGCGGGCGACTCCGTTACTAAAAACGAATGTTAAGCGGGCCGGTTCTCGAACGCAACGAGAAAACGGTTTGGTTCCAACGATTCTTCCCGTTGCGCCGGATTTCCTCATGTCGGACCCGACTTTTCCGCTCGTCGCCCCAAGTCCGGCCTCGTGGCGGGACTGGCTGCCGTGGCGGCCGTGGCCGGTGGCCGCCGCTCTCACCGTGCTGTTCGTCGTGGCGGGGGTGCCGCTGTTCCTGCGGATGCCCCTCTGGTGCGACATCAGCCTGTACGACGTGGCGGCGCGGACGGTGCTGACCGGCGGCGTCCACTACCGCGACGTGTTCGACACCAACCTGCCCGGCTACGTCTGGCTGCTGGCCGGCGTCCGGGCCGTCGTCGGTTGGAGTTCGGAGGCGCTGCGGGCGGTCGATCTCGCCGTGTTCGCCGCGACACTCGTCGTCCTCGACCGATTCGCCGTTCGGGGCGGGGCCACCCGCCGGACCCGCTGGTGGGCGGTGGCCGGGGCGTGCGGCTTCTACCTCTTCTCGTCCGAGTTCGTCCACGCCCAGCGCGACGCCTGGCTCGGCCTGCCGGCCTTGCTCGCCGTGTTTCTCCGCGTCCGGCGGGCGGTCGCCGGCACCGACGAGCGACTGCGCGGCGGCGCGTTCCTCGCCGGGGCGATCGAGGGCGTCCTTTGGGCGGCGGCCGTCTGGATCAAGCCGCACGTCCTCGTCGTCGCCGCCCCGGTCTGGCTGGCCACCGCCCGCCGGCTAGCCTGCCGGCACGAGCGGCCGTGGCGGGCGTTCGCCGGCGACTTCCTCGGCAACCTCGTCGGCGGCGGGCTGATCGGCGCGGCCGGAGTCGCGGCCCTGGTGACCTCCGGCACCTGGCCATACTTTTGGGACGTGATGACCGAATGGAACCCGGCGTACTCGCGGAAAGCCTTCATCGAAATGCCCTTCCGGCTCGAACGGCAACTGTTCTGGTTCCCGCCGTGGAGCTGGTTCCTGCCGTTCTCCGTCGTCCTCTCGCTGCTGGCGATCCTCGACGCTCGCCTGTGGTCCGGTCGGTTCCGCGACGGGGACGCCAGCCCCGCCCGCTGGGTGCTGCGGAACGCGGTCGTGGCGGCGCTAACACTCGTTCTCGCCCCGTACCGACTCGCGGTGCTGTTCCTGGTGAATCCGCTCGCCCCGTTCGTCCCGGAGTGGGTGTGGACGGCGGGCCGGTGGGTTGCCGGGCTGCTGCACGACCCGACGACCTCCGACCGGCTGCGGTACGTCCGCGGCGGGCTGGGGGTGCTGTACCTGACCTGGACGGCCCAGGCGTTCTTCCTCCAGCGCGGGTTCCACTACGTCCACGTCACTGAGACGGTCCTCATGATGGCCCTCTGGTCGGCGCACCGCTGGTGCCTGCCGGCCCTCGTCTTCGCGTGGCTGGCCGTCACGTCGGTCGTCATGGCCTACGCCGTCCCCGGCACGCCGCTGCGGACCTGGATCGACCGGTTCGAGCGGATCGAGACGCCGGGCGTGCCTTACGACTTCTTCGTCCGCCATCCGCTGACCGACCCGGATCGGATGCGGCACTGGGGCACTTGCGTCCGCCTCGACCTGACCCGCCGCGAGCGCACCGAGTTGGCCAACGCCCTGCGGTTCATGGGCGATCACGAGGCTTCGACCAACTGGGCGGAACTGGACGAGGTGGCCGACTTCCTCGTCGCGCGGCGGGTCGGCGACCGCGAGGTGGTGGCGTGGCACGACTCGACGCACCCGCTCTACCTGCTGCTGGGGGTGAAGCCGGGCACCCGCTTCATGCACGTGAACACGGCCGCGTCCATCGACCCGGACACCTCGCCGGGCGTCGTCATCGCCGAGCTGAACGCCAACCGGGCGGCGCGGTTCGTGGTGGCGGACATCGAATCGATGGCCTATTTCTCGGAAGAAGCCTACGAGTTGCCGAACGCCCGTTCGTCGTGGTGGGGGCTGCCGACCGACCCGCTCGCGCCGCCGCTGCCCCCGGCCCCGGTGCGGGTGGCCGCCTTCGCCGACTTCGAGTTCCCGTTCGACCGCAACCCGACGCTGACGGCCGACTCGCCGAAGCGATACCCCTACGACCGCCGGCCGGTGGTGTTCCGCTCGCGGGGCGGCACGGGGCGGTACGTCGTGTTCGCGCTGTGCCAGCCGATCCGCGCCGTGTTCGAGCGGCCGTGAAATCAGGAGGCAGAGGACAGGAGGCAGGGAACAGAGGTCAGAAAGCAGGGGACAGGAGGCAGACGGAATTGTGAAACCCGCTGTGCCGTCCGCACCCGCCCCGGCACTGACTCTGGTGAGCCGGTCGAACACCCGACCGACACCGAGAGGCACCCCGCCTCTCACCCTCACACACCAGAAGGACGTGCGTCATGCGGAAATTCATCTTCACCCTGGCCGCCTCGGTCGCCGCCATCGCCCTGACCGCCGACACCGCCTCGGCCCAGCGGACCCGGAACGTGGTCGCGAACAGCGGGAACGGCATCAACAACCAGATCAACGTCGGGAACGGCGGCGGGTTCGGCGGGCCGGCGTTCTTCCCCCAGCCGCGGTTCACCTCGAACCAGGTGTTCAACAGCGGGAACGGCATCGGCAACAGCGTCAACGTCGGGAACGGCGGGTTCGGCGGCGGGTTCGGCGGCGGGCCGGTGTTCCCGGGCGGGGTGAACATCAACACCGTGGTCGGGTCCGGGAACGGCATCGGCAACTCGATCAACGTCGGCAACGGGGGCCGGCCGGGCGGGCTGAACATCAACACGGTCGTGAACAGCGGGAACGGCATCGGCAACAGCGTCAACGTCGGCAAC
>JAYUFU010000070.1:0-21272 GCA_043738505.1 Fimbriiglobus sp. | reverse complement strand
GCCGACCTTCGGTCGGCGCGACCGGCACCGATAGCCCGGCTCACCTGCGAATCAGTAGCCACAGAGACACGGAGAAGAGTTTGGCACAGTCGCGGCCGTCATTCGCACTTCGGATTCGCCACGTCTGACAATCCCCGTCACCCCGTGCGGGCCTTCAGGTACCAGCCCAGGTAGTTCAGCAGGCCGGCGCAGACGAGCAGCAGGAACAGCACGGCGAAGGCGTTGAACGCCCACCGGTACGCCGGGGACGACTCCCCACCGGGGACGAGCGGGCCGTCGTCCAGGACCGACGGCACCGCCGGGGCGGGCACCGGCGCGGGAGGGTGGGGGTGCTTGTGGGCCATCGCGGTTCCCTCGGAGGACGGGGCAGGCGGGAACCCTATTCTGTCGGCCGAGTCGCCCCGCCGCCAGAGCCGAACGGCCGATTCGCCGACCCGCGAGCGGAAAGCCGGCGTTTCGTGCGGAATCCGCTGCGGAATTGGCCGGTGCGAAATTCCGGCACCGCCGGCGGATTTGAGAGGTAGAATCAGCGTACCGTACCCCGTCCGCGCGCCCCTACTTCGTTGACCCCTGGCATGGACACCGTTTCGGTCGATCCCCTCCTCGCCGCCCTCCGCGACAGCGGCCAGCACTCGGCCGACAAGGTCGCGGCGGCGGAGCGCGCGTTCGCCGAGTGCGGGGGCCGCCCGGCCGACCTCGCCGAGCGGCTGAACGGGGCCGGCATCCTCACCCGCTACCAGTACAAGAAGCTGCAAGCCGGCCGCGCCGCCGACTTGGTGTTCGGCCCGTACCTGATCCTGGACAAGATCGGCGAAGGCGGCATGGGCAAAGTGTACCGGGCGGTGCAGTTGCGGATGAACCGGCTGGTCGCCCTGAAGGTCGTCCGGCCGCAGTTGATGGCGAACAAGACGGTGTTGAAGCGGTACGAGCGGGAGGCCGCCGCGGCCGCCAAACTGGACCACCCAAACATCGTCAAGCTGTACGACGCCGAGCTGGCCGACGGGCGGTACTTTTTGGCGATGGAGTACGTCGAGGGGCTGGACTTGGCCAAGCTGGTCAAGCAGTTCGGCCCGCTGCCGTACCAGGAGGCGTGCGAGTACGTCCGGCAGGCGGCCCTCGGCCTGCACCACGCGCACTCGCAGTCGCTCATCCACCGGGACATCAAGCCGTCGAACCTGCTGGTGTACGGCGAGCGGGCGCTGCCCGGCACGAACGGCAAGGCGGCGCTCAAGATCCTCGACATGGGCCTGGTGCGGTCGATCCTGGAGGAGGACGACGGGCAGCCCGACCTGACCCGCGACGGGACGGTCGTCGGCACGCCGGATTACATGTCGCCGGAGCAGGCGAAGAACTCCAGCACGGTGACGCCGCAGGCGGACATTTACAGCCTCGGCTGCACGCTGTACTACCTGATGACCGCCAAGGCACCGTACCCCGACGGGACGCCGGTCGAGAAGCTCATCAAGCACCAGTTGGACCCGTTCCCGGACGTGCGGAAGCTGGTCCCGTCGGTGCCGGCGGCGCTGGCCCGCGTGCTGGCCGACATGACCGCCAAGCGGGTGTCGGATCGCACCCCGACGGCCGCCGCGGCCGCCCTCGCCATCGCCCCGTACACGCCGAACGGCGACCGGTTCGATTTGTTCGCCCCGTCCGCCGGCGCGGCGGCGGGCGGCAGCCAGCGGTCGGCGCGGTACGAGGCGGTCGATTTCGCCCCCGCGACGACGGGGCCGGGCACGTCGTCCGTCGTCCCCGCCGCCTCGACCGTGGCCGCCGCCGTCGCCAGTCGGACGCCGCCCGCCACCCGCACCGGCGGCAGCGTGGCCGGGCCGAAGTCGGTTCGCACCGCCCGCCCGAAGGCCATCCCGCTGCCGGAACCGGAGCCGATTTCGGCGGAGAATATGCCCGTCGGCGACACCCGGCGGACGCCCCGGCCGGTCGGCGGCACCGCCCGCATGAGGAAGCCCAACGGGAAGACCGCCGCGAAGGGCCGGCGGTTCCCGGTGGCCCTCGTGGTCGGGTGCGTGCTGGCCGGGGTGGTGGCGGTGGCGCTGGTGTTCCTCGTCTTCCACAAGCCGACGCCCCCGACGCCCCCCCCGGTGGATGCGCCGAAGCCGGTCGAGCCGCCGCCGAAGCCGGTCGAGTCGCCCTTCCGTGCGATCGAGGATCTGCTGGCCGACAACGCCTCGGCCGTGCTGGTCAGCCACCCGAAGGCGTACTTCGAGCGATTCGCCCTGGACCCCAAGCCGAGCGGCCCGGTCAACCGCGCGTTCGACCGCCTCACCCGCCGGTTCCTGTTCGACGCCCGCAAACTGGACCGGATCGCGGTGTCGTTCACGAGCGAGCCGAAGGGGTTCGTCGTCGCCGGGGAGGGCGGCCTCCTGAAGCCGGAGTGGGTGCAGGAACTGGACAAGTACTCGGTGGCGACGGTCCAGGTGAGGAAGGACACCGGCGGGGCCAAGCGGCTCCAGTTTCCGCTGCCGGTGCAGCCGAAAGGCCCGCAGAAACCGTGGAACTTCAGCGACGGCGTGGGGGCGGTGCTGCCCGGCCCACCGACCACATACCTGCTGGCCGACCACGACGAGGCCCTGAGCCGGCTGGTCCGCCGCAACAACGACCGCCCGGCCGACCGCGGTCCGGCCGCCGACGTGCCGCCGGAGCTGGTCAAGGAACTCCGCACCGCCGTCCCCCGTGCCCCGCTGCTGTACTTCGTCGCGGCGGGGAATCACCGCTTGCCGGCGAAGGCGTCGTGGACGAAAGGGGAGACGCTGGCCTCGCTCGGCGTGTCGCTGCTCACCGTCGAAGCCCGGCTGGACCGCAAGTTCACCGTCGATCTGACCGTGACGGGGGACACGCTGGAACACGTCCGCGACTTCCTGAACGTGGAGTTGCCCCGCCGCCTGAAGGAGTGGTCGCCGGAGTTGAAGCCGCTGGCCGAGGCCGCCGTCGCCGCCGAGCCGCAGCCGGCCAACGCCGCCGGCAAGGTGCGGATGACGCTGTCGATCTCGCTCGAATGGGAGACGGTGCAGACGGCCCTCGAGGCGCTGCTCGCGCCCTACGCCAGCGACCGGTAGCGTGCCGTCTGGTTAGCCCGCCGCGCCAGCAAGGGGCGTGGGCTGTTGCGAAGTCACTCATCAGTGGTTGGCCCCTTGCTCGCGCGGCGGGCTAACAAAACCGAGGCGTCGCCCTCACCCCGTCGGCTCCAGTTCCCGCGCGCTGCGGTCCTTGCGATCCTCCAGCCACGCCACGTCGCCGCTGTCCGCGAACCGCTTCACGCCGACTTCCAGGATCGCCGCATCCGACACCACCGCCAGCGGCGTGTAGCGCGGGTGGTGGCTGTCCTTGAACGGGTCGTTGCGGGCCGCGTTGTAGCAGCAGATCATGCTCCAGCGCGGGTTGTCGGACGTGTTCTGGTCCGACCGGTGCAGCAGGTTGGCGTGGAAGAACAGCGCGTCGCCAGGGTCCATTTCCACGTACACCAGCGGGAACTGGTCCGGCCGCTTCAGCAGCTCCTCGACGTGTTCCTTGTCCGCCCCGGCCTGCTCGCCCGTGAGGACGTGGTTGATCCGGCCGCAGTGGTGGCTGTTCCGGATCACTTGCAGACAGCCGTTGGCGCGGGTGCAGGGGTCCACGGCGATGAACACGCTCGTCAGCAGCGGTTGCAGAATGCCGTTCTGATACCAGTACCCGTAGTCCTGGTGCCACGCCCACGCGCCGCCGACCTTGGCGTCCTTCAGGATCATCTTCGAGTGGTAGTGGTACACCTCGCCGCCGAGCAATTCCTCGCAACTGCGGACGATCCGCTCGCACCGGGCGAACAGGCCGTACACGCCGTCGCCGGGGTGGTTCCAGAGCGACAGTCGCACCACCCCGCCCTCGCCGTCGGCGCGGCCGAAGCTCCGCCTGTCGAGTTCGTTGTCCGCCTTCGCGCTGCGGTTCAGCACGTCGATTTCGGGCTTCGTGTAGAAGCCGCGGGCCAGCACGAATCCGTCGGCGTGGTACGCGCGGACCTGAGCGTCGGAGAGGGTCGGCATGGGAGGGCCTCCGGTGGTCACTGGAACAGGTCGGCGACGGGGCAGGTGAAGCCGGGGAGGACGGTCCCGCCGTCGAGGGTGTCGGTCTCGTGGTGTTCCACGCCCCGCATGTTGCCGGAGTAGACGGTGACGACGTTCGTCTCCGGATCGATGAGCCACACCACCTTCACGCCCGCTGTAATGTACTCGCGGATTTTCGCCAACACCCTCGGCCGGCGGTCGTCGGGCGACAGGACTTCGACGGCGAGGTCCGGGGGAATCGCGAAGTACCCCAGCTCTCGCTGTGGGACACGAGTGATGCTGTAGAAGGACACGTCGGGGCCACGCACCGTATCCGGATCGGTGTCGATGATCACGCCGGATTCGGTGACGACCCAACCCAGGCGGTTCGGCTTCACGAACTCGCGGAGTCGCGCCCCGATTTCCAGTTGCAACTCCCCGTGTCGGGCTTGCGGCGGCGGCATCAGCACGATCCTCCCTTTCACGAGTTCCTGTTTGGAGCCGTCCGCCGGGTTCGGCAGTTTGGCGAACTCCTCCGCCGTCAGCAGCTTCGGCAACGTCGCGGTCATCGGCTGTTCCTCCTTAACGGGTGCGCCAATTGTTTCCAGCAGTTCCCCAGACCCCACCCCCTGTCAGGGGTCGGTGGGAGGAGTGGCACAAGTGTCGCGCAGACTGAGAATTGCCACACGTTCCGTCACGGCCGACGCCCAAGCCCCGCCACACGCCACTGTACGAGTGGACGGCCCAGGTCGCCACCCGCTTCCCTGCCCGACCACGCCCTCGAAACCGGCAACCGGGACGACCGGTTCACCGCCACCGAGGCCGACTTCGACGCCCGCGAATAGACCTACCCCTGATAGGGGGCCGAGGGTGGGGGCCGGCAAACTCAAACCTACCGCTGACAGGGGACCACCCGTGACCCTCGACACGTTCGAACTGCTGCTCGCCCCGGCGGGGCAATCGGCCCTGGCCGCCGCGACCGCGCTCGCCCCGACCGACAGCACATACTTGCAGGCGATGACCGGCTTGCGGAAGCAATTCTCGCCGCAACTGGCCGCCATCGCCCTGGAAACGGTGATCCTTCGCGGCAAAGCCGCCGGGAAGTTCCGACTCGCCGCGCGGATGTACTTCACCCGCGAGGCCCTGGAGGTGGCGTCCGGCGAGGTGATCGCGGCGTACCGGGCGGAGCGGTTCCGGGGGTATGGGGCCGTCGGCGATTTCGGCTGCGGGATCGGCGGGGACACGCTCGCGCTCGCGGCCGACGGGCGGACGGTGGAAGCCGTGGACAACGATCCGGTGCGGGTGCGGATGGCCGAGGCGAACGCCGCCGCGTGCGGGCTGGCGGATCGCGTCCGCGTTCGGCATGCGAACCTGCTGGACGACCCGCTGCCGGACGTGCCCGCCGCGTTCGCCGACCCCGGCCGGCGTGCCGACGGCCGGCGGTTCCTGTCGATCGACGACTACCTGCCGCCGCCGGCGTCGCTCGTGAAACTGTTGCCGCGGTCGAAGTACCCCATCGCGTTCAAGCTCGCCCCCGGCGTCAACCGCGACGAGGTGACGCCGTTCGGCGGCGAGTTGGAGTTCGTCTCGGTGGACGGCGAACTGAAGGAATCCGTGCTGTGGTGCGGCGAGTTGCGGACGAATTTTCGACGGGCCACGCTGTTGTCCGGAAGACCTCACCCCCCGGCCCCCTCTCCGTCCCGGAGAGGGGGTGTTCAAGGGGGAGATGGAATCGGGGGAGCGCCAAACGGCACGCCAAGTAGCCAATCACCTCAGAACCCTCTCCGGGACGGAGAGGGTGGCACGCGGAGCGTGCCGGGTGAGGTCCAACTGATTCGCCACACCTACGCCGCCGACACCCTCATCCTGCCGGACGTGGCGCGGCCCGTCGGGGCGTTCCTGTTCGACCCGGCGGGGGCGCTCGTGCGGGCCGAACTGGAAGGCAACTTGGCGGCGGAGCTGGGACTGCGGCCGATCACAGCGGGGCAGGCGGTGTTCACCGGTGACGGGCCGGTGTCGTCGCCCTTCCTCACCGCCTACCGCGTCGAGGCCGTGCTGCCGCTGGACGCCAAGCGGGTCAACGCGCACCTGACGGCGAACGGCATCGGCCGAATCACGGTGGTTCAATGCGGATCGGGCGTGGACGCGGACGGAATCAGCCGGAAGTGCAAGGGGAAGGGGGCCGGCCACCGGTTCGTGGTGCTGACGAAGGAACTCGGCCGGCCCGTCGCGGTCGTCGCGGAGCGTACCTGAGACTCGCGCCCGTACCGCGCGCGAGTCTCGGGTCGTGCCACCAGCGGTCATTACGGCGGCGGCGGGGAGTTGTTGGGCGAGACCTGCCGGATCAGGGCGGCCGCCTTCGACTTCAGTTGGGCGGGGGAGGCTTTCTGGAGGTCGCCGAACCCCTTCTGGAGGAGGTCCGCCTTCGCGCGGAACACGGTCGGTCCTCCGGTCGGGGTGGGTCAGAAGTCGCCGAGGACTTGGCCGTCGCTGCAGTGCCCCAGTCGCACGCCGACGTCCGTCGGATCGGCCCGCGTATGCGCACCGGAAACGTCGTCCCGCTTGGCGGCGCGTCCGGTCGCTTTCCGCCTCACGCGCATCCCAGCCAGAGGGTGTATTTCAGGTCGCGTTCGGGGGTGGTGAAGTTGCCGCCCCCGGACAGCGACTGGGCGCAGGCCACGATGTCGAGGAAGTCCCTCGGAACGTTGACCAGCGCGGCCGCGATCAGCGCCGTGGTGCCGAAGTGTAGGAACACGTTCGGCGGCTCCTCCTCGTTCGAGTCGAACCGCCACTTGCCGGACGCGGTCCCGAACCGCAACCGCCGCTGGGGGGAGTCGATGCGTTTCCAGGTCTGCCGGCCCTGGTCGTCGAGGGTGATGGCGAGGTCGCACGTCAGGTTGGCGTTGCTTTTGAGAGTGAGGGTGCAGCCGACGGATTTCATGGTGCTCGCCCCAGAGGACGGGTGTTCGGACGACGGCCGGAAGGATTCCGCGTCTACGCCAGTATCGCCGGCGGACCGGGCCGGGGCACACGCGAAATGACGTTTCGCAGCCGGCGGGTTACAATGTCACTGTCGTTCGCAACCGAAGGGAACCGCCATGTCCGCCGTCCTCGCCCCGCCGCCGTACCGGCACACCGTCCGGCAGTTCCACCAGATGGGCGAACTGGGCTTCTTCGAGGGCCGCCGCGCCAGCCTGATCCACGGCCTCATTTTCGAGGAGGGGCCGATGAACCCGCCGCACCGGATCGCGCTGGAACTGGCCGACACCGCGATCCGCTTCGCGTTCGGCCCCGGCTGGCGGTTCTGCGTGCAAATGCCGCTCGTTCTCGGCCAGGACATCGACCCGGAGCCGGATGTGGCCGTGGTGCGTGGGTCGGCGCGGGGGACGACGACTCACCCGACGGGTGCCGACCTCGTGATCGAGATCGCGGACAGTTCGCGGGACTACGACCTGACGGTGAAGGCCGAGATGTACGCGACGGCCGGCATCCCCGAGTACTGGGTGGTGGACGTGGACGGCCGTGCCCTGCACGTGTTCCGCGACCCGGCCCCGCTGCCCGCCGGCCTGACCGCGACGGCGTATCGCACGCACGACACGTTCGCCGACACGCAAGCCGTCTCCCCGCTCGGCATGCCGACCGCCACCGTCCGCGTCGCCGACCTGCTGCCGTGAGATGTCCGCTACGGACCTCCCGACCCGGCCGCACTTCGGCTAGACTTCAGTCATGATCCGAATCGCCCTACTGCTGTTGTTGGCGTCTCCGCTGTCCGCGCAAGCGCCGTCCGCCCGGCTGCACGGCGAGACCGAGGCGGCGCAGACTCGCAAGCGGCTCGTCGAGGCGCAGGCGAAGCTGTCCGCCGGGACCACCGCCGACGCCGTGGACGACCTGCTCCGCGTACTGGCCGACTCCGGCGACGACCTCGTGCAGTTGGTGGACGGGTCGCACCAGCCGGCCCGCCGGCTGATCCACCGCGCCCTCGCCGGGCTGCCGGCGGACGCGCTCAAGAGCCTCCGCGACCGCATCGACGAACCCGCCCGCAAGTTGCTCGACGCCGGCCGCACGGCCCGCGACCCGAAGCCGCTGCGGGCGCTCCTGGACCGCTACTTCGTTAGCCGGTCGGCCGAACCCGCGCTGCTGCTGCTGGGCGAACTGGCGTTCGAGCGGGGCGAGTTCGCCGCCGCCGAGCGGTACTGGCGGACGCTGCTGCCGCCCGTCGGTGACACGGCGTTGTCATTTCCCCAGCCGGCCGGCGACCTGGCCGCAGTCACGGCGAAAAGCCTGCTCGCGGCCCTCTTCGCCGGGGACGTGGAGCGGGTGGCGACGGAGCTGCCGGCGTTCCGCGCGAAGTACCCGACCGCCGCCGGCCGACTGGCGGGCACCGACGGCAAGTACGCCGACACCCTGGCCAAGTTGCTCGCCTCGCCGCCGAAGGTGCCGAGTGGTTCCGAAGGGTGGACGACGCTCGGCGGCAACCCGCACCGCGACGGCCGCACCTCCCAGCCGCTGCCGCGCCACCTGCCGAATCAGCCGAAGTGGAAGACGCCGATCCCCCGCGACGCGGCCGACCAGGACCGCCCGAAGCCGGCCGGCGTGCCGGCGGCGCGGACGCTGGCGCACCACCCGGTGATCCTCGGCGGCACCGCGTACTTGGCCGACGCCGGGCGGGTGTTCGCCTTCCACCTCCGCACCGGCGCGGCGCGGGTCGCCTACGACGTGCGGGCGCACGACCCGCGGCTGGCGTTCGACCCGGCGGAGTTGGCCAAGCCGACGCCGTTCGACGCCGACTTCGCGCTGACCGCCGCCGGGGGCAAGCTCTACGCCCGCCTCGGCAACCCCGGTCAGCCGACCGCCGCGCCCGGCGACGACGGCAAGAAGACGCTCAGTTTCCTGGTCGAACTCGAGCCGACGAACGCGCCGAACCCGCCGGCCAACGCGCTGACGCTGAAGCCGACGTGGGTCGTGCCGCCGCCGGCGAAGGACGGCCTCGCGGCCGCGTGGGAAGGCGCGCCGCTCGTGACCGACGGCATCGCCGTGGCCGCGTTCAGCCGGCTGGAGAACAGCCGCCGGTTCCACTCCGTCGCCGCGTACCGGTTGCCGTCCGCCAAGCCGCTGTGGGTAGCCGACGCCTGCGACGAGGACGCGAACCAGGCCGAGGGGTTCCCGCACCGCCAGGAGTTGCTCACGCTGGCCGGCGGCAACGCGGTGTACGCCACTCACGCCGGGCTGACGGTGGCGTTCGACGTGGCCACCGGCAAGCGGGCGTGGGCGTTCCGCAACCCGCCGGCCGCGAAGCCCCCCGCCGGCGGTTCCCCCCGCGACATCAGCCCGGCCGTGGCGCACGGCGGGCGGGTGTTCCTCGCCCCGGCGGACGGCGACCGCGTGTACGCCCTGGACGCCGAGACCGGGGCGAAGCTGTGGGAGTCGGCGGCCGCCGTGCAGATCGACCACCTGCTCGGCGTCAGCCGGAATCGGCTCATCGCCGCCATCCACGGGCCGAACAAGGGACTTCGCGGGTACGCCGTGGCCGACGGCCGCGACCGCGAACCGACCGGCTGGCAGAACCACGAAGACAAGCACCTCGGCACCTACGGCCGCGGCTTGGTGTCCGACGACAGGATCCTCTGGCCGACCAGTGCCGTACTCTACTCGCTCGACCCGACCGACGGCTCGATCCTCCGCGACCCGCAGTCCGGCCCGCACGGGAATTTGGCCTTCGCCGACGGGGTGCTGCTGGTCGCCACGCCGACGGAACTGTGGGGCTACCTCCTCGACCCGACGCCACCGGATGCGGCACCGGCCCCCGCCGCGCGGCCGTGGGTGAAGCTCGAACCGACGCCGTTCCGCGCGGTGGAGTTGGTGGCCGCGCCTCGAACAGAGTTCGACCCGCTGGCCGCGCCCGCGCTGCCGGCCGACGCCGGGATGAAAGCCGTAGCACTACCGCCCGCCGCGTGGCCGATTCGGCCCGTCGCCGACGGCCCGGAACTGCCGGGGCTGTCCGCGCGGGTAGTGCCAGCCGACCGGCGGTTCTTCGCCTGCGACGGCCGGACGCTGTTCGCCGTGAAGCCGACGGACGGCACGGCGCTTTGGCGAACTCCGCTCGACCCCGAAGCGCCGTTCGCGCGGGGAGTGCTGACGACCGACGGCAAGCTGATCGCGCTGGCGGCGGAGGCGGTCGGCTGCTTCGACGCGAAGACGGGCCGGGCGAACTGGCGGTTCTCGCTGCCGGATTTCACCGTCACCACCGTCGCGCTGGCGGGCAGCCGGGTGGTCGTGCTGCTCGGCGAACACGCCCTCGTCGCGCTGGACGTGGACACCGGCAAACCGGCGTGGCAACTCGACTCGCAGCTCCGCGCCCGGCTGACCCGCCGGGCGGTCGATTCCGCGCCGGCGTTCGCCCCGCACCTGCTCGGCACGCCGCGCGCCGTCTACGCCCACCGCACCGACGGCACGCGCGTCGTCATCGATCCGGACAGTGGCACCGCGATCCCGACCGCGAACCCGTCCGTTTCCGGCTGGTCCGGCCCGCCCGCGACGGACGGGGCGCGGGTCATCTTCCCCAACGGCCCGCTGAGGGTCAGCGCGCGGAGCGACGCGACCGGCCCGACCGACTGGGTCCGCGACTTCCCCGGCGAAAGCAGCGGCATCGGCCGTGCCCCGGCCGTGCGTGTGTTCGACGGGGCCGTCCTCGTCGCCGTGCAACGGACCTACGGCACCGAGTTGCACCGCCTCGCGCCCAGCACCGGCAAGCCGCTGTGGTCGAATGCGCCGGTCTTCCTCGCCGACGCCCTGGACGTGTTCGCGCTGGATGCCGACCGCGAGCGGCTGTATGTGCCGACCGGGAATCGGCTGGCCGCCTTCGACACCACTAGCGGGCGGGAACTCTGGTCGCGGCAGCTGCCCGGCGACGGCTGGCGGGTGCGGGTCGGCCGCGCCGGAGTGATCGCGTACCCGCCGGCCGCGATTGCCGACGAGCCGCTGTCCGCCGTCGCCGAACGGCTGGCACGGCGGTTCGTCGAAAGCCCCGGTCGGGTGTTCGGACTGTTCGGCACGCTGATCGCCGCCGAGTGGAACCGGACGTTTCCCGTGCTGCTGCTGGACGCCGAGACGGGCGTGGTGCGGAAGCGGTGGGACGTGCCGACGGCCGGCCCGGTGGTCGGCGTCCACTTCGCCGGCGACCTGGCGCTGGTCGTGTCCGCCGGCGTCACGGTGAGGCTGGCGAAGTGACCGCCGACAAGACTTCCGGAAGAATGCCGGCGAGAAAAACTGGGCACCGGAAGGCGACACGTTGGAGGCCCCATGACCCGCGCCGAGTTCGTGGACCGGATCGAAACCGTATTCGCCACCCGCGGCGGCGAGCAGTACGCCGGCGAGGCCGTGTCCCAACTGGAACACGCCCTGCAAGGGGCGCTGCTGGCGGAGACCGCCGGCGCGGCGAGTGCCGACATCGCCGCCGCGCTGCTGCACGACATCGGCCACCTGCTGCACAACCTGGGCGACGACTGCGCCGACCGCGGGGTGGACGACAAGCACGAGGAACTCGGCCTGCGGTTCCTTCGCCGGCACCTGCCGCCCGAAGTCACGGAGCCTGTGCGGTTGCACGTGCAAGCCAAACGGTACTTGTGCCGCACCGACCCGGCGTATTTCAGTACGCTGTCGAATGCGTCCGTCACCAGCTTGAAGTTGCAGGGCGGGCCGATGTCGGCGGAGGAAGTCCGCACATTCGAGGCGAACCCGCACCACGTCGCCGCCGTCGCCCTCCGCCGGCGGGACGACGGGGCGAAGACGCCGCGCCGGCCGACCCCGCCGTTCGCCCACTACCGTCCGCACCTGGAGACCTGCCTTGTCGGCTAACCCCACGCAGATCAAACTCGTCGTCCTCGACTGGGCCGGCACCGTCCTCGACTTCGGCTGCCGCGCACCCGCCGGGGCGTTCGTCGCCGCGTTCGCCGAGGCCGGCGTGTCCGTCAGCGTCGCCGAGGCCCGCGGCCCGATGGGGCTGCACAAGAAGGACCACCTCCGCGAGATGCTGCGGGTGCCGGCCGTCGGCGACCGCTGGCAGGCGGCGACGGGACGACCGTGGGCCGAAAGCGACGTGGACGATCTGTACCGCCGCGTCGCGCCGATGCAGGTCGCCGCCGCGAAAGCGCACGCGGAGTTGATCCCCGAAGTGCTGAACTGCGTGGCCGAACTGCGGCGGCGCGGCATCCTCATCGCCGGCACCACCGGCTACTTCCACGAGGCGGCGGCGGTGTGCTACGCGGCCGCCGAGAAGCAGGGGTACAAGCCGGACTTCCGCGTCTGCGCCGACGAGGTGCCCGCCGGCCGGCCGGCCCCGTGGATGATCTACCGGTGCATGGAGGCGCTGAACGTCTACCCGCCGATGGCGGTGGTGAAGGTCGGCGACACGCTGGTGGACATCGCCGACGGGCAGAACGCCGGCGCGTGGAGCATCGGCGTGGTGGACAGCGGCAACGAGATCGGCCTGAGCGCGGCCGAGTGGGAGGCGCTGCCCGACGGGGAGAAGGACTCCCGCCGCGCGGCCGTCCACGAGCGGTACGCCGAGGCCGGGGCCGACGCCGGCCTGAACACCCTGGCCGAGCTGCCCGACCTGATCGACGAGCTGAACGAGATGCTGAAGGGCAAGCGGTGAGGGCGTCGCGGGACGAACGGGCGGTGTGGGATGCGCGGGGAACCCCACTCGCCACGGCGGCCGCGACTTCCGCCTCGCGGAACTGGCCGGCGTCGGCCTTCGCAAACCACTCCCGGCCCGCGCGAGATGCGTGCGGAATCGCTAGGGGAAAACCTGGGAAGCCATCTGACCACCCATGTTCGCCTCCCTCCCCCGCGTGCTGGTGTCCGCCCTCGCCGGCCTGGCGGCGGTGGTCGGCGTCGTCGTCCTCCTCGCGCTGCTGCTGGCCGAGGAGAAGCGGCCCTACGAGCTGGTGAAGGACTTGGTCCTGCCGCTCATCGGGCCGGTGGTGGCCGTCCTCGTGCCGACGCTGCTGCTGTACGTCATCCCCCGCAACCAGAGCCGCGAGCGGTTCGCCCTCGACCTGTGCGCGCAGTATTACACCGAAGAAATGCGACACGCGCGGAACGTCGGGTGGGAGCTGTTCGTTACCTCGCAGCACCGCGAGACGCCCGCCCGTCAGGTTGAGCGGCTGAACGACTTCCTCGACTATGTGACGAACCCGGACGCCCACCGGACCATCGACCCGAAGCAGGACGAGGTGTACCAGAAGGCCACCCGCGTCCTGGACTTCTTCGCGCTGGTGGACGCCAGCCTACTCCGCGGCGCGGCCGACCCGGACATCGTGCGGTCGTTCCTGCTGTACTACTACCTGTGGTGGCGGGACGAGATCCTGGACCCGCTGCGGGCGACCCGGCGGGTGAACACCGACGACCCGAAGCTGAAGCCGCCGTGGTGGGACCCGATGACGCAGCTCGACCGGCTGGCGAAGTGAATGCCGTCAACCCCGGAGGAGCGTGCGATGACCGTGTTCCTGGTGCGGCGGAAGGCGAAGTCGGACTGCTCGCGCGGCGACATCCCCGACCCGAACGTGCAGTACCTCGGCACGTTCACCACCCGCGCGGCGGCAGACGAGTTCGCGCGGCGAGTGGACTGGGAGGAGAAGCGGACCGGCGACCCGGCGACGTTCGACCCGTTCCACTACGACGCGACGTGGGACGAAGTCAGCAGCCTGCCGC
Organism: Fimbriiglobus sp.; assembly: GCA_043738505.1. Taxonomy (GTDB): domain Bacteria; phylum Planctomycetota; class Planctomycetia; order Gemmatales; family Gemmataceae; genus JALHQU01. The sequence continues at coordinate 7,530 of JAYUFU010000070.1, read as the reverse complement.
CGACGATCCTCCGCGACTGGCTCCGGGACGAGAACATCGAACCGCCGGAACCGCCGGAGCCGCCGCCGCCCCACAAGCCGCACCTGGCCGTCAGCGAACTGTCCGTGTGGCGCAACTGGTGGAGCGAAATCGCGGCCGGGAAGGAGTTGTCGGCGGCGCAGTGGGAGCGGGTCTGGCTGGGGCTGAACCGGTACTCGCTGTTCGAGGTGGAGGAGAGTGAACCGGACGCGGCGCTGCGGTCGGCGGCGAGGGCGGAGCCGCCGCCAACGGTGGTGTACGCGGTGGTCCACCGCAGTTGGGAGTACGACGACTGCTGGTACTGCGGGGCGAACTCGGCCCTGACCGTGTACCGCACGAAGCACGCCGCCGAGACGGCGCGGCGGGCGGCCGAGGGCGAAGCGGGCACGGGTGGGGAGAACTGGAACGGTGGGCCGAACGAGTTCGTCGTGATCGAACTGCCGCTGGATCAGGTAGCGGAGTGATGTCCGTCACCCGCGGATTTCCCGGATCGGTTCGTCGCCGGTCGGCTTTTTCAACGTCGGCTTCAGGCCGAACCCGCCGCTGTCCTTGAACCACGGCGTGTCGATGGTCCACACGCCGAGGATGCACCCCTCGCCGTCCGGCCGGCCGTCGTACTGCACCTGGTGCGCGCCGAGGTACTGCTTCACCATCTCCACCTGGCCGGTGCGGGGGTCGTAGTCGCCGGCGAACGTGAACCGGCCGACCATGTCGCGGCCGTGGCCGGAGATGGTGCCGTCGGGCCGGAAGTGCAACTCGAACTGGGTCATCGGCTGCTTGCCGAGGTTCCCCTGTTCCCAGAACCCTTCCCACACGCCGGACGGAAACATGGTCTGTTCTCCTGGAGGAACGGGCACGGGTATCCTACTCCGGTGCGGCGACAGCGACTTCCTCCACCGCCGTCTCCGGGCCGGCCGGCGCGTCCGCCCGCTCGTACTCTTCCACCTTCTTGTGCAGGGTGTTGCGGTTGATGCCGAGCCGATCCGCCGCCTTGATCTGCACCCCGTCGCACAGCCGCAGCATGTGTTCGATCAGCTCCCGCTCCAGCCCGCCGACGAGGAACTTGTGCAGCTTCACCCCGGCCGGCAGCGGCGTCTGGACGCCGGCGCGGACGAGCTGCTTCATCAGCCCGGCGGCGTCGGTCGGCGGGCCGTTGCCGTTCCCCCCCTTGCCGCCCCGCTGGGCCATCCGCGGGCGGTCCACCTTCAGCAGTTCCGGCCGCAACTCGCCCTCGTCGGACAGCACCACCAGCCGCTCGATGGCGTTCTCCAGTTCGCGGACGTTGCCCGGCCAGTCGTGCATCCGCAGGGCGGTGAGGACTTCGGCCGACAGGTCCGGGACGGTCAGCTTGTTCGCCTCGGCGTACCGCCGCAGGAAGAACTTGGCCAGGACCGGGATGTCCTCGTGCCGGTCGCGGAGCGGCGGCAGCAGGATCGGCACCACGTTCAGCCGGTAGTACAAGTCCTCGCGGAACTCGCCCCGCTCGACCAGTTCTTCCAGGCTGGCGTTGGTGGCGGCGATGACCCGCACGTCCACGCGGATGGTGCGGCTCTCGCCGACCCGCTCGAACTCGCGCTCTTGCAGCACCCGCAACAGCTTCACCTGAAGTTTCGGCGACATGCTGTTGATTTCGTCCAGGAAGATGCTGCCGCCGTGCGCCGCCTCGAACCGCCCGGCCTTGTTTTCGATGGCTCCGGTGAACGCGCCCTTCACATGTCCGAACAGTTCGGATTCGAGCAGGTTCTCGTGGAGTGCCCCGCAGTTCACGCGGATGTACGGCCCGTCCTTGCGGGTGCTGAGCTTGTGGACGGCGCGGGCGATCACTTCCTTGCCGGTGCCGGTCTCGCCGATGAGCAGGACGTTGGCGGAGCGCGGGGCCGCTAGGCGGACCATGCGGTACACCTCCTGCATGGCGGCGGCGGTGCCCACGATTTCTGGCAACGGAGGTTCGATTTGCTCGTTTTTCGGCATTCGCGGCGGCTGCCTGGGAGAGGAAGCCACGGAACGAACCGCTCCGGCGAACGGTGTCCGGATATTCTACCGCGAACCGCCTGTCTTTTCCACACCGTTTCGCAAAAACTGCCGCGCCCACGGGCGGTAGGCGTTTGGGCGTGAAATGCCACGGCGTGTGTGGCCCTGGTCTGTTTCCTCACCCGGCCATCTCCGCTCGCCATTCTCAACCTGTTCTCCTGGATAGGCAGACTGACGGGAGAGAGGTGTTCAAGGGGAGACATATCCTCTTCGTCGCCCCACTCTGGAGAATCGGGCGACTTCAAGAACCCTCTCCGGGACGGAGAAGGTGCGAGCGAAGCTCGCCGGGTGCAGCCCTTTTCCCTCCGCAACATCATTTCACCACGCCGCTCCGGGCGGTATGATTCCCGCATATGAAACTGGACACCGCGCTCGCCGTGCTGGCCAACGACCCGTTCACGGCCGTGGACTTGGCCGAACTGTCGCTCCGTCTCGCCGCCGACGAGTACCCGGACCTGGACGTGGCCGCGTACCTGGCCCGCCTGGACGGCCTGACCCGCGAGGTGGCTCCGCGTGTCGCCCGCGCCAGGACTCTCGAAGACAAGGTGTCCGAGCTGGCCCACTTCCTGTTCGTGGAAGAGGAGTTCGACGGCAACTCGGCCGCGTACTACGACCCGCGCAACAGTTATCTCAACGACGTGCTGGACCGCAAACTGGGCATCCCGCTCAGCCTGAGCGTGCTGGCGGTGCGGGTGGGGGCCGGGTGCGGGCTGCAGGTGGTCGGCGTCGGGCTGCCGGGGCACTTCGTGGCGAAGGCGATGGACGCCGACGGCGGGCAAGTGCTGTTCGACCCGTTCCACGGCGGCCAGCTGCTCGACCCGCCGGCGTGCGAGGGGCTGGTCGCGGCCGTCACCGGGCACCCGTTCCACGCCACCGAGGACGCGCTGGCGGCCACCCCGCCGGGGCACATCGTCCAGCGGATGCTGAACAACCTGAAGGCCATTTACCTCCGCGAGCCGGACTTCCCCCGCGCCGCCCGCCTCATCCGCCGCATCCTCCAACTCGTGCCGGACGACATCACCCAGCGGCGGGACTTGGGCGTGTCGCTCGTCCACGCCGGGCAACCGGGGCCGGCCATCGACCACCTCGCCGCGTACCTCGCCGGCGTGCCGACCGCCGACGACTTCGACGTGGTGAAAGGCTTCTTCAAGGAGGCGCGGAAGCAAGTGGCGAAGTGGAATTGAGCGGCGGAACGGCCGCGTCGGCGGGACGCCGAGTGCCGCGTTGCGAGGTGTCGGCGCAAGATCGGAATCCCCCGTGCGAGGTTGTTCAGAGAAGTCCTTTGGAAGAGTTTTTCGCCACAAAGGGCACAAAGGACACGAAGGGAAAGCAAGGAATCCTTGATGCTTCTTCCCTTCGCGCTCTTCGTGTTCTTTGTGGTTCCATCCTCTCATCAATCTCTGAACAGCCCTGCCCCATGCCCTCGCCGCCGCGAATCCTGTTCGTCACCGGCAAGCTGGCCGAGCCGGCGCTGCGGCGGCAGCTCGCCGACCTCGCGCCGCGGGTCGGGTTCGCGTTCGACGTGGCCGTGATGCCGATCACCGTCGCCGCGCTGCTGACGGCCCCGTGGGTGGCCAAACGGCTGACGGTTCCGTCCGACACCACCCGCGTCGTCCTGCCGGGGTTCCTCGCCGGCGACCTCGCTCCCCTCCGACAACTCACGGCGGTTCCCGTGGACCTCGGCCCGAAAGACCTCCGCGACCTGCCCGAATTCTTCGGCACGGCGTCCGGCCCGCCACCGGGGTACGGCGCGTTCGACATCGAAATCCTGGCCGAGATCAACCACGCGCCGCGGAAGTCGTTCGACGAAATCCTCCGCGTCGCCCGGCACTACCGGAGCAGCGGCGCGGACGTGATCGACCTCGGCCTCGACCCCGGCGGCACCTGGGCCGGCGTCGGCGACTGCGTGCGAATGCTGAAAGCCGACGGCTTCCGCGTGTCGGTGGACAGCTTCGATTCGGACGAGGTGTTCGCGGCACTCGCGGCCGGCGCGGAACTGGTGCTGAGCGTGAATTCGACCAACGCCGAGAACGCCCGCCGCTGGCACGAGCATTTCCCCGACGTCGAAGTGGTGGCGATCCCAGATTCTCCTACCGACATCGACAGCCTGGCCCGCACCCGCGATGATCTGTTGAAGTGGGGTGTCAAGCACCGGCTCGACCCGATTCTGGAACCCATCGGGTTCGGTTTCGCGGCGAGTTTGGGCCGCTACCTCGACACCCGGCGGCGGTTCCCGGACGCCGAACTGATGATGGGCGTCGGCAACTTGACCGAGTTGACCGACGCCGATTCCGCCGGAGTGAACGTGCTGCTGGCCGGGTTCTGCCAGGAAGTCGGCATCCGCAGCGTGCTGGCGACGGAGGTCATCAACTGGGGCCGCAGCGCGGTGGCGGAGTTCGACTTGGCCCGCCGACTAGTGTTCCACGCGGTCACGCAGAAGGTGCTGCCGAAGCGATTGGAACCGAACCTCGTGCTGCTCCGCGACCCGAAGTTGCACGAGCAGGGCGAGGACGTGTTGCGGGAGCTGGCCGAGCGGATCACCGACCGGAACTACCGCCTTTTCGCCGAGCGAGGCGAGTTGCATGTGATGAACGGCACCGTCTACCTGCGCGGCACCGACCCGTTCGCGCTGTTCGCGAAGATGGTGAAGGCCGACCCGAAGCTGGACGCCGGCCACGCCTTCTACCTGGGGTACGAGTTCGCCAAAGCGGTCACGGCCCTCGCGCTGGGCAAGAATTACGAACAGGACCGGGCGCTGCGGTGGGGGTTTCTCACCGTGCCGGAAGTGAGCCACCGTAACAGCTCGACCGGTTGACGAGCCGCGACCGCGAGGGAGAGGCTTTATGACAGAAATCCGAGTTGAACCGCCAAGACGCCAAGATCGCCGAGAAAACGAGACCAGGATTTCTCGGTCTACTTGGCGGCCTTGGCGTCTTGGCGGTTCCATGCTTTCTTCCGGAACCCTACCGTTACCTGGCGGTCGCGGCTCGTCGGCCAACCGTAACAGCGCGACCGGTTCCGAATAGCCGGCCCCCGGTCGGAGTCTGTATCCTAGTGTGATCCCACGAACGTCGGACGCGACCCGCCTGGGCGGCTCGCCGGCGTTCCCCCCACCCCGAGGACGCCGCCATGCTCCGCCGGTTGCTGCTCGCCGCCCTGTTCGTCTCGGCCGCCGGGCTGACCGTCGCCGACGAACCCGCCTCCGTCGCCGACAAGTTGAAGGCCCTCCGCGCCGAGATGACCAAACTCTCCGACGAAGCCGTGAAGGGCATCCAGGCCGAGAAGGACAAGGAGGCTCGGGCCGAACTGATCGCCGCGTACCAGAAGATCCCCGGCACGTTCGCCCCGAAGTTCCTGGAGCTGGCCAAGTCCGCCCCGAAGGACGCGGCGGCGCTGGACGCGGCGCTGGCGGCCTTCATCCCGGCGGCCGGGAAGGTCGGCGACGAGGCGCTGGCGTTCGTCGTGGCCACCTTCGGCGACGACGACCGGCTGAGCGGGTCCGTCGCCGCGCTCGGCCGCACCCCGGCGGGCAAGAAGGCGGTGGCGGAGTTGGGCGAGAAGTCCAAGAGCAAGGCCGTCCGCGGCGTCATCCGGCTGACCGACCTCCAGCAACTGGTCGAGTCCACCGACTACCCCCGCGGCGGCAAGCCGCTGTCGGCCGACGAGTCGGCGAAGGCGTTCCGCGAAGTCGATGACAAGTTGAAGGCGCTGACGGCCGACTACGGCGACGCCAAGATCGTCGGCCCGAAGGGGCCGGCCGGCACCGTCGCCGAGGCGGCCAAGAAGCTCCACTTCTTCATGGACCACCTGGTCGTCGGGCGGCAGGCCCCGGCCGTCGAGTGCGCCACCCTGGAGGACGGCAAGAAGGCCAAGCTGAGCGACTACAAGGGCAAGGTCGTCGTCCTCGACATCTGGGCCACCTGGTGCGGGCCGTGCATCGCCATGATCCCGCACGAGACGGCGATGGTGAAGAAGCTAAAGGACAAGCCGTTCGTCCTGCTCAGCGTGAGCGCCGACGCCGAGAAGGAGACGCTGACCAAGTTCCTGGAGAAGAAGCCGATGCCGTGGACGCACTGGTGGAACGGCCAGAAGGGGAACGTGCTGGAGACGTACCAGGTGCGGTTCTTCCCGACCGTGTACGTGATCGACGGCAAGGGCGTCATCCGGCACAAGCACCTCCGCGGCGACGACCTGGAAGCGGCCGTCGAGAAGCTGCTCGAGGAGATGGAGAAGGGCGACGGCAAGTGACCGGCTGACGCGAATGTGCTCTGCTCGCTCCGCGAGCGGCGCTCGAGACCCGCTCGCGGAGCGAGCAGAGCACTTGGCATTTCTTCCCCCGTTCGGAGGTTCCCCGATGCGTCTCCTGTGTGCCGTGCTGGTCGCCCTGCCGGTCGGGCTGCTGGTCGCCGCCGACGACAAGGCCGAGCGGGCGAGCGATTGGAAGGCCCTCCTCGCCCGGTACAAGGACGAGGAAGCGCCGCTGGCGAAGAAGGCCGCCGGCGGCGACGACCCGAAGGCGGCGGCCGACGAGCTGAAGGAACTCAACTTCCTGTTCGCCGACAAGGCCCTGGATTTGGCCGAGACCGACCCGAAGGACGATATCGCGCTCGAGGCGACCGTCTTCGCCGTGCAGAAGTTGAGCAAGTACGCCATCACCGGCGAGGCGATGGACAAGGCGGTCAAGCTGATCGGCGACCACCACCTGGCCAACCCGAAGCTGAAGGGCATCCTCGGCGACCTCGCCAAGGCCGGCCGAGCCGGGCCGCGACTGCTGGAGAACATCGCCGACAAGGCGGCCGACGACGAGACGAAGGGGATCGCCAACTTCCACCTGGGCGTCGCGGCGCTGGACCGCGCCGACGCCGCCGTCAACCCGATGTCGGTCAAGGAGTACATGGCCGAAGGGCGGAAGTTCCTGGCCGTCGCCAAGCGGCTGGCCCCGACCGCCAAGATCGACGGCGAGACCATCGAGAAGGCGGCCGAACTGGCCCTGATGATCCCCGTCGTCGGCAACCCGGCTCCGGACGTGACCGGCAGCGACTTGGCCGACAAGAAGGTGAAGCTGAGCAGTTTCCAGGGCAAGGTGGTGCTGCTGGACGTGTGGGCGACGTGGTGCGGGCCGTGCTTGGCCATGATCCCGCACGAGCGGGAACTGGTGAAGAAGATGGACGGCAAGCCGTTCGTCCTGCTCAGCGTCAGTTGCGACGACGACAGGAAGGACGTGACCGACTTCCTGAAGGACGAGCCGATGCCGTGGACGCACTGGTTCGACGGCAAGCCGGGTTCCGGCCCGGTGAGCAAGGCGTACAAAGTGAAGGCGTTCCCGACGCTATTCCTGATCGACAAGAAGGGCGTCATCCGCGAGAAGTGGGTCGGCGCGCCGAAGAACGAGGAGCTGGACAAGAAGATCGAGGAGCTGACGAAAGAGGCGAAGTGACGAATCCTCTTCGCGGCGACTGGAGGAGCCGCGCCATGGCGCGG
>JAYUFU010000069.1:0-7637 GCA_043738505.1 Fimbriiglobus sp. | reverse complement strand
CCCTGGCGGTCGCGGCTCGTCGGTCGGGTTGCGGGGGAGGCTTCCCGCCGCCGTCACTTCCCGCCCAGCACGTCCTTCGCCGGTCTGGCGTTGATCGTCTCCAGCGACTTTATCGACCGTAGAATCTTCCCGTCGCGCTCCAGGTTGAGTTGGTATTCCAGATTCTTCAGCGGCATCCCCTCGATCGGTGACAGGTCGGTCAACTTCAGGCCGTAGACCTGCAAGTTCTCGAGCGGCATCCCTTTCAGCGGAGTCAGGTCGGAGACCGGATGGCCGACCGCAAGAGACTTCAATTTCATCCCCTGCAGCGGGGTCAAATCCCCGACCAGGTTGGTGCATTGCAACTCCTCCAGCGGCATCCCGATGAGCGGCTTCAGGTCCGTGACCTGCGTGTCCAGCAGGTTCAAGCGTTTCAGTTTCGCTCCCTTGAGGACTGTCAAGTCCGCCATCGCCGTGTCGGGAAGTTCCAGATTCTCGAGCGGCATCCCGGTCAACGGCGAGAAATCAGTCACTTTCGCACCGGCCAGAACGAGATCCCGGATCGGCATCCCCTTGAGGGGTGTCAAATCCTTCACCTGGCTCTTGAAGACGAAGAGGGTGGTGAGCTTCATCCCCTGGAGTGGCGAGAGGTCGGAGAGGGGAATCGTGTGATCGGATTCGGCAGCCGCTTTGCGAACGACCAGCCTCTTCAAAGCAGGCAAGGCGCGAACAGGTTCGATGTCCATCACCTTTCCGTCGAGTTCCAGTTCCACAACCGCGCTGCCTTCAATGACGTGTCGGTTGTGCTCGCCTTTCCCATCGAACTGGGGGTTCCGCTTCTTCAACTCGGCGTGGACGGCCTCAACCTGCTTCTCGGCCGGCATCGCGGCCACCGCCTTCAACCACGCCGGATCGAGCGGAGCCGCCCCGACCGATTTCGGCAGGCCGGGGGCCATCTCCGCCGGCGTCTTCAGCAGCAGCTTGCCGGCCTTGTCCTCGACGACGTAGCGGTAGAAGTTGTCGGCGTTCGCCGACTTCTCCAGCACTTCACCGGCCGGGCTGAGCGTCACGAACTCGCCGTTCGGCAGCAGCACCACCTTCTGCTCCACCGCCTTCGTGTCCACGTTCCAGTACGTCAGCGTGGAGCCTTCCAGGGCGATCAGGTGCTTGCCGTCGGGCGACACGGTCAGTTCCCCGGCCACCTTCCCGAAGGAGGTCACTTTCTTCGTGGTCAGGTCGAACAGGTACACGTCCGGCCCCTGCCCGATCCGCCCGACGAGGACGTTCCGCTTGGCGAAGGGCGACACCCACTCCAGCCAGGTCACGTCGATGCCGTCCGGCTTGATCTCCTCGACCACCTTGCCGTCGAGCGAGCGGATCGTGATGCTTCGACCCTCGTGACCATTCCGCACGACGACGAGGTGTTTGCCGTCCGGGTGCCACGCCAGTGACGCGCCGGGGTGTTGGATCAGCGGGACGTACTCCTTCGTCCCGGCCGTGTCGCGGTCCTTCAGGTCCGGCGACAGCAGGGCGGCGGACCGGAAGTCGTTCCCGTGGTGGCCGCCGCCGGCCTGGAGGCTGAGTACCCGCTTCCCGTCCGGGCTGGGGACGAGCTTGCCGAGGCCGTCGAACTTCTGGAGCGGCTCCTTCTCCACCTTCCACCGCCACAGCGCGGCGGCGTCCGGGTGGGCGATGAGCAGGTGGTCGGGGTTGGCCGGCGAGAAGATGGCTGAGCCGCCGGCGCGCGCCCCTTGCACGCTGGTGGTCGCTTCCGCCTTGCCGGTCTCCGTGTCGAAGATCGTGACGGTGCCGGCCCCGGTGGTGACGGCCAGCAGCTTGCCGTCCGGGTGCCACTGGAGGTCGTGGATGGCATCCGCGAGTGTGGCACCAGCCTTCTCTGGCGCGCCCAGCGTCCGGATCGGCTTCCCGGTCGGCTCGCAGAGGAGCAGGTGGCCGATGTCGTTGGCGACCGCGAACCGATCCCCCTTCGGCGAGAACGCCGCCCGGTTCAACCCGTTCACCCCCGCCCCGCCGCCGAGCCGCACCACCTTCTTCGGGTCGCGGGCGTCGTACAGGGCGATCCCGTTCTGGTCCGCGACGGCCAGCCGCTTGCCGTCGGCGCTCCACCACGGCGTCCCGTCGCGGGTTTGCAGCACCTTCCAGCCGATGTCTTTGGCCTCGCCGTCCTTCCACTCCGCGATCACGATCTCGCCTCGCTTCGCCAGCCAGACGCTCTTCTGATCCGGGCTGGCGACCGCCACCATGTCCCGGCCCGTCACGAGATTGGTGAACGACGGGTTGCCGACCGCCGGCCAGAACTTGTTCGGGGTGAAGAACCCTTTGCCGTCCTTCGCCCACTCGAAGCCGGGCGTCCCGTCCTTCGTGTCCGCGCTGCCCTCGCTCGTGCCGTCGGTCTTCCAGAAGAGCCGCTTGCCCGCGGCTTCGGTCACGGCCAGCAGCTGGCCGTCCGGCTTCCAGTGCAGGGCGAGGACCGGCTTCTCGTGCTTGCCGGTCTTCTTGCCGGCGGTGCCGTCTGTCTTCCAGAAGCCGACCTCGTTCGCACTCGCCATCGCCGCGATATTGGTCGAGTCCGCGCCCCAAGCGGGCTTCACGGACGGATCCACTTCGCCGGCCAACTTGTTCCAGCCTTTCCCATCGCGGCTAAACAGTTGGGCCGTTTTGTCCTCGCGGACGACGAGCAGCCACTCCCCGTTCGGACTCCAGACCGCCTTGCCCTTCCCCCCGATCTTCACGGCGATCTCGATGGGCTTGGCCTGCGTCGGGTCGATGATCTCGATGCGATCGAAGGTGCTGTGGGGCACCCAGGCGAACACCGGGTACTTGGGGTTCCAGCCGTAATCCGCCGCTGCCTTGTCGAACCGAGGGGCCGCGCTGGGCGAGCCGTCCGCCGCGACGAGGATGCCGGTGAAGCCGTTGTTCGAGCGAACCGCCACGCGCAGCCACTTGGAATCGGCCGACCAGTCGAGGTGCCAGGTGTCGGCACCGTGCGCCCACAGGTTGTCGATCCACCGGCTGATGCCTACCAGCGCGCCGGTTTGCGAGTCGTAAATGCGCAGGTAGTCGCCGATCACCGCGACCCGCTTCCCGTCCGGGCTGAACGACACGGCCCCGGCGGGAACCGCCGTCGGCACGATCTGCCAGCGGCCGACGCCGTCCAGGAGCGCCGGGCGCGAGACGAGGCCGGGCAGGATGTTGTCCGCCGGGCCGGGCGTCCACGTCGGCTTCCGCAGCGCGAGGAGGGTGCCGGAGGTCGGGTCGATCACCCCGCCGTCCCACTCGATCCTGCAGTTCGGCAACGCGACGGCCAACTTCTCCACCCCCGCCTTCGTCACCTTCGTCGCTCGCAGGTACACCTCCCTCAACCCGGTCAGCCGGTGCAGGTGCGCCAACCCGTCGTCCGTCACCGCGTTCTCGCTCAACACCAGTTTCGCCAACGAGGGCAACTGCTTCAGGGCCGGGAGGCCGGCGTCCGTCACCTTCGTCCGATCCAGGTTCAGGGCGTTGAGCGCCGGCAGGTCGATCAGTCGCCGCAGCCCCGCGTCGGTGACGCCGGAAGCGTGAAGGTTCAGCAGTTCCAACTTCGGCAGGCGGGCGAACCGCGCCAGGTCGTCGTCGACGACTTCGAGGCCGATGACATCCGCCAACTTCAGTTGGAACGGTTCCGTCGGAAGTTTGCCCTTCTCCGACACAAATACTTGTTTGCCCTCCACCAGAACCGCCACCGTCCTGAACGTCCCGTCCCGACGGGACAGCACCCACTCGGCCGCCGCGCGGTCGGGATCGACCGACGGAGCCTTACCCCACTTGGCGTTCGTGATCTTGCCGTGGTGGTCGTGGCCGGAGCTGTCGGTCAGCTTGTCGCCGCTGCCCTCGTCGCAGTGGTACAGCGCCAGCGTCTGCTTGTCCGTCTCGTGCCGGCCCGGCGGGGTGAAGTCCTTGGTGTACCGCACCGCCTGCGAGACCCGCACGCCCTCGACGAGCATATCGACGGGTGGGTCCTGCTGCCCGAAGGCCAGGACGTGCTTCGCGCCGGGAGCGGCCGGGAGCGGGTTGTCCGTTGAAGCGACCAATTTGCCGTTCACGAACAGCATCCGTTTCGTCTCGGTCTGAACACCGGCGACGTGAACCCGTTCGCCGGTCTTGAATTTGCCGCCGTGCGTCGTCCCGTGCCGAGAATAGACGAAGAACTCGCCCCCGTTGACGCCCAGCCCGAACGCCTCTCGGACACTTACGACCGATGTCATCACCAGGGTGACGACGTTGTCGGCCGGCGGAGTGAAGTAGGCCTCAACCGTCCACGGCTTCGTGACGTCGAGGCCGGGGTTCGGGGCCTCGGCGATGGTCTTCGTCGAGACCGCCAAGCCGGACCCGCTCGGCACTCCCGGCGTCACCGGGTCGGGCTTCTTCGGGTCCACGGCCGCCACGTCCTTCGGGCCGGCGGCCGTCACCTTCACGAACGCCTTGCCCTTGCGCTCCAGCTCGAACGTCTCGGTGTCCAGCTTCACCCCGTCCGCACCGACCACCTTCACCCGGTACTTGCCCGGCGGCAGGGCCTTGTTCTTCTCGCTCGGCTCCAGGGTGTACATCTTCTTGCCGGTCTCGTCGTACACCTCCAGCTTGCCGTTCTTGAACCGCACGTCGGCGTCCTCGGCCACCTCCACCACCAGCGTGCCGTCCTTGGTGGCGAAGACGAACTGGTAGACCGCCGCCGCCGCGCCGCCGACCAGCAGCACCGCGAGGGCGACCATCGCCGCGACCGGGAACTTGCGGGCCGGCTTGTCCTGCGTGGACGCTTTGGCCTTCGCCGGGGTCTTGGCGGCGCGGGGCGTCGGCGCGGCCATGTCGGCGAAGATGACTTCGGTCTGCTCGGCCTCCCGCCACGCCTGCGGCACCACCACGACCGCCGGCGGGTGCAACGCCTTCAAAACGGCCTCGGCCGACTGGAGGCGGTGGGCCGGCTCCTTCTCCAGCAGTTTCATCACCAACTCCGAGATGTGCGGCGGCACGTCCGGGTTGATGGTGTGCGGGGCGGCCGGGATGTCGAGGGCCAGACTGGACAGGATGGCCACCGTGTCGTTGCCGACGAACGGCCGCCGGCCGGTGAGCATCTGGTACATGACCACGCCCAGGCTGAACAGGTCGGCGCGGCCGTCCACGCCGCGGCCGCGGGCCTGCTCCGGGGCCATGTACGCCGGCGTGCCGACGATCACCCCGCTGGCCGTCAAGTTGGTGTCGTCCATCGCCGACCGCGCGAGGCCGAAGTCGAGGATGCGGACCCGCCCGCCGCGATCCGCGTCCACCCACACGTTGCTCGGCTTGATGTCCCGGTGGATCAGCCCGGCGGCGTGGGCGGCGGCCAACCCGCTGGCGATCTGCCCGGCCACGCGGACGGCGTCCGGGATGGTCAGCCGCCCGCCGTGGAACGCCAGGTACTCGTCCAGCCCTTGTCCCTTCAGCAGCGGCATGGCGATGAACGGGATGCCGGCCGCCTCGCCGACGTAGTAGATGGGCACCAGGCACTCGTGTTCCAGCGCGGCGGCGAGGCGGGCTTCCCGCAGGAACCGCTCCTTCGCCCCCGGCTTGCGGGCCACGTCCGCCTTCAGCGTCTTCACCGCCACCTTGCGGCCGAGGCGGGTGTCGTCGGCCAAGTAGACCGTGCCCATGCCGCCGCGCCCCAGCACCCGCTCGATGCGGAAGTACTCCAGCGTGTCCGGCATCGGGTCGCCCTCGTCCACCAGCACCGGCCCGTCGGTGCTGAGGATGGCCGTCATGGTCACCGACCCGACGACCGGAACGGGAGCCGGCTTCAGCCGCTCCACCAGCCGTTCCGTCAGCCGCTCGGCGTCCGGATCGATCGACGTGCTGGCCCCTCTCACCGCGCTCAGCAGGGTGTCGTCTTGCAGCGACTCGCCGACCTCCGCCACCCGGCTGTCGTCGGCCAGCTTCGTGGACAGCCGCTCCGCCTCGGCCGGCGAGAGTTGGCCCAGCAACAGGCTCTCGATCTGTTCGGTGTCGGTCATCGGGGGCTTGACGGGCATGGCTCACTCCTCGGACGGAAACGGTGGCTGCAAGGGAGTAGGGAACCGGTCGCCGAAACCTGTTGCGAAAGTGGTCGGGAGTCGAAAAAAACTTTGATACGAGTCGCGCGGCGGGTGGTTTTCTCGCCTCTCGCCGCTGGAGAATTCGGTTGTGCGGCAACCGGGCGAGGGGATTTCCTCGGCGCAAACCCATCGCCCTGCTCACCTTCGGTCATTCGTTCTCTCCCAGCGGGAGGCCGGGCGTGAACGGGTGTCACCAACTTCGCGTCACACCGCCGATTCCTCGGCCAAGCCCAACTGTACGCCGGGGCCGGTGGCGGCCTTCGTCGGCTTCAGTGGCGGCAGTGCGAACAGCGGCTCGTCCTTTCGCAGGATCAGGTCCAGCACCCAGCAGCCGACGGCGTGCGTCGGGTCCGGGTGGTGCGGTTCGGTGCCGCGGACGTGGCGGAGGAGTGCCTCGTCGTCGCAGCCGGCGTCCAGCAGCGCGTCGAACAGGATCGGATACCGTTCGACGGTGCGGTCCTCGTCGATGGCGCGGGCCAGCCCGACGACGGCCTCGGTTCGCCAGCGGGGGTCGAACCCGTGCGCGCGGAACGGGTTGCCGAGTTGTTCCAGCAGCAGTTTGCCCAGCGCCTTGCGGTCGGCCTTGCCCTTCTGCTCGTCCAACAGGCCGATGCGGTTGCCGGCGGATTCGGACTTGCGGTGAACCGTCTCCTCCGCCTCGGCCTGCTTGACGCGGGGGTTCTTCACCTGCCCCAGGTCGGCCAGCGCGTCGCCGTGCGCCTTGAATTCCAGGGCGAGGGCGGCGTTCGCGCCGGCGGTGGCCTGGGCGACCAAGGCGTCGATGCCGAACCGGCGGACGTGGTTCAGGCGGAGGTGCCCCGTCTCGGTGAACAGCAGGCGAACGGCGTCGGCGGCCGAGCGGATGGCGTCGCCGGCGAACGCGATGGCTTCCGACGCGGCGGCGCTGGCGGCGCGGAACAGCGGCACGGCCGGGTTGGTGCGGCGGGCGGCCGTCTCCTGGTACGCTTGGCGGTCGGCCTCCGGGTCGCAGGCGGCGACGATCTCCCGCCGACGGGCCTCGGCGGCGTCCACCGCGGCGGGGAGCGCGTCGGCCAGCCGCTGCACCCACGGGGTGAAGTCGGCGTGCGGGACGACCTCGTTGGCGCGGTCCTCGCGGAAGCGGAGGGCGGCGCGGTACGGGCCGTCGGGCACCACGTCCCACAGCCGGCGGACGACGCCGCAGGCCAGCAGCGCCCACTTGCGCGGCGACAGCCGGTCTTCCACCCGCGCGAGTAGGGCGTCCCCATCCGCCGCCTTCAGCCACTGGGATTCGGTCATCGCCTCCGCCCTCCGGTGGGTGGGAGTATTGTTCCCCCGGAAGCGGCGCAACGGAAGGTGAGTTGGGCGTGAAAAAGGCGAAGTGCTGGTGTGTCGGTGAGAGAGCGGCAGTCGATTGGACGCGAGAATTGAACGACACGCAGCGTGTGCTGATCCGTTTAGGCAGTTGCGGGAAGTTGAGCGACCGAGCCGGCGGATTCAACGTAGCCTGACTCTCCAGAGTCGGGCCGTGGGCCAGTGGCAGCTCGGCCCGACTCT
>JAYUFU010000068.1:0-7662 GCA_043738505.1 Fimbriiglobus sp. | reverse complement strand
TCTTCGCGGCGACTTCCGGAGCCGCGCCAGATGCCTCTACTCCCCGTCGATCACCCCCAGCACCTGCCCCGCGCTCAGCAGCTCGCCCGGTCGCACCTGGCATTCGCGCAGCACGCCGGCCACCGGCGCGGACACGTCCACCACCGCGCCGGGGATCAGCACCTCGGCGACGCGCTCGCCCGGCCGCACCCGCTCGCCCACGGCGACGTGCCAAAGGCTGAACGTCGCGCGGTCCGAGCCGAGGTCGGGGAGCAGCAGCGGTGTGGTCATGTCAGTGCGGGACCATCTCGGTAGTGTTCTGCTCGCTCCGCGAGCGGCTCTTGAAAGCGAAGACCGCTCGCGGAGCGAGCAGAACACTTTCGGTCAGTGCGGGACCATCTCGTCGGCGTGGTAGCTGGAGCGGACGAACGGCCCCGCCACCACTTGCCGGAAGCCCATCGTTCGCGCCCGCACGGCGATGTCGTCGAACTCCGCCGGCGGCAGGAAGCGGGCGACGGGGATGTGCTTCAGCGTCGGGGCGAGGTACTGGCCCAGGGTCAGCACGTCGCAGCGGATGTCCCGCAGGTCGGCCAGCACGTCGAACAGCTCCTCGACGGTCTCGCCGATGCCGAGCATCAGCCCGGCCTTCGTCACCAACTCCGGGGCGCGGCACTTCACGCGGTCGAGCAGGTCCAGGCTCCGCCGGTAGTCGGCCCGGCCCCGCACGACGCGGTACAGCCGGGGCACGGTCTCGATGTTGTGGTTGAACACCTCCGGCTTGGCGTCGATCACCACGTCGATGGCCGCATTGTCCCCGCCGAAGTCCGGCGTCAGCACCTCGACCGCCGAGCCGGTTCGCGCCCGCACGGCGCGGATGCACGCGGCGAAGTGGGCCGCGCCGCCGTCGGGCAGGTCGTCGCGGGTCACGGACGTGATGACGACGTGCTTCAACCCCAGCCGCACGGCGGCCTCGGCCACGCGATCCGGCTCGTCGTCGGCCACCACCTCCGGCGTGCCGCCCTTGGGCACCGAGCAGAAGCCGCACGGCCGCGTACACATGTTGCCCAGCACCATGAACGTGGCGGTGCGGCGGCTCCAGCACTCCGGGCGGTTCGGACAGCGGGCGCTCTCGCACACCGTTTCCAACTTCAACTCCGCCACCAAGCTGGACGTGAAGAAGTTCTCGTTGCCGGTGGGCAGCGGGCGGCGGAGCCACTCCGGCAGCCGGCGGGGCTTGAGGCGGTCGTCCTCCGGCGGCTTCTCAACGACGGTCAGGGTGCGCATATCGGCTCAGGTGAATGAGGGTGAACGGGCCGTCGGTGGTCGTCTCGTCGCGGCGGAGGTCGAAGCGGCGGATGAGGGCGTCCAGCACCTTGCGGCGGGCGGCGGATTCGGTCACGCGGCTGGTCGTCTCGCGGTGCAAACTGGTCATCGGCACGGGGTCGCCGTCGGCGTGAATGTCGCGGAACGGTTCCAAATCGACGAGCGTGTTCAGCACGAACCCGAACCGCGTGACCCCACCCGACACCGCGACCCCGACGTGCGCCACCCGCCGGCCGCGCACGCGGACGGTGACGGATTCGTAGTCCGGTTCGGCCGGCTGGTCGAACGTGGCCACCACGTCGGCGACCAGTTCCACGAGCGCCGCGACGTACCCGCCGGGGGTCAGGCCGAAGTCGGCGAGCGGCAGGATCGGGTAGCAGGTCACTTGGCCGGGCAGGTGCAGCATGACCCCGCCGCCGCGCGCCACCCACGTCAGTGGCCAGTCGCGGGCGTGCAGCTCGTCGGCCGGCAGCTTCACGTGCAACCGGCTGGCGGTGCGGCCGAGGGTGAGGCCCTTCGGGTGTTCGCCGATCAGCACGGCGGCGGTGCCGGGCGTCTCGGTGATGTCGTACCCGAGCCGCCGCTGGCGCACGGTGAGCGCGGCCACGTCGGGGGTGGATCGGGGCCGCGCGTCGGCGTCGGGTTCGTCGGTCGTCCGCCGCATTCGGGGCGCTCCACGTCGTTGTTTGTAGTTTACCAATCCGATGGATCGCCACCCACCCGGATCGCGCATGACCGTCCGACCGCTCACGATTCTCGCGGCTGCCGTCGCACTGACGGGATTGAACGCGGTCAAGCCGGCCGTGGTGGACGACACCGCGTACCTGTTCTTCGCCCGGCACCTGGCGGAGCAACCGCTCGACCCCTACGGCTGGCAACTGTTCTGGTACGACGCGCCGCAGCCGGCGATGCAGATCCTGCTGCCGCCGGTGCTGCCGTACTGGCTGGCGGTCGGCATCCGGCTGTTCGGCGAACACCTCTTCCTACTGAAGCTGTGGCTGTTCCCGTTCGCGTGGCTGTTGTGCGGGGCGGTGGCGGCGCTGCTGGCGCGGTTCGGAAGCGGTGCCGAACGGCCGCTCTCCCTCGTCTTCGTCTGTTCTCCCGCCGTCCTGCCGCTGTTCAACGTCATGCTCGACATCCCGGCATTGTCCCTCGGCGCGGCGGCGGTTGCGATGTTCGTAGCCGGCCTCGACCGCCGGCAGCTCCGGCTGTGCGCGGCCGCCGGGGTGCTGGCCGGACTGGCGATGCAGACCAAGTATTCGATGCTCGTGACTCCGGTCGTGATGGCCTTGTATGCCGTCCTCGTGGTCGGGTCGTGGCGGTCCTTGGCGGCGTTGGTCGTCGCGGGTGTGGCGGCGCTCGCGGTGTTCGGCGGGTGGGAACTGTCCGTCTTCGCGGCCCACGGCGAGTCGCACTTCTGGCACCACTTCACGGCCAGTTCGGAGGAAGAAGGCGGGCTGATGCGGCGGTTCGCGTTCGCCAAGCCGTTGCTCATCCAGTTCGGCGGGCTGGCGTGCGGGCTGTCGCTGGTGGCGGGTCGCGCGGCCGGGTGGCCGGCGTGGGTGCGGGTGGCGGGCGGCGCGTTCGTGGTCGCGCTGTTCGCGGCGGTGGCGGTGGTGCCGTTCCGCCGGGTGGTCATCACCGGCACGCTCGACGCGACGTACCTGGGCTTCCTGGCGTGCGGGGGCAGCGTCGTCGTCACCGTGGGGATGCTGACGGCGCGAACGTGGAATCGCCTCGGCTGGCGGCGGGACACGCTCTTCCTGATGGCGTGGGTCGCGGTCGAAACCCTGGCCATGCTGGGGATGACGCCGTTCCCGGCGGCGCGGCGGCTGGTCGGTGTCCACCTCGCGGTGCTGGTCCTCGTCGCGCACGGGATCGGCGCGGCGCGGGCCGGTGTGGACCGCTGGGCGGTGGCCGTCGCGGTGGCCGTCGGCGGGTTCGTCTTCGCCGTCGATTGCTGGGACGCCTACCCGGAGAAGGTGCTGGTCGAACGGGCGGCGGAGTGCGTGCGGCCGGCGGACGGCGAGACCGTCTGGTACACCGGGCACTGGGGGTTCCAGTATTACGCCGAGCGGCACGCGATGCGGGCCATCGAACCGACGACGCGGGTCCGCGTCGGGGACTGGCTGGTGCTGCCGGTGATCCCGCGCGACGGCGAGTTCTACCGGCCGAACCCGCCGGACCCGGACTGGCCGAAGGCGGGCATGGCGGTGGAACTGGTGACGGTCCTGACGTGGGACGACGGGCTGAGCGCCCAGACGCTGCCGAACTTGTACGGCGGGGCGGTCCCCGTTCGCGGCCGCAATCACCCCCGCCTGACGGTCGCCGTGTACCGCCTGACGGCGGCGTGGCCGCACCCGACGGGGGGCCGATGACGCCGTCGAATCCCGGTCCTAGTCGCGTCTGCTGGCGGCGGCGGCGCGGCGGGCGCTGCTCCCGCTGGCGACCGAGTATTGGGAGCGGAACGCCCTGGAGCTGCTCTGGGGAAGTGCGGTGCCGGAGCCGCGCCCGGCCGACGAGGTGCGCCGGCTGCTGACGCCCAACCAAGAGTGACAATCCATTCGGACCGAATCCGCCGATGGGGTGCGAGCGGTATCGACGCGGATGGCCGACTCTTCACCGCGGAGCGGTGGCGGACTGTAGCCAGGGGTGAAACCCCTGGACGACTGGACGTTCCGCCACCCCTACGGGGTGGATTCGTTTTCGCCACCCCCCCAGGGGTGTCGCTCGCTCCGCTCGCTCACCCCTGGCTACTGTCCGCCACGCCTCCGGCGTGAAAGCAGCGGACGCCAGGGAAACCGTTGCCACCGTTCCCGCGCCGCCGAAGCGACGAATGACCGCAGGGGGTCGCACCCGCGCGGTGAGCGGATGGCCGGCCTACCGCAGGTACGCCCGCATGACCTGCGATTGCTGGTTGTCCTTCGTGGCGTTGAACGTCCACGCGGTCTCGCCGTCGGGGGTCACCTCGATGAGCACGTTGTTGTGCAGGATCAAGGTGTTGCCGTTGGGCAACCGCTGGAGGGATTTGGGCTGGTTCAGGCCGCCCTTCTCCCACACCGACTTGCCGGTCTTGATGTCGTACTCCGTCACCTTCATGCTCTCCGTCACCAGCAGCCGGCCCTCGCCGCTCTCGACGATCGCCCCCTGGTAGCTGGCCGTCGGCACCGACACCGTCTTCTTCTCGATCTCCTTGCCTTCCTTGTCCAGGAAGATGATGGACGGCTTCTGCCCCTGCGGGCCTTGGTTCTGCACCAGCACGGCGATCTCGCCGTTCTTCATCTTCACCGCGGCAACGATGTCGTGGTTGCCGAAGTTCGGGTTGTTCGGGCGGGCGTACTTGGTCTTGATGTCGCCCTTCTTGTCGTAGATGACCAGCGCGTTCCGACACACGGCCATGACCCCGCCGTCGTCCATCATCTGCACCCCCTGCGGCTGCCCGCCCTGCCGCCCGCCGCCGGGCATGTCGATCAGGATTTGCCGGGTGGTGATCTGCTTGCCGGCCAGGTCGCGCTCGACGATGGACGACGTGTTCTGCTCGGCCAGCCACATGCGGCCGTCGCCGGTGAACGCCACGTCCATCGGGTAGCCCATGCCGGCCACCCGGTTCCGCTCCTTCTCGTCCGCCCCGTACTCGATCAGCATCCCCTGGGCGTTGAAGTTGTAGTTGTGGCTGAGGACGAACAGCCGGCCCTGGATGCGGCTGCTCAGTTCGGCCTTGGCCAGGTCCAGCTTCTCGCCGGCCTTGCCCCACCACTCGGTCCACGCCTTCTGCGCCTTGACGAACGACTCCTTGTTCCCCTGGATGCAGCGGGCCTTCGGCGCGTCCTTCCCGGACAGTTGCACCAGCAGGTCTTCCACCTGCCACACCTGGGAGCGGGACATGCCCGGCAGCAGGTCCAGCAGCAGCGGCATGGCGGCCTTGTCCCGGCCGGTCAGCAGCACGGCGAAGGTCAGGGCGAACTTCGCCTCCGGGTCCGTCTCCACCTTGGCGGCGGCCAGCACCTTCGGCAGCACCGCCTTCAGCACCTCGGCGTTCTCGCCGCTGCCCAGCAGCGCCACGCCGACGGCCGCGCGGCGGATCGGGTTCTTGTCGGCCAGCGCGTCGAGCAGCAGTTGCGACGGCTTGCCGTCCACCACGGCGTAGGCGACCAGGGTGTCGCGGATGGCGTCCGACACGCCGGCCGAGTCGGCCAGCGGCAGGTACGCCAGCAGCACCGGCACGGCCTCCGGCTTCTTCGCCTTGGCCAGCGCGCGGACGCAGGCGGCGGCGATCTCGGCGTGCGGCACCTTCTCCATCCGCTTCAGCACGTCCTTCGACCGGTACTGCGATTCCGGGTTGGTGGTGTCGTCCTTGGCGGCCAGCTTGAGCGGCCCGATGGCCGGCGGGCCGAGCTTCTCCAGGTCGGCCGACGCGGTGTTCCGCGTGTCGAAGTCCTCGTCCCCCAGCTTCTTGATGAGGTCGGCGATCTTCGACAGGTCGCCGTCGGTCAGGGTGCGGGACTTCAGGTACTTGAGCATCCCGTCGAAGTCGTCCCCTTTGATGCCGGCGGCGTCCAGCGCCTTCTTGTCGAGGGTGGCCTGGTCCGCAGTGACCGCCGGGTCGAGGCCGGGCCGAGGCAACTTGCGGACTTGGACCATCATCTTCGGCACCGGCTTCGGCGGCGGGTCTTCACCCCAGGCGAGGGTCACGACCATGCCGCCCGACACGACGGCCGCGAGGATCAGGGACGAGGCGCGCATACGGCACTCCGGAACCGCGAAACGGACGGGTGAGACTGGGGATGATTCTACGGCCACCGGGGGAAGTCCGGAATCGGAATCCGGGGCCGTCGTTACGCGGCCGTGGCGAGGGCAGCCAGCTCCCGGCGAACCGGCGGGATGGGCGAACCGGTACGCCGCTGGCGTTTTCGCTTGCCCCCACCGAACCCGGCGGCGATACTGCCGGGGAAATGCCCGGCCAATGTGCCGGAGAATCCAAGGTTCGGCAAGGAGGGCGCTCGGATGTTCGGTCTGCTCAAGCGAGGTGGCGGCGGGGGCGCGGCAAAGCCGTCGCTCGACGCCATCCGCTTCGACGACACCGGCTATGCGTTCCAGGGCGAGCCGCAGACGGGCAAGATTCGGGTTTGGCACACGCCGGAGGGCGACGGCCTCGGAGTGTATTTCTTCCCGGTCCCGCCCGACCTGCCCGCGAACGCCGCGTCGGAAGGTGAGTTGGCCGCGCACTACCGCCGCCTGCTCGGTGACTCGGGCGGCAAGCTGGTCGATGCACGCATGGTAGACGCGGGCGGATGCCCGGCGATTCGCACCGTCCTGTCGGTGCCGCAACAGCCGTCCGGCCGCACCTGCGTCGGATCGCTCACCGTGCCATTCCGGGACTTCAGCTTCGTCCTCAAGTGCCAGTGCGCCGAAGCCGGGCCGACCGGTCTCAAGGCGGCTCTGCTCCTCGACCGGAGTTTGGCGGCCAAAGAGCCGATGCAGGTCGGGGGAGGGCGGTTCCACATTCCGGGCTTCGACCCGGACGACCCGAAGTACGACGCCGAATTCCCGCACGACCCGGCTGCACGCGCCCGGCGGGTGTTGGATCATGTGGCTGGGTCGTTGGTCATCGCGGCCGAGGTCCGGCAACTTCCGGGCTTTGCGCTCCCGAAGTAAATGCAGGCCGAACTAGGGGCGGCAGTCGATGGCGGGGCAGGATTCGTTTCCGCGACTCCGAACTGACCGATGCCGCCGCGCTGCCGAGCTGGGTCGTTCGGCGACAGAGAGGGCGCACCAATGACGTGGACACTCGTCGGCGACTTCCCGAAGCGGCGCACCGGAGCCGACCCGCACCGTCGGCCGCGTCACCACTTCTCCCCAACGTGTCCGTCAGGGTCGCTATTGGGATCAACTCGGGTCGAAGACCTCACCCCCCGGCCCCCTCGCCATGAATGGCGAGGGGGTGTTCAAGCGGGAAACGTGGTGGGGAAACCCCTGTGGTACCCGAAATCCTCGGCGGATTCTCGTCGGCGATGTCGTTTTGAACACTCCCTCTCCGGAACGGGGACGGGGGTGGGGTCTTCTTCCGGATACCTGTCCCCGACAGCCCCACCGCCGGATTCGTGTAGCGGACGGTTCGCCACTTGGTAGCACGGCGGGCGAACGCGAACACCACCTCACGACTTCGACAATTTGGACAATTTTTCACGTTTTCCCGCCGACACCTCTTGACTTCGGCACCCGCGAACGGATAAGGTTCAATTGTTCACTTCCCTGGCCGCTCGCCGAGGTGCCGCATGTCCCGCCCGTGTGCCGAATCCGCCGCCGTCGGGGCCGAGATGCTGGCGACCGTCGCCATCGCCGTTACCGCCCTCCGTCAAC
>JAYUFU010000067.1:0-7674 GCA_043738505.1 Fimbriiglobus sp. | reverse complement strand
GACGCTCCCCGGCGGTCGCGGCTCGTCGAGGGTTGCGCCGCCTCAATACCGGAATGGTCCTGCCGACCCCGGAAGTCGGGTTTGATTCGTTCCGGCAGTGTGGGTAACATCCGCCATGCGGTGTCTCGCACCATCGGCCCACGATTCGGGGTTTCACAGCCCGTGACTAGCCTCGTACTTCCGGCGTACAACCCCGGCCCGGCGGTGGACCGCACCTGGGATGCCGTCGTCGAGTTCGTCTCGACGCGAACCGACCCGTGGGACGCCCTGTTCGTCTGCGACGGCTGCACCGACGGCACCGCCGAGCGGCTCGCGCGACTGGCCGAGGCCACCGGCGACCGGCGGGTCGGCGTGCTGCACTACGCGAAGAACCGGGGCAAGGGGCACGCCGTCCGCGCCGGGTTGCTCGCCGCGCGGGGCGACATCCGCGTCTTCACCGACGTGGACCTGGCCTACGGATTCGACGACGTGGTGCGGGTGGCCGACGCCCTCCGCGCCGGTGCCCACGTCGCCATCGCCTCGCGGGAACACCCGGACAGCCTCATTCAACTGCCGCCCCGCCACCTGGGGTACGCTTACCGCCGCCGCATCCAGAGCCGCGTGTTCGGCAAGCTGGCCCGCGCGCTCCTGCCGATCACCACCCGCGACACGCAGGCCGGGCTGAAGGGGATGACGGGCGAGGTCGCCAACCGGCTGATGCCGCTGACGCGCTGCGACGGGTTCGGCTTCGACTGCGAACTGCTGACCGGCTGCGCGCGGCTGGGCATCCCCGTCACCGAGGTGCCGGTGTGCGTGCGGTACGAGGACGCGGCCAGCACGACCGGGGCCGGCAGCACGCTGCGGATGCTGCGGGAACTGTGGCGGATTCGCCGGGCGTGGAAGCACGGCCCGCCGACCGCGCCGGCGATCCCGTCCGGCGACCTGCACGAGGTCCGCGTCGGCGACCACCCCCGCAGCCTCGAAGCCCGCGCCGCGTGACGGGATCGGCTTCCGGGTCTCCGGTAAACGCGAGGCCAGTTCTGTCTGCGCCTTGGGCGGAACGAGTCGATAGTGGGGGCCAAGCGAAAGGCGCAGCCGACCGCGGCCGGGCCGAACCTGTTCGGCGAACCGGGGGAGTGAGGGCCGTATCAATCTGCACGCCGGAGGCGTGACGGACTGTAGCCAGGGGTGAAACCCCTGGAAACTGATGGGAAATGGCACTGCACCCCGGCGGGGTGCCGGACGTGCATCCGGCACCCCGCCGGGGTGCATCGATTTCGCCCGAGGGTTCCAGGGGTTTCACCCCTGGCGACAGTCCACCACCGCTCCGCGGTGAAGAAGCCGAATCCTGCTGTCAGTTCACTTCACCTTCATCCCGCCGCCGGGCGCGGGGCCGACCATGCCGGGGCCGGCGGGCACGGCGACCGCCGGCGGCGGGGCCACCTTCGCCATGAACTCGCTGATCCACTTGCCATAGTACAGCAGGAACGCGCCGGCCAGCACCTGCCCGATGGCCCCCATGACCAGCCCGGCCAGGGCCATCTGTCGCCCCTCGGTGCGGAGGCCGAGGAACCCGAACAGCAGCGCTAGCACCGACGGCACGGTCATGATGATCGGGCAGAAACAGATGCTCGCCGGCAGCCCGACCACCAGCGACACGATGCCCAGCACCAGCGCCGTCACGGCCACGCCCTGGCCCCGCTGCTGGCGGTGCATGGTGGTGCCGTCGGTGTCGTCCGGCGGCTCCGGCATCGGGCGGAGGCGGCGGCCGGAGCGGGTGTAGCGGGGCCGGCCGGCCTTGCGGTCGTCCCACGCCACCGCCGGCGGCGCGTTCGGCGGCGGGGCGAAGACGGTCCCGCAGCCGCCGCACTCCACCTTGCCGCCGAGCCATTCGTCGCGGATGTCCAGCAGCAGCCGGCAGGCCGGGCACAGGGCGTGGCGCACGGGCGGGCCTCCTCGGTGGGGACGGGACTACCAGCCCCGCATCGGCGGCGGGCCGGCGGGCGGGGGGAAGGCACCGGGGAAGTTGTTCACCGCCCGGTTCCACGCCGCGTACCCGGCGGCGATCAGGATGATGCTGATGACGCCGAGGACCAGCGCGGCGATGGACGTGGCCACCCCCGACACGGCCATGCCCTTGCCCTCCTTCTTCTTCATCGCCATCGAGCCGAGGATGAGGCCGGTGATGCCCAGCGCCACCCCGACGATGTGCGCCGGCCAGGTGAACACCGCGCCCAGCCCGCAGCAGAACAGCGACCCGAACGCCGTCAGCATCATGGCCGGCACTTCCGCCGTGACGGCGACAATGCCGAGGATCATGCTCGTCACCGCCATGCCGGTGCCGCCCCCGGACGGGCGGCGAACGTAGTCGTCGTCGTCCTCTTCGTCCCGGCGGGCGCGGGACCGTCGCCGCCGTCGGCGGTCGGCGTACTCGTCGCCGTCGTCGTCCTCGCGGGCCGAGCGGGACCGCCGGCGACTCGGCCGGTCGTTGTCCTCCTCCTTGTCGTCGTCGTCGCGGTCGCGGCGACGGGTCGGCCGCTCGCGGCGGTCGTCGTCCTCGTCGTCGTCCCGCTTGGCGGTGGCCCGCTTCGGCGCGGGGGGCGGGGCCTGGGTGGTGCGGAACACCTGCTGGCACTGCCCGCACTGCACCTCGCCGCCGAGCATGGCGTCGGTGACGGCCAGGGTGGTGCCGCAGGTCGGACAGACGACGTTCGGCATGGTCCGTCTCCGGAAGTGGGGGCAGGCGGCGGCTCAGAACTTCCCGGCGAACGGCGGCTGGGCACCGACCACGGCGGGGGCCTCGACGGGACGGGTCACGGCCGATTGTAGCGTGAGGACGAAGATCAGCACCCCCACCGACAGCACCACCCCGACGGCGCTGAACAGCGCGCCGGCGATCGCCATCCCCCGGCCGGGGGTGCGGAAGCTGATGACCCCGAGGACGAACCCGACGACGCCGAACAGCCCGCCCAGCCCGCAGCAGAGCGCGCCAGGCACCGACAGCAGGCCGAACACCAGCGCGGTGACGCCGCGACCGCGCCACGGCCGCGCGGGGGCGTCGAACCCGTCGGCGTCGGGCGGGCCGTCGAACGCGGGCACGGGGATCGTCCCCCGACACCGCGGGCACTCCACCTCGCGGCCGGCGTCGGCGGCGTCCACGAGGACGGCGGTCTTGCAGTCGGGGCAGGTCAGGCGCATCGGGTGGTCACTCAAGTGCCATACTTCGCCGCTGGTCATGCCGGTCGCACGCTCCCGGCGACGACCCGACGGGCATCCTTGCCTTCCTCTGTCTCCTGCTTCCTGTCTCCTGTCTCCTGCTTCCTGTCTCCCGTCTCCCGTCCTCACCCCGTCACCACCGTCGGCTCTTCCTTGAACAGGTCGCTGATCGACTGGTCCTCGTGGATGCGGCGGATGGCGTTGGCCAGCAGCGGGGCGACGGAGATGACCCGCACGGTCGGCAGCCGGTCCAGCTTCTCCTTCGCCACCGGCACGCTGTCGGTGATGGCGATGCTCTCGATGACCGGGTCCTTCAGGTGGTCGATCGCTTTCCCGACCAGCAGGCCGTGGGTGGCGCACACGAAGATCCGCTTGGCCCCGTGCGCGCGGGCGGTGCGGATCGCGCCGGCCATGCTGCCGCCGGTCGAGATCATGTCGTCGAACACCACCACCGTCTTGCCGTCCACCGACGCGCCGATCAGGTGCTCCGCCTTCGTCTCCTCGGCGTTCGCCCGCCGCTTGTCCACCACCGCCAGTTGCCCCTTCAGCCGCTGCTGGTACTTCAGCGCCTTCTTCACGTTCCCCTCGTCGGTGCTCAGCACCACCAGCTCGTTCTCCGGGATGTTCAGGCTCTTGACGTGGGCGGCGATCTCCCGCTCGGCGTACAGGTGGTCCACCGGGATGTTGAAGAAGCCCTGAATCTGCGCGGCGTGCAGGTCGAGGCACAGCACGCGGTTGCAGCCGGCGGCGGTGAGCAGGTCGGCCACCAGCTTCGCCGAGATGGGCACCCGGCCGGCGTCCTTGCGGTCCTGGCGGGCGTACCCGAAGTACGGGATGACGGCGGTGATCCGCGCCGGGCTGGCCCGCTTGAAGGCGTCCAGCAGGATGAGCAACTCCATCAGGTTTTCGTTCACCGGCGGGCACGTCGGCTGGACGATGAACACGTCCCGCCCGCGCACGTCCTCGTCGATCCGCACCGACACCTCGCCGTCCGGGAAGTTGCCCAGGTTCAACTTGCCCAGCGGCACGCCGAGGTGCTTGGCGATGTTCTCGGCCAGCGGCCGGTTGGCGCGGCCGCTGAAGATTTTGAGCTTGCTGCTGGGGGAAGTGGACACCGCTGGCTCCGGGAAGGTCGGCCGACGGGGGCTGCCCGGCGGGGACGCCGAACCGGGGCGGACGGCGGATCGATCCGCGAGGCCGCCCCGGAGGGTCGCCGCTATTATGCGGAACCGGGGGCGGTTGGTGCAAGGCGCGGGGGATTAGTCGTCCTCGGCCATCTCCCGCCGCCGCTCGTCGGCCGCCCGCGCCGCGCCGGGTCGGTTCATCCAGGCGAACACGGCGTCGATTCTTCACGCCGGAGGCGTGGCGGACTGTAGCCAGGGGTGAAACCCCTGGTGCCCGTTTTTTAATTCCTCGCATCCCGGAGGGATGCCGGACCATCCGCCACCCCTCCGGGGTGGATGTTTCTTCGCACCAGGACCAGGGGTTTCACCCCTGGCTACAGTCCGCCACGCCTCCGGCGTGAAGAGTCGGCGGGCCGTGCGGTCGAGCGCTTCGTCGCCCAACTGATGGTCACGACTTCACGCAGCCCATCGCCATCATGAGCAGCCAGAACAGCCCCAGCAGGATCGCCGGCAGGCCGACGACCAGGAACGCCGTGCCGCACCCGGACGCCGGCTTCGCCGTGCCGTTCAGCTTGTCCACCATCCACGCCCGCCACTTCTCCTGGCGGTCGATCTCGCGGCGGTGTTCGGCCCACTGGATGTCGGTCAGCAGCACCTTCGCCTGCTCGCGGCCGAGGGTGCTGTGCCGCCAGAACCAGAACGTCAATCGGACGGCGACGCCCAGGGCGACGAACAGGCCGACCGCCAGCAGGGTGCGCCCGAGCCAGAACGGCACCGCCATCGGATCCGGGAAGTCGTACGCCGAGTCCGCGTTGAGGTTGGGGTCGCTCGGGATCAGGGTGACGGGCGGGATGGCCCGGAAATCGACCTGGAACCACGTCAGCCCGAGCCACAGGAGTTGGCCGACGAGGGTGAAGGCCCCGACGCGGAGGAACAGCCGGCCGAGTTCCCCGTCGGACACCGGCGTCGGCGCGCGGACGGCCGCCTTCGCCCGCTTGCGGATGTACAGCCCGCCCGCCTCGAACGGCACCGCCGCGTGGAGGACCGACAGCAGCCGGTACTGCGCCATCAGGTACGTCAGTACCGTCGGGAGGAGGAGGAGATCCCGGAGTTGGAATTGGCTGCTGGGAAGGGTGGTGCCCTTTCCGAACCCGAGGGGCACACCCAGCGGGGCGAGGGTGACGTACCCGATCACGGCCACCAGGAACACCGGCATGGCCGTCCACCGCAGCAGCAGCCCGAGAAGGCCGAGTACGAACACCAGCGCCGCTCCGACGGCCGAGAAGTAGAGCTGGAACACGATCAGGACGGTCATCAGCAGCCCGCCGCCGGCGACGGCCAGGTAGACCCGCGCGGCCGGGTTGCGGATCAGCTCGCGGAACGGGTCGAGGCCGTCCTTCTTCGGCTCGGGTTGGGGGCTGTCGCTCATCGCTTGATCCCCCCCTTGCGGATGCGGTCGATGCGGGCCAGGACCAGCCGCACCGGGTCGGTCTGCTCGATGCGGACGACGGTCGCCCCGGCCCGGACCAGTTCCGTTCGCGCCGCCAGGAACCGCTGCTGATACCGGTCGGCGAGGTAGCCTTCGAGGATGCGACCGAGGGTCGGCGGTCGCTTCGGCAGCTTCCCCGCCGGGGCGCGCGGATCGGCGGGCGGTGGCAGGTCGGCCGGCCACGGCAGCAGCACCAGTACCTGGTGGTGCCGACCGACGGCGGCGCGGATCGCCTTCACCAGCGGCCCCAATCGGCCGGCCAACTCCGCCACGTCGATGAGCAGGACGTACAACTCGTTGTCGCGGGCGGTGCCGACACTGCGGACCAGGGCGTTGGCGAGAACCTGCACCTTCGGCTCGCCGAGGAACCGGCTGTTCCCGTCGTCGTCCAGCAGGGGCGCGGGCGGGGTGACGCGGTGTTCGGTCAGGAACCGGGCGGCGCGGGCGGCGAAGAAGGCGTCGTCGTGCATGTACCGCCCGACGGCGGCCGGCTCGTCGTCGTCCAGCGCGGCGAACAGCAGGCCGAGCTGCTTCCGCTGCGACAGCCGCCGGCTCCGGGGCGGGAAGATGCCGCGGATGCCGTACAGGAACCAGTACCACGTGCCGACGAACACCGGCAGGTAGAGGAGGGCGAAAATGCCCTTCCACCGCGACTGGCGCGGCCCCATCCCCAACCCCGTCTCCGCCACCCACTGCGTCACTTCCCTCTTGAAGATGAGCAGCGGGGACAGGAGCAGCAGCAGGATCAGCCAGCCGAAGCGGGAGTCGAGCAGCGGATACCAGAACATCCAGAGCGGCCGCGTGTTGATCTTCCGGTCGAGCAGTTCGGGGTACAGTTCCTGGGCGAGCGGGTAGGCGTGTTCGAGCAACTGGGTGGCGTCGGCGGTCGGCGGCTGGGGCGGTACGCGGCCGGCGGTCTCGGCGAACGTCCGCAGCAGGTGCATGGTGTGGGCGCGGGTGCGGGCGGGGGGCGTCGCCTGAGCGGAGGTCTCGTCGAAGACCGTCAGGCCGACGAGGTCGCGGGTGGCGGACGCGGCCTGCGCGACGCCGGAACCGATGGCGGCGAGGCGGCCGAGCGGCGTGTTCCCCGGCTCGCCCAGGCGGGTCGTCTCCGAGGCGTCCACGAACAGCACGCACCGCACCGGCACGTCGTTCTCGAACTCCTTGGTGATGAGCCGGTCGCGGCGGGCCGACACCTTCCACGCGATCATCTTCGGCGGGTCGCCGGGGCGGTAGTCGCGGAGTTCCAGCAGTTCGCTGCCGCTGCCCGGCCGGCGGAGGCGGTGGACGCCCGGCGGCGGCAGGCTGTTGAACCGCTTGGTGGCCCGCTGCCCGCCCTCGTCGTCGGTCAGCGGCGGCAGGATCAGGTACTCGGTCGGCAGGCGGAGGAACCGGCGGCGGTAGAAGAAGCCGTGGAGGTCGGCGACGCGGATTTCGACCCCCTCGAACCGGGCCACGCCGGGGAGGGTGGGGTGAACGATGTATTCGAGGTCGGCGAACCCGCCCGGGGCGAGAGCGCAGACGAGTTTGCGGCTGCCGCCGGCCACGGTCAGGCCGACCGGCAGCTTGTCGGCGAGGGCCACGACGGGCAGGCGGAAGCGGGACCGCAGCCGCACGCGGACGCGGACGACGCCGTCCAGCCCGGCCCACAGGTTCGGCAGCTCGCGGTCGCCGTGGAGGACGTGCCGCTCGACGGTGACGTTCCCGTCCGCCGCGCGGGACCGCACGAGGAACCAGACCCACTCGAACAGGAACCACGACAGGATCGTGAGCGACAGGACGGCCAGCGTCGGCGACCAGTACGCCAGGTACGGCAGGGCCACGGCGGTCATCGCCCCCGGCCAGAACAGCAGCCACCACCCGCGC
>JAYUFU010000066.1:0-21518 GCA_043738505.1 Fimbriiglobus sp. | reverse complement strand
CCGGCCTTTCAGGCCGGAAAACCAAGAATGCATCACGGCACCCAGCGGGGAGAGGTGTTCCGTCGGAACTCGCCGGTGGTAACGAATCGACCTCATTCGGTATCACACCCGATCTCCTCCCATTCGCCTCACTTCGGCGGGACTTGCGGCGGGCGGGTGGGCAGCGTCACCTCGCGGATCGGCCGGAACACCGGGTTGCCGGGCAGGTCGTCCGTCGGCGACTTCACCGTGCCCAGCACCGTCGGCAGCGCGCCGGGGATGCCGGTGCTGGAGCCGCCGGGTTGCGGCTGCCAGTCGCTGTACGGGCGGATCGTCGTCGGGGCCGGGGTGGTCGCCGTGAGCGGCTTGTCGTCCCCCTTCGGCGGGGCCGGCATCGGCGGCGGCGGGGCGACCGGCAGTGCCGGGCCGGGCAGTACCGTCCCGCCGGGATAGCTCGCGGGCGGCGCGTCCTTCAACTGCTCCGGGTACTGCTTGTTCATGTCTACCGTCTGCAGCAGGCCGTAGGACGACGCCGGAT
Source organism: Fimbriiglobus sp. (assembly GCA_043738505.1). Taxonomy (GTDB): domain Bacteria; phylum Planctomycetota; class Planctomycetia; order Gemmatales; family Gemmataceae; genus JALHQU01. Next base: position 21,001 of record JAYUFU010000066.1, on the reverse strand, counting down.
GTTCCCGCAGCTTCAGCGCCGCCGCGCGGGCGCGGAAGTGGTCGGCCGCCTTCTTCTGCACGTGCGGCGGCAGCGCGCCGTCGGCGATCGTCACGCCGCTGTACTGCTGGCTCGTCCCCTTGGCGTACTCGATCCGCGCCAGGGCCGCGTTGTAGTCGGCCACGGCCCGGAACTCGTCCGCCGTTCGGGTGGCCAAGTCCCGCTGGGCCTGGGTCAGGTTGATGAACTCGCCGGACGTGTTGATGCCCCCCTGCACCCGCCCCTCGAACCGCGCCACCTGCTCCTGGAGGGCCAGCCGGTTCGTCCGCGACACTTCGATCCGCGCCTGCGCGAACTCCAACTGGCGGTAGGATTCCACCAGGAACTCGTGCGCCTTCCTCTCGGCGTCGCCGAGTTGGACCCAGGAGCGACGGAGGTCCAACTGCTGGCGGCGGACGACGGCGTTGGCGTCGCGGAAGCCGATCGGGATGTCCGCGCGGAGGCCGACTTGCCAACTGTTGAACTGGTTGCTGGCGAAGTTCGCCAGGGCGTTATTCAGCCGCCCGTTGCCGTCCAGTTGCGTCCCGTCCAGCCGGCCGCCGAGGCCGTTGATGTCGTAGCTGGCGAACGCCCGCACGTCCGGCATCCGCAGGTTCTTCTGGGCGAGCAAGTTGAGCTGCTGGGCCTTCACGTCCTGGCGGAGGATGATCAGTTCCGGTCGGGTCTGCACGGCCTCCTGCCAGAGCAGGGCGAAGTCCTTCTGCTGCGGCGTGCGGGTCGGCTCGTCGGTCGGCACGAACACCGTTCCGTCGTCCGACTTCATGCCCAGCAGGCCGCGCAAGTTGCGCTCGGCGCTGAGCAGGTCGGCCCGCGCCTGGAGGACGCCGAGCCGGAACTGGTGGTACTGCGCCTCCGCCTGCGGCAGCAGGTACGGCGCGTCGATGCCCTTCTTGTCCGGCGCGTCGGCCGGGTCGCGGGCGTTCGACCGGGCCAGGTAGTACAGGTAGCCCGACAGCCCTTGTTCCAACCCCTTCTGCTGGGCGTACAGGTTGTAGTAGGCGGCGTACAGGTTCCAGTACGCCGTTTCCACGTTCAGCAGCATCTGGTTGACGACCACGTCCAGTTGCACGCGGCCCTGTTCGGCCCGGATGCGGGTGACCAGGATGCCCTCCTGCGACCCGCCCGTGAACCGCAGGCCGGGCACCAGCACCGCGCTGCCGGGGTGACTGCCGATGAGCTGGTTGGCCTCGATGCCGAACCCCTGCATCAGCGGCTGCTCGAAGATGAACTGCACCCGCGGGCTGTACGACGTGTTCAGGGTGACGAACTGCTGGTTGGCCGGCGGCGACGACAGCTTCTGGTACGCCAGGCTGGTGGTGATGCCGGCCACGCCCCCGGTCGGCAGCGGCTTGGCCAGGGTGGTACTCAGGTTCGCCGAGTCGCCGTTGCTGAAGCTCTGCTGGAGGCTGAGGGTCGCCTGGTCCTGCTTCGCCCACGACAGGCTCGTCTGCAACCGCGCGTCGAACCGGGACAGCACCCGCTCGGCCTCGGCCTGGTAAAAGGCCGGGTCGTACAGGTACGCCTTGATGCTGTCCGTGCCGCCGTTCTTGATGGCCCCGCCGTTGAACCCCGGCAGGCTGAAGTTGTCCTGTCCGCTCAGCGCGCCGCCGGGGGAGTTTCCCTGCTCGACGGCGACGGCGAAGCACTCCTTCAGCGAGATCGGCCGCTGCGGGCGGGCGAAGTCGCGGACGGTGGCCGGCCGCGCCCGCACCTGGTCCGACCCCGGCAGGATCGGGTCGTGCGGGTGCGTCTCCAGCGTCGCCGGGATGCCCGGCCGGAGCGACGCCTGCCAGTCGGCCGGTTCCAGGAACACCTGCTGCTTGCACCCGCTGGTGCCCGCCAGCAGCACGGCCCCGCCGACGAACCGCGACCGCCACCGCTGCCACCACGTCGTGCGTTTCATAGTCGCTCCCGTCGTCGGCCCCCGGCCGGCGCATCCCCCAACGCGCCGATACCGAGAGACTTCACGGGATGGTATCGGCCGGAGGCGGCGCGGAACTTTAGCGGTGGAAGCGATCCTGCCGAATAATCCGCGCGGCACCCGCCGATGGGGCGAAATGGGAAGGGTTTCGCTAAAGTGCGTCGGCAGGAGGAACGAGGTAGCGTGGGGCGACGGCGACGACCGGGCGGCCGAGCAGCCGCTTCACCGGAATGAACTCGCCCACGTCGTTCCCTTCCACCCGATGGCCGAGCCATTGCAGGACATAGCCGAGGACGATCGTGCCGGCGGCCCAGTACCACGGCACGAAGGCGAACAGCGCGAGGCCGAGCAGGGCGACGGGGATGCCGAGCAGGTGAATGCCGAAGTTGAACGGGTGCTGGTGCCGCAGCAGCCAGTTCCGACGGGCGCGGGCGGCGAACCGCAGCCCGGCACGGGCGATGGGAAAACGCATCGAAGTTCCAAGTTTCAAGTTCCGGGTTTCAAGTTCAAGATTCTGGTCCCAGCGTTCCGTTTTAAGGTGTCGAAGGCGACGGGCTGCCTTCAACTTGGAACCTGGAACTTGGAACCTGGAACCTATTCTTCGCCCGACAGCGGCGCGCGGGCGAGGACGGTGTACTCCGGCTTGCCCTTCCGCAGTTCGCTGCTGTACACCCGCACGTCGCTGATGATCGCCTGCCCGCCGGCCCACGTCAGGTACTTCGGCAGCTCGGCGGCGAGGATCTGCCCGTCGGCCTCGCTGTCGGTGCGGCCGAGCGTCAGGTGCGGCGTGTACGCCCGCTCCTCGCGGCGGTAGCAGCCGAGGTCGAACAGCGGCGGCTCCATGGCGGCGTGCAGGCGGACGAGCGCGTCCAACCCCTCCGTGATGCCGCCCCAAATCACCTTCGGCCGGCGCGGGTTGGGGAACGCGCCGATGCCGGCGACGGACAGCGGGAACACCGGCTCCTTCGCCGCCGCCTTCGACACGATGCGGCAGACGTTCATCAAGTCCTGGTCGTCCACGTCGCCGAGGAACAGCAGGGTGACGTGCAGGTTGACCTCTTCCGCCCACTTCACGGCCGCGCCGCTGCGGGCCAGGGACGCCTGCACGTCCCCGGCCGCCCGGCGCATGTCCGGGCCGACATCCACGCCGATGAACGTCCGAGTGCGTGCCATTGCTTGTGCCTCCGTGGATTGAAGAGTGAATCACATCGACAGGGCGAGGACAAGACCAATGAAGAGTTTGGACGGGATGACAGGATGAAGAGACGGATAAATCACTCTCTGAAATCATCCGTCTCTTCATCCTGTCCAAACTCTTCTTTTTTGTGTCTCAGCGGTCGGCTCGGAATTGGAATCGAGTCCTACATTCTGATCCTGTCTCGATCCGCGCCCTTCGCGGCGTGATCGGCGGGCCGCCGAGCGACGCCGGAGTGCGCGTGCCAGGCGTCCTTCACGCCGCCGTGCAGCCGCGCGCCGACCTGGGTGATGACTTTCATGGCCAGGTAGTTGGCGGCGCGGGCGGCCTGCTCCGGCGCGACCCCGTGCGTGACGCCGTACAGGAACGCGCCGGCGAACATGTCGCCCGCGCCGGTGGCGTCCTTCGGCGTGCAGGCGAACGCCGGGACGTGGTGTTCGGTCCCGTGCCAGCGCACGTACGCCCCGGCCGGGCCGTCCGTCACCACGCAGTTCGGCACCACGTCCGCCAGCTTCTGGAACGCCTCCTGGCTGTCGCGGGCGTTGGCCACCGCGCACGCCTCGTGCGCGTTGCAGAAGAACAGGTCGGCGTCCTTCAGGGCGGCGTGCAGGGCGTCCGCGAACACGGTCGGGATGAACGCCTCGGAACACGTCACGGCCACCTTCGTGCCGTTCGCCTTGGCCACCGTCACCGCCTCGCGGATGGCCTCCTGCCCGGTCGTCGGGTTGGCGAACAGGTAGCCTTCGACGAACAGGTATTCGGACTCGGCGATCAGGCCGGCGTCGGCGGCGATGTGCTTGCCGGACAGGTGCGCGTTCACCCCCAGGCAGGTCCGCATGGTCCGCTCGGCGTCCGGGGTGATGAGCGCCACGCAGGTGCCGGTCACCTGGTTCGCCACGATGGGCGTGCCCATGGCGATGTTCATCTGCTCGAACTCGCCCTGGTAGTGCAGGCCGTACCGGTCGTCGCCGACGACGCCGATGAACGCCGCCTTGCCGCCGAGTTGGGCGAACGCGATGGTGCTGTTGCCGACGCTGCCGCCGGACACCAGCCGCGGGTCGGCGGCGGCGAACTCGGTCAGCAGCTTCGTCTGCTCGTCGGCCTCGACCAGCCGCATGGTGCCCCGCTCGAACCCGAGCGCGGCGAACTGCGGGTCGGTCACTTCGACGATCAGATCGACGATGGCGTTGCCGAGGCCGCACAGGTGGAAGCGTTTCATGCCGGGGTCCGAAGGAGCGAAGAACCAAAGCGATATGGTAGGGAGGTGGGAGGCGAGAGTTCACCCCGGCGTGGCTTGTTGTTCCTGCACCCACTCGTCCGGGTAGTCCTCATAATCCCAGGCTTGATTCGTGGTGTACGCGCCGCGACCCAGGTAAACGTTGTAGACGGTCATGGCCTCGAAGTGGCTCCCGGCTTCGAACACGTTCAACAGACGGACGTTCGGCCCCAACTGCTGCCGACAGCCATCGCCCAAAGGACCGGCCAAACAGCAAGCATTCAGGGTCATGCCGTCGCTTTCGTACTCCCAGATCTCATGGCGAAGAATTGCCATCGTTTCTCTCAGGTGGTGCCACCCCGTCACACCTGTTCGACCCGTCCGGCCCACGCACCGGGCCGGCTGTGGGCGTGGACGACGGCCAGGATCACGACTTCCGCGTCCGTCACCGCGTAGATCACCCGCTGGTTGAACCGCGCGAGGAACACCTCCCGCGTTTCGGTCCCGTCCGGCCCGTCGCCCGTCGGCGAATGCTGCCGCGGGGTCGAACGGATGGCCGCGATGGCGGTCTTCAACAGGCGCGCGAACGCCGTTCCGTACCCGACATGCTCGGACTCCAGTCGAGCCTCCGTCTCTTCGGAATCGGTCGTGGCGGCGGGTAGGATGCGGAGGCTCATTTTTGGCGGCGCTCCTCGATCCGCTCGTCGAGCTGGTGAATGAAGTCATCGATGGGGATCGCCTGCACCCTGCCGCTCTGGTAGTCCTCCCACCGGCGGGTGAGCAGCGCCTTCAGCTCCGGGTCGCCGGCGGGGGCCGGCGCAGGTAGCGTCGCGCGGAGGGCGGCTTGCTGTGCCGGCGAAAGCGCCCGCACGCGGTCGATCAGGTCTTGCGGCAGGTCGGCAACCGTGGTCATGGCCAACTCCGGTGTTCGAGGGTCAACTGATTTCGTCCACCCGCCCGGCCCACGCACCGGGCCGGCTGTGGGCGTGGACGACGGCGAGGATGACGACTTCGGCGTCCGTCACCGCGTAGATCACCCGCTGGTTGAACCGCGCGAGGAACACCTCCCGCGTTTCGGTCCCGTCCGGCCCGTCGTCCGTCGGCGAATGCTGCCGCGGCGCGGCGATGATCGCGGATCGCGCGGCCTGGTAGAGGGCGAAGAACGCGGGGCCGAAACCCGGACGTTCAAGCTCCAACCGCCGGGCTGTCGCGTCGATGTCGTCTTGTGCGCCGTCGAGGGTGCGAACGGTCATCGCTCGAACTCCTCCAGGACCTGACGAATCCGCTCGTCGGACTCCTCGAAACTGAGCGCCTTCGTCTTCCCGCTCTGGTAGTCCTCCCAGCGGCGGGTGAGCAGCGCCTTCAGTTCCGGGTCGCCGTCGGGGGCCGGCGCGGGGAGCGCCGCGCGGAGGGCCGCTTGCTGTGCCGGCGAAAGCGCCCGCACGCGGTCGATCAGGTCTTGCGGGATGTCGAGGGTCGCGGTCATGGGATGTCTCCGTGCGGTGTGGCTGACTCGTTCAAACTAACCCGTCGGTTCGCGGCCAGCAAGGTGAGACCGCTTCGGAAGGGCGACCCTGGCGGCGACCGCGGCGGCCACCGCCGACCGCCATACAATCGGCCGCATGGCGCTCGTGAAACTCAGCGGCGGCACGGTGTACGACCCCCGCAACGGCATCGCCGGCGAAGTCCGCGACCTGTGGGTGCGGGACGGCACGTTCGTCGCCGATCCCGGCACGGAACCGGATCGCGCGTTCGACCTGACCGGCCTCGTCGTCATGCCCGGCGGGGTGGACATGCACGCCCACATCGCCGGCCCGAAGGTGAACGTCGCCCGGAAGCTGCGGCCCGAAGACCGCCGCGACTCGCCGCCGTTCCGCCGCACCGAGCTGCTCCGCTCCGGCACCCTCGGCAGCACCCCCACCACCTTCGCCACCGGCTACCTGTACGCTGGAATGGGCTACACCACCGTCTTCGACGCCGCCATCCCGCCGCTGGGGGCGCGGCACACGCACGAGGAGTTCCACGACACGCCGGTCATCGACAAAGGCTTCTTCGTCTTGGTCGGGAACAACCACTACGTGATGAACGCCATCGCGGCGGGGGAAACGGATCGGCTGCGGGCCTTCTGCGGCTGGCTGCTGCACGCCACGCGCGGGTATGCGCTGAAGGTGGTGAACCCCGGCGGGGTGGAGGTGTGGAAGCAGGGCGCGAACGGGATGACCGGCTTCGACGACGCGGTGAATGCGTTCGATGTGACGCCGCGACAAATTGTTAGGAACATAGCGCGGACGGCCGACGAGTTGAAGTTGCCGCACGCGGCGCACATCCATTGCAATCAACTCGGGATGCCCGGCAACTGGACGACCACGCTGGAAACGATGAAGGCCGTGGACGGCAGCCGGGGGCACTTCACGCACGTCCAGTTCCACAGCTACGGCGGCGGCTTGGACGACCAGGGGACGTTTTGCAGCAAGGTGCCGCAGTTGGCGGAATTCGTCAACGGACATCGCAACATCACGGTGGACGTGGGACAAGTGTTATTCGGCGACACGACCAGCATGACGGGCGACGGACCGCTCGGCCACTTCCTGCACAAGGTGACGGGCCGCAAGTGGTTCAACGGCGACACCGAGTGCGAAGGCGGATGCGGCATCGTGCCCATCACCTACAAGGAAAAATCGCTCGTCCACGCCCTGCAATGGGCCATCGGCCTGGAGTGGTACTTGCTCGTGGACGACCCGTGGCGGGTGGCCATGAGTACGGATCACCCGAACGGCGGCAGCTTCCTGGCGTACCCGGAGATCGTCGCGCTGCTGATGAGCCGGGACTACCGCCGCGAGGTGCTGAAGAAGTTGCCGGAGCGGGTGAAGGAGCGCTGCACGCTGCCGGACTTGGACCGCGAATACACGCTGAACGAGATCTGCATCGTCACCCGCGCCGGACCCGCGAAGATACTCGGCCTCACGCACAAAGGTCATCTGGGCATCGGTGCGGATGCGGACATCACCGTGTATACGCCCGGCGCGGACATCAAGGCCATGTTCGAGTTGCCGCGCTACGTCTTCAAGGCCGGCGAACTGATCGTCGAGCAGGGGGAAATCCGCCGCGTGCCGTTCGGCCCGACGCTGTGCGCCGAACCGGAGTACGACGCCGGCGTGCTGCCGCACGTCCGCGACTGGTTCGAGGCCAACTACTCGCTGGCGTTCGCCAACTTCCCGGTGGGGGACGAGTACTTGGGGCATGGGAAGGTGAGCGTGAACGATGTGCGGTGAGAATGGGACTGTCTCGCACCATTCAAGAAGAGGAACACGGATGAAGAGGATGGAAGGCAGGATGAAGAGGATCAGAAACGAATCATTCTTGTTCCGATCCTCTTCATCCCCGCTTTGATCCGTGTCATCCGTGTTCCTCTGAATTGAAGTGTTCGGAGAACCCAATGCGAATCGGCATCGTCACCGACATCCACGACGACGTGGACCGCCTCGCGGCGGCGCTGGCCGTGCTGCGCGGAGAAGGCGTCGACGCCGTCGTCTCGCTCGGCGACAGCACGGACTTCCACGGCCCGTACAACCGCGCGTGGGAGGTGGCGAAGCTGCTCCGCGACGCCGGTGCGGTCGGCGTGTGGGGGAACCACGACTTCGGACTCTGCCGCGACGTGCCGCTGGCGGAACTGGAAAACCCCGACCCCGACGCGCTCGCCTACCTGGCCACCTGGCAGCCGCGACTGACGATGGCCGGCTGCCACTTCACCCACGTCGAACCGTGGCTGAACACCGAGGACGTGGGCGACCTGTGGTACTTCGACGGCCCGCCGGACACCGCCGAGAAGCTGGCCCGCAGCTTCGCCGCCGTGCCGCACCACGCGCTGTTCCTCGGCCACTTCCACCGCTGGCTGGCCGGCACGCCGGACGGCCCACTGCCGTGGGCGGGCGAGACGCCACTCGCGTTCGACCCGGCCGGCCGCTACCTTGTGGTGGTGGCCCCGATCTTCGACGGCAGCTTCGCCGTGTACGACACCGACCGCCGCACCCTGTTCCCGCACCGGCTGTCCGCGCAGAGGTGACCCGATGCCGACCCCTGAACGCGATCCCAGCCGCCCCAGTCCGAAGATGATTCGGCTGTACCATCGCTTCTCGGAACTGCTCGGCGGAGAGCCGGTGGACCTGTGGGTGTACGAGCCGCGCGCGGGGCAGCCGATTCCGGACCAGCCGCCGACCAACCGGCCGACTCTCAAGCACGTCATGGTCTGGCCGGCGGACGACGAGGTGGATGTCTCGACGTTCCAGACGATCGGGATGTCCGAGCGGACGATTCCGGACGCCGACTACTTTGCCGAGCTGCACATGGGTGTCCGGGCGTTCCTGCCGAAGCCGGAGCGGGAGCGGGTCTCGCGGTATCTGGCGAACGTGGCGGAGTACGCCTTCGACCACCAGCGCGCGCTCGACTGGTGGCACACCGTCAGCAACCCCGGCGAAATCCCGCACTTCCCCGGCTGCAAACACCTTCTGTTGCACCCGCGCTTCACCGAGGAGGGGTTCGACACCGTTCCCGACGCGGACGGTGTGGTCAAGGTGTTCTTCGTCGTCCCGATCACCCCGCTGGAGCGGCACTTGCTCGTGGACCACGGCCGGGATGCGTTCATCGACTATGTGGCGGACAAAGAGATCGACCTTTTCTCCGACCGAGCCGACCCGTTGGGTGTCCTTTCTCCGGAGGTCGCGGACAAATGAAACTGATCCTCGCCATCATCCAGCCGTCCAAGCTCGACGCCGTCAAGGAGGCGCTGAACGCCGTCGAGGTGTTCCGCCTGACGGTCGTGGACGTGCAGGGGTTCGGCCGCCAGAAGGGGCAGTCGGAGGTGTACCGCGGGCACGAACTGACCGTGAACATGCTGCGGAAGGTGCAGTTGCAGATCGCCGTGAACGAGGACTTCGTGGAGCCGACGGTGAACGCCATCATCGCCGCCGCCCGCACCGGGCCGGAGGGCCGCATCGGCGACGGCAAGATCTTCATCCTGCCGCTGGACGACGTGATCCGCATCCGCACCGGCGAGCGCGGCCCGGAAGCCATCTGAGCGGCGGCGGCCCGGTGGCCGTTCGGTCTTGTTAGCCCGCCGCGCCAGCAAGGGGCGAACCGCCTGAAGGATTGGCCCCTTGCTGGCGCGGCGGGCTAACAAGTCAGTTACCGCTTTTCCCGCCGCTTCAGCACCCGCGCGGCGTCGTCCCCGGCGGGGCCGCCGAGGGCGCGGATGGCGTCCAGCGCGGCCGTCGCGCCGGGGTCGGCGATGTCCTGGAGCGCCGCCACCGCGCGGATCAGCCGCAGGGGAACGCCCACGAGCGCCGGGTCGGGCAGCGCCTCGGCGGCCATCTGAATCCGCCCGCGCACCGTCCGCGCCCGCTGCATCCACTCGGCCGACTGCGGGGTCTTCTCCAGCTTGTCCAGCACCGGCATCACCGGCCCGCCGACGGCGACCAGCTCCTTCGTCGCCGCGTCGCGGACGTTGAAGTCCTTCGATCCCAGGTCCGTCGCCCACTGGGTCACGGATTCGTTCAGCTTCTTCTCGTCGGCCAGCCGCTCGGTCACGAAGACAACGGTCGCCTTGCCGCCGGCCGCGAGGGTGGCCGTGGCGGGGAACGCCGTTTCGGAATTCACGTCGCCGAGCTTCAGCCACGCGGCCGCCAGTTCGGTCGCGGTCGGGGCGGCTTTCCCGCGCCGGCCACTGCGGTCCCAGGCGAGCAGGTTGTCGTCGGCCCCGGCGGTGACGAGCGTGCGGCCCGCGTCCAGAAAGGCCACGCCCGTGACGGTGCCGCCGGCCGCGAACCGCCCGGCCCGCTGGCGCGTGACGAGTTCCCACACCGCCGCCCCGCCGCCGGCCCCCTGCGTGCCGGCCGCCAGGAACCGGCCGTCCGGGGTGAAGGCCAGCGACGTGTACGGGCCGTCGTCCCAGGAGCGCTGGAACTGGACGACGATCTTACCCGTCCCCGCCTCGTGGACGCTCACCCGCATGAGGGACGTGAAGGCCACGAGCGTGCCGTCCGGGGAGAAGGCGATGCCGCCGCGGAAGCTCCGCGCGGAGCGGTCCTTCCACAGTTCCTCGGGCGTCTTCCCCTTGCCGTCGGCGTCGGCGGCCCAGACCCGCGCGTACCCGTCGCGGCCGAGGACGGCCACCCGCCGGCCGGCCGGGTCGAGCGCCACCGCCAGCGGTCGCGCGGACAGTGGCCACTTGCGGATCGCCTCGCCTTTCGCCACGTCCACGAGGACCAACTCCGGCGTTTCCCCGGACGTGACGGCCGCGATCCACTTGGCGTCGGCGTCGGCGGCCAAGTACCGCACCCCCGCCGGCACTTTGGCGAACGGCTTCTCCGAAGTCCCGAAGCCGATCACCTTGTCCGTGCCGGTGACGACGACGAGCGACTTGCCGAAGGGGGCCACGGCGCGGACCCCTTCGATCCCCAGTTCCGCCACCGGCTTCGGGTCGCCGGGTGTCCACTTCAGCAGCATCGTCCCGGTGGCCACGGCCAGCCCGCCGGCCGGGTGGGGGACCATGCCGCGAATGTCCGCGACCTCGTCCGCCGTGCGGTTCGTCGGCCGGCCGGTCTTCAAATCCCACAGGTCGATGCGGGGCGAGGGGAAGTCCGCGCCGCCGTCGGTGGCGGCGACCCGGCCATCGAGGGACACGGCCAGGGTGGTGACGCCGTCGCCCATCGTGCGGAGCAGCTTGCCGGTGGTGGCGTCCCACACGGCCAGCTTGCCGCCGGTGCGGCCGACGAGGCCGGTCTCCCCGACGAACGCCAGCGGCCCCTCGCCGGCAACGGTGAACTTCGGCTCCTTCTTGTCGAGGTCGAACACGCGGACGATGGGGGCTTTCCCCGTCGTGGCGACGGCGAGCCGCTTGCCGGCCGGGTGGTAGACGACGTGCGACACCATCCCGGTGTCGCCGGACGGCAGCGGGTACGCTTGAAGCGGCTTGCCGCTCGGCACCTCCAGGACGTGAACGGCGTTCACCTCGTTCGCCACGGCCACGGCCCCGCCGGTGGGCAGCAGCGCCGCCGCCCGGCCCTTCGGCAGTTCCATGCGGTCCTGGCCGGATTCGACTTCCAGCAGCGCCACTTGCCCGAGCGCGCCGGAAGCGATCATCAGTTTGCCGTCGGTGGAGAGCGCGAGGTGGTCGCCGTTCTTCACCGTCACCGTCATGGATTCGGTGTACTTTTCGGTCGCGTACAGGCGGACGAGTTCGTCGCTGAAGTGCGCCGCCAGCCATTTGCCGTCGGCGGAGTAGGCCAGCGCGGACGCGCCGCCGCCCTTCCGCTGGATCGTGTGCAGCACCTTGCCGGTGGCCACGTCCCAGATGCGGACGATGCCGTCCGAGCCGCCGGAGGCGACCTCCTTCCCCGTGGGGTGGACGGCCAGCGCCAGCGGCTGGTCCGGGTGCAGCCAGGCGGTCGAGCCGAGGCGGGCGAAGGCCCCCGCCGGCAGCGGATCGGCCGCGACCGCGAGGGCGGGCAACAGGGCAACCGCGACGGCGAGGCGGTAGGTCATGGGGCACCGGTGGGTGGCGGGGCGGCGAGCAGCGAGAAGACGACCGACCGGCGGATGTGTAACGGGGTGTACGACTCACTCCACCAAACCCAGCCGCAGGGCAATCGCCTCGTCGGCGGGGCGGTAGACGCGCTCGCGGGGTGTGGCGAGTGCCGACACGCCGGCCCCCTCCAACTTCGCCCGCTGCTCGGCGACGAACTCCGACAGGTCGATCACTTCGAGTAACTCCCTCTTTCCGAACGCCTCCAGCACCTCGCCGCGAAGTCCCAACTGGATCGCCCGCCGTTCCAATTTCGCCCCGGACGGGTGGTGATCCGGATCCCACTGCAACCGCACGGCGGATCGTCCCACCGCCCGCGACCAGTCCTCTTCCGCGGCGAATCGGTCGCGGTCCCAGGTGGACGGAACGGCCGCTTCGAGCAGCGTGTCAAAGAAGGTCCGCCGCACGCGCAGCGCGAGCGTGACCTCCTGGTTCTCCTTCGTGCCCCACCCGGAGCGGTACATCATCCACAGGAAGTTCGGCTTCACCCAGCTCATCCGCGAGTAGCTGAAGCCGATCCCGAACGTGCCGTGCGCCGCCGCGTATGTCCCGATCTCCAGGCAGTACGCCTGGTACACGACGATGGTGTCGTCATCGAATTGGGCGAGGATGTGGCGACCTTGCTTCGGCCAGACCGTCACTTGTTCCGAGTACGCTTCCGTCACGAGTGGCATCGGCTGACCTCCGCTGGAAAGTGCGGCTTCCTCATCCGTCCGTCTTCACCCACGGCACGCGGCGGAAGAGGAATTCGTCGGGTCGTGGCCGCTCGCTCCGCGAGGGCGAGCTGACTTCGCGCGCGCGGAGCGAGCGGCCACGAAGCAAGCACCTACTCGAAGCGGATCAGCAAATCGCCGCCGTCCACCTGCGTGCCGGCCTTGATGACCACCTCGGCGACCTTGCCGTCGTGCGGCGCGTGGATGGTGGACTCCATCTTCATCGCCTCCAGGGTGGCCAGCTTCTGGCCGGCGGTCACGGCGTCGCCGGCCGCCACCATCACCGCCACCACCGCGCCGGGCATCGGGGCCGCGACGTGCTTCGGGTTGGCGGTGTCGGCCTTGGCCCGCGTCACGGCCACCACGCCGAGCGAGCGGTCCGTCACCGCCACCTCGCGGGGCTGGCCATTCAGCTCGAAGAACACCTGCCGCTTGCCGTCCGGCTGCGGGTCGCCGACGGTCAGGAACTTGACCACCAGCGTCTTGCCCGGTTCGATCTCGATGTTCACCTCTTCGCCCTTGTCCAGCCCGTAGAAGAACGTCGGCGTCGGCAGCACCGACACGTCCGAGTACCGCTGCGCGTGGTCCACGAAGTCGGCGAACACCTTCGGGTAAAGCAGGTGGCTCAGCACGTCGCGGTCGGTGGCGGGCCGCTTCAGCTTCGGCTCCAGATCCTTGCGGGCCTTGTCGAAGTCGGCCGGCGGCAGGGTCGCGCCGGGGCGGTCGGTGAGCGGCACGCGGTCGCGGAGGATGCGCTTTTGCAGGGCCGGCGGGAACCCGCCCGGCGGCTGGCCGAGTTTGCCCTCGAAGAACTCGATGACCGACTCCGGGAACGCAAGTTCCCGCTTCGGGTCCATCACGTCGGCGGCCGTCAGGTTGTTGGCGATGAGGAACAGCGTCATGTCGCCGACGACCTTCGACGTGGGCGTCACCTTCACGATGTCGCCGAAGAGCTGATTCACGGAAGCGTACATGCGGCCGACCTCGGCCCATCGTTCGCCGAGACCCAGCGACTTCGCCTGGACGTACAGATTCGCGTACTGCCCGCCGGGCATTTCGTGCAGGTAGACTTCCGCGCTGCTGGCGAGTTGGCCGGTCTCGAACGGGGCATAGTACGTCCGCACTTCTTCCCAGTAGCGGGCGGTCTCTTGTAGCGGGTCGAAGTCGAGTTTCGTGTCGCGCTCGGAGAATCGCAGGCTTTCCACCAGCGCGCCGAGGTTCGGCTGCGCGGTGATGCCGGACAGCGGGGCGAACGCGCAATCGACGATGTCCACGCCTTCCTCGGCGGCCATCAGGTATGACGCCAGTTGCCCGCCGGCGGTGTCGTGCGTGTGGAAGTGGATCGGCACGTCGATCTCGGCCCGCAGCGCCTTCACCAGCTTCTTCGCGGCATAGGGCTTCAGCAGCCCGGCCATGTCCTTGATGGCCAGGAAGTGCGTGCCGCGCTTCACCAACTCCTTGGCCAGATCGACGAAATACTTCAGCGTGTACTTGTCCCGCTTGGCGTCCAGGATGTCGCCGGTGTAGCAGATGGCCGCTTCGCAAATGGCGTCCGTCTTGCGCACCGCGTCAATCGCCAGCGTGAGGTTCGGCAGCCAGTTGTTGGCGTCGAAGATGCGGAAGATGTCCATCCCCGCTTGCGCCGCTTCCTTGACGAATCCGTATACGACGTTGTCCGGGTAGTTCGTATAGCCCACGGCGCTGGCGGAGCGCAGCAACATCTGGAACAGGATGTTCGGCACCCGCTCGCGGAGCTTCACCAACCGGTCCCACGGGTCTTCCTTGAGGAACCGCATGGCCGTGTCGAACGTCGCCCCGCCCCAGTTCTCCAGGCTGAACAACCCGGCGTGTTCGCGGGCGTAGCGCGGGGCCACCGCCAGCATGTCGGCGGTGCGCATCCGCGTCGCCAGCAGCGACTGGTGCGCGTCCCGCATCGTCGTGTCGGTGACGAACAGTTGCGGCTGCTCCCGCACCCACTTGGCGAACTTCTCAGCCCCCAGCGTCTTGAAGCGGTCGCGCGTGCCTTCGGGCAGTGCCGTCGGCTTCGCCGCGCGGTGCGGCACGGCCCCGTTCACTTCGACCGCCGGCCGCGCCTTGCCCTTCACCTCCGGGTGGCCGTTGACGATCACCTCGGCGAGGTACGACAGCAGCTTCGTGGCGCGGTCCTGCCGGCGCGACAGCTTGAACAGGTCCGGCGTGTCGTCGAGGAACCGCGTCGTCACCGAGCCGTCGAGGAACTGCGGGTGGACGATCAGGTTCAGCAGGAACGGGATGTTCGTCTTCACCCCGCGGACGCGGAACTCTTGCAGGCACCGCTCCATCCGCCGCGCGGCATCGACGAACCGAATCCCGCTGGCCGTCACCTTCACCAGCAGCGAATCGTAGAAGGGCGTGATGACCGCGCCGCCGAACGCGGTGCCCGCGTCCAGCCGGATGCCCAACCCGCTCGCCGAGCGGTACGCGCTCAGCCGGCCGTAGTCCGGGGCGAACCCGCTGGCCGGGTCTTCGGTCGTCACCCGGCACTGGATGGCGAACCCGTGCGTGGTGATCTTCGACTGGTCGCCGAGGCCGAGGTCGGGGTCGCTCAGCGGCCGGCCGGCGGCGATCATCATCTGCGTGCCGACGATGTCGAACCCCGTCACCACTTCCGTGACGGTGTGTTCCACCTGGATGCGCGGGTTCACCTCGATGAAGTAGAACCGCTTGGCGTCCACGTCGTACAGGAACTCCACTGTACTCGCATTATCAATGCCGGCCGCGCGACCGATGGCGAGGGCGGAGTCAAGAATGCCCTTGCGTACATCATTCGGCAAGTCCGGGGCCGGCGCGATCTCGACGACCTTTTGGTGCCGCCGCTGGATGCTGCAATCCCGCTCGAACAGGTGGACCAGGCCGCCGTGCTTGTCGCCGAGCAGTTGCACCTCGATGTGCTTGGCCCGCGACACGAACTTCTCCAGGAACACGTCCGAGATGCCGAACGCCTGGCCGGCTTCGCGCTGCGCGGCCTCGATGGCGTCCTTCAGCTTGTCGGCGGTCGGCACCACCCGCATCCCCCGCCCGCCGCCGCCCATCGACGCCTTCACCATCACCGGGTAGCCGAGTTGCTCGGCCAGCTTCGCCGCGTCATCGATGGATGTCACCGGGCTGTCGGTCCCGCCCAGTACCGGCACGCCGGCCTTCTTCGCCAGGGCGCGGGCCGCGACTTTGTCGCCGAGCTGTTCCAGCGTCTCCGGCTTCGGCCCGACGAAGGTGATGCCGGCCTCGGCGCAGGCCCGCGCGAACGCCGCGTTCTCGGACAGGAAGCCGTAGCCGGGGTGGATGGCATCGACGCCGATGTCTTTGGCCAGCGACACGATGCCGGGGATGTCGAGGTAGGCGCGGATCGGCTCGCCCGGCTTGCCGACGCGGTACGCCTCGTCGGCCTTGAACCGGTGCAGGGCGAACCGGTCCTCGTGGCTGTAGATGGCGACGGTGCGGATGCCGAGTTCGTGCGCCGATCGGAACACCCGGATGGCGATCTCGGACCGGTTGGCGCAGAGCAGCTTGGTGAACGGTGCAGTGAGCAAGGCCGGATTCCCCCAGGAGAGCAAGGGGATGATAGGGAATGGCAGTGCGGGAAGAACCGGGGAGGCGGTTTGAAACCGTAGCGGTATGGCTTGACTTTTCGGGGCTTATTGGCGAGCATACCAAAGAACGATCCTACGGATTCCCGAGGATCGACCACAAGAGGATTTTAAATGGGCAAGTTCAGTCAAGGCGCTGCGGAGCGAATCAAGTTCCTGCGAGAGCGGCAAAAGTTGAACCAAGCCGATGTCGCCAAGGCGATAGGATGCACCGGCGGTCACATCTCAAATGTTGAGAACGACAAAGCACAGCTATCACTGCCTGAATTGGAAAAGCTGGCTGCTTTTTTCAAGGTCCATCCGCTTTACCTCCTGGCTGGAATCACCAAAGATGTCACCGAGTTGGTGGATCTGATGACTGAGATGGTTTCCACCAAAAGGGTACTCGCGCTCAGGCTGTTCAAACTCAACTTGGAGATGATGGAGATTTCCAAGAACTGGCCTTCCGATGCCGTCAACAAAACCTAACGCCGCCAAGCGTTTCGCAGGTGGCAGGTCGTGACTCAAGCCCCCACCCTCTTCGCCGACTTCATGAACGCCGACCCGCGCGGGCGGGTGCGGCTGAACTGCGTCGGTACGGTCGCGGACCTCGGCACGCAAGGCGTCGAGTTGGCCGACGGGCTGCCCGTGACGCTGACCGATGGCGAACTGGAAGCCGACGGCACGGCGGCATATTCGACTGAAGAACGGGTGTGGGTCGCCCTCATCGATTGGGACGCCATTCGCCAAGTCGCCGCCGCGTGAATCCGGGCCGGGGTCCGCGTCCTCAAGCGTCCATCCAGTTCTCGAAGCGGAGATCGGGGATCTGCGAGAAATCGCTCCGGTTCGCCGTCAGCAGCAAGGCGTTCGCGGTGATCGCGATGGCGGCGATCTTCATGTCCCTCGTGCCCAGATGTCCGCGGCCGGGGCGCAGCGACTTGTACGTTGCCGCCGCCGCGTCGTCGAACGGAGCGATGGCGAACGCCTGAAACCGCACGAACAGTTCGCCGAACTCCCGGTAGGCACGAACCTGTCGTTCGACCTTCTGTTCCTTGGCGATGGCGGAGAGCCACCCGCGCATCTGCTCCTCGACGCTGACGACGGTGGTCCCCAGCGGTTCCGTCGTTTCGGCGAGACGGACAATCAGCCGCTGGTATCGTTCGCCGGCGCGGATTTGGAGGACGGTGAGGTGGTCCGTGTCGAGGACGATCACGACGCATCCTCGGTCGGGTTGGCGCGGGCGGCGGCGCGATCCGCCTCTCGGGCGGCCTCCACCTCGGCGACCCAGGCGCGGGTGAACTCGTCGTCCGGGAACATGCCGACGATGGCCCGCCAGTCGGTCGGTTTGGCGGCAGCCGACAGCTTCCGCTCGAGTTCGGCGACTCGCGCGGTCAGCGATTCCAGGGTACTTTCCGGCATGGCTGCTCCTCCGATGGCACCGGCATTTTATCGCGGGGCTTCGGCTCATGGAAGTGCCGGTCGCGGGTTCGTCCGGTCAACCCTTCGCGCGACGGTTGGCGCGGAGCAGGATTCGGGACGGTGTCACCGGAATGCGCGGCCGCGTTTGTGTCGGTCGCGGTCGAGCCGACCGGAGGTCGGGGAGGCCCGACATCTTCGTCGGTCGGGTGGCCGGCTGGTCGGGCCACGTCCCCCTCCGGGGAACTCGACCGCGACCTACACCAGCGGCCCCGTCTGACCGGGCCGCACCCGCCACCTCATCGCTTGCCGGCGATCAGCTTGATCAGCCCCTTGTGCGGGTCGGCGAACTTGGCGACGCCTTCGGCCATCAGCACCTGTTCCATCTTCGCCATGTCCACCTTGGCGTCGATCTCGGCCAGCACCGCCGCCGCCGGCAGCTCGTGGACGTGCGCGGTGAAGAGCTGGCCGCTCTCCTGAACCGCCTTGTTCGTGCCCGGCGGGTTCGTCTCGATGTCGCTGCCGGCGAACGCCTCGACGTACTTCCACGCCGGGTCGTCCTTCTTCTTCGTGCCGGTGCTGGCGAAGATCATCTCCTGGTGCAGCGGGAACCCCTTGCCGGCCCAGAAGTCCTTGTTCAGCTTCCAGATTCGTTTGGCATTCACGATGCCGACCTGCCCCTGCGCAGCCGGCGACAGGTCCGGCACGGCCTTGTCGGTATACACGTCGCACCGGCTCACGAAGATGCTGTACACGGTCTTCACGTTCTGCTTGTCGGCCCGCCGCTGCGCCCCGCGATAGCACGCCTCCCGCGCCGCCAGGTACTGGCGTTCACTGAAGATGAGCGTGACGTTGATGGCCACGCCCGCCGCCACCAGTTCCTCCAGGCAGAGCAGCCCGCCGTCGGTGGCCGGCACCTTGATCATCCGGTTGGTGTGCCCGGCCGCCCACTTCTTGCCGAGTTCGACGTACTTCGCCGCCTTCGCCGCCGCCGGCAGGGCGCGGGCCGGGTCTTCCAGCAGCGGGTCGAGTTCAAAGCTGACCCAGCCGTTGTCGCCTTTCGTCTCGGCCCAGACCGGGGCGAACACGTCCTGCGCGGCCGTCACCAGCTTGTCGGTCATGGCCCAGGCGATGGCCTCGTCGTCGTGCCCGGCGGCGGCCAGGGCCTTGATGTCGGCGTCGAACCGGCCGGTGTTCAGCAGGTCCGAGATGATGATCGGGTTGGAGGTCGCGCCGGTCGCGCCGAACGCGCGGTTGCGGGCGATTTCGTCCGGGTCCACGGAGTCGAGCCACAGCTTGGTGCCGGCGGCGACGAGGGATTGCAGCGGGGTCATGGCGAGGTCTCTCGGGCGCAAGAAAGTTGTTCCGAAAGGTATAGTACGAAACGCATCACCCCGCGCCCCCCGCTCACTTCCGTCCCCGCCGGAGCGTGGCCATCGCCTCGGCCGTCAGTTCCGGCCCGGCGTTCCCCGCCCACGCCGTCAGCAGCGATTTCGCCTCGGCGGTGCCGGCCAGTTCGACCGCCTCCACCAGCCGCGTGGTGCGGACGGTGGCCGGGGTGAACGTCACGGCCAGCAGCCGGGTCGCCCGCTCGCGGAGTTCCGGCGACGAGTCCGTCGCCAGGGCTACCTTCAGCGCCGGGTGCGCGACCATCCCCATCGCCCGCAGCTGCTTCTCCGCCGCGTGCCGTTCGGCGAACGCGCGGCTCTTCAGATCGGCCACCCGCCCGTCGATTTCCGCGTCGGTCGGCCGCGTCTCGCCGGCCACTTTCCCCTTCAAGAACGGCAGCGCTTTCGCGGGGTGGGTGGCGACGCGCCGGACGGCCTGGAATGCCGTCGCCGCGTCGGTGGAATCCAGTTCAGCCCACAGGCGGTTCAGGGCCGCAGCGTCCGGTTCGGGGGGCGGCGCGAGGTCGCCGCGCACGTCCCACTGGGTGACGGCCCCGTCGGCCGATTCGGACAGGAGCGACCGGCCGTCCGGGTGGAACCGCAGCGCGAGGACATCGCCGCCGGCCGGCCGGAACGTGTGCCGGACGTGGCCGGTCCGCACCTCGTACAGGCGGACTTCGCTGTCCGTGCCGACGGCCAGCGTCCGCGCGTCGGGGGACAGCGCGCAGGCGGTCGCGGGCCTGGAGAACTCCGCCGGCGGCATCACGAACGCGCCGGTGTCAGTGGCGACGAACGCGAAGCCCGCCTCGCTGCCGTAATCCTTGCCGGCGGCGCGGCCCGCGCCGCCGATCCGGGCGGCGTCGGCCGACCAGTCCACGGCCGTCAGCACGCCGGCCCCGCTCAACCCGGCCATCCGCCGCCGGGTGTCGAGTTCGTACACGCCGAGCCGCCACTGGTAACTCGCCATCGCGTCCTTGTGCAGCGTCGGCGTCTTCGGGTCGAACTCGACGAGCGCCACCCGCCGGCTGTCCGGGGCCGGGTGCATCAGCGGCACCTGCCGATACCCGCTGGGGCCGGGGGCCGCGAACGTGATGGCGGTCCCGCCGCTTTCCTCGCCGGTCACGTCCCAGATGTGCAAATGCTCCTGGTCCAACTGGGCCAGCGCGTACCGGCCGTCCGGGGTGAAGGCCAGTTGCAGCACCCCGACCATCCGCTGCGTCAGGCCGGTGTCGGGCCACGCCTTCCCGCCCACTTTGAGCGTCAGTTCGAACTGCATCTGCTGGAGGGTCGGGTTCGTGTAGGTCAGCGCCGCCTTGCCGTCCGGCGAGCGGGCCGCCAGCTTCTTGGGGTAGTTGTCGGCGGTCAGCGGGACGCCGGGAACGCCCTCCGCGAGCAGCTTCGCCGGAGCTACGCGGCCGAGTTCCCGGCCGGTCGCCCCGTCCCACGTCACGGCGGTGTCGCCGCCGACCCGCGTCACCGTCTTGCCGTCCGCCGAGAAGCGGTACGCCGGCCAGCGGGCGCTCGGCAGGGCAACAACCTTGTCGCCCTCTTTCGCCGACAGCCCGAACCGGCGGATCGCCTCGGCCGGGAGCGGGCGGCCGTCGCCGTCGGGTCGGGGCTTGGGGTCGGCGGCGGTCAGCACGGACGAGACGAGAAGCAAGACCCCGGCGAACGCGAGTCGAACCATGACCGGCCCTCGTGGGGGAATCGGACATCCGATGGGGGAAATGGTACCGCACCGGGGGGCGGAGCGGAATGTCCGTTGCCGGTTCGTTCGCCGAGATGACGACGGCGTGACGCGAGCGGCTAACGCTTGTCGCGGGGCGGGGCCGGTCGCGGATTTGCACCGCGAGCTGGTGCGTGTATGAAGCGACGGTCGCGTGCCGCCGCCCCGCGTGCCGCGAAGCGTCTTGCTTCGCGGCACGCGGGGCG
>JAYUFU010000065.1:0-2490 GCA_043738505.1 Fimbriiglobus sp. | reverse complement strand
GCCGATGGCGGCGCGGGTGTGCGTCCGCCACTCGGTTCAGTGGGAGGCGTACTGGGCGTCCCTCGCCGCATGACCACAAGAGAATCTGGTTACACCCTTCCCGGAGACGGCATTCGGATGCGATTGACCGGCTGTCCTGGCGAGGGTATTCGGCGGGCAACAAGGGATTCCCGCGATGCCACGCCTGCTGCTGCTGATACTGGCGCTGCTGCCCGGTTGCAGCAACGCGCCGCTCGCCGGCACCCTCGACGCCATTTTCCCCAGCCGACTGCGGCCACCGCCGGTGCTGCCTGACTTGAACCGGGATCGGGATCGGGATTTCGACCGGCCCGCCGACCCGATTCGTCCCATCGACCGTCGCGGCCTACCGCCGGTCGATCCGTACCCGTTCGACGACCCGCGGCGGGGCGACCGCATCCGCCCCGGCGAGCCGCTCCGCCGCACCGACCCGGCCCCGCGCGGCCGAGATTCCGACCTGCCGCTGTTGGCACCGCCCGGCGGCCTCGACGACCTGCTCCCACCGCCCGGTTCGCGCTGAAACTACCGCCCGTACAACTCGCCGATGTGGGCGGCCTGCTCGCGGTCGTTCAGCCACGCCGACACCGTGTTCGTCTCGGCCACCAGCGCCTCGGCCTGCCGCTTCTCCTCGCGGATCGCCGCCGCGACCTCGTCCGGGATCGGGGAGAACACGCCCTGGAGCTGCTCGGTCAGCTTCTCGCGCAGGCGGTTGCGGAAGTCTTCGCGGATGGTCGCCCACCGCACCGGCAGCAGCGTGCCGACCAGGACGTGCAACAGGACGAGCGTGCCGAGGGTGAGGTACAGCGGCATCAGGATCAGCACCAGCGAGGCGGAGAACGACTCCTCCAGGAAGAAGCGGTAGAGGATGACGAGCAGCGACGTGAGCAGGACGGCGGACGGCAGCGTGTTGCCGAGGAAGTAGACGCCGCCGCGCACCGTCTTCCGCCAGCCGGTCGGGTTCGACACCTCGGCTTCGGCACCAGATAGGCCATCGACTAGGCACCGCGTGAAGCGGTCCTCCCACGACTGCCGGGCGGCGTCGGTGGTGCGATCCGACAGCAGCGCGAGCGGGAACCCGCGCTGGTCGGCCTCGACGAGTAACTGGTTCGGTAGTGCCGTCAACCGCTGCGTCAGCACCTTCTCGGCGGCCTTCTGCGACGCCGCCTGGACGAACTCGGTCAGGTTCCAGTTGTCCGGCTGTTCCGCTTTCGAGTCGCCGAAGCCGAGACGGGGAACGAACGGGATGCGCGGTCGCAAGCCGCCGGAAATGCGGGCCTTCGCGGTCAGCCGGAGGTACGCCGCCATCGGCCCACGGAAGCGGGAGTACGCCTGCACGCGGAAGTGGTGTTCGACATCCTGTTGATACGGTTCCAGAGTCATGACCAGCACGGCCGCTTGCTCCACGCCTTCGGTGGCGAGGAGCGTGTCCCACCGGTCGCGGACTCGGGCGGCTTGCGCGGACAAGTCCGGCGGGGTGACGGCGACGACGGCCTTCGCCGCCTGCGCCACGAGCTGGCTGACGCCGCGCGCCTTCACCGCTTCGATTTCCAGGCGGGTGAGGCCGAGTTCGAGCCACGCCCGCAGGTCGGCGAACTGCTCGCCGGGTGGCAAGTCCGGCGGAACGGCCTGGCCGTTCTTCTCGGCGTCCACCCAGAGTTGTGCCGTGGTGCGGAACAGCTTCGGGTTCTCGAACCCTTCGGCGGCCAGGTCTTTCAGCAGGTCGTCGTCCGGTCGCACCCCGACGCCGGCATCGACGCACCGGTCCCACTTGTTCAGTACGAACGCGAACGCCCGCCGCTGGCGGTGCTTCTTGAACAGCTCCCAGCCGAGTTGGTCGTGGTACTTCTCCTGCGAACCGACGTACAGAACCACGTCGGCGACGGGCAGCAGTTGAATGAGTTTCTCGCGGTTGGCGAGGTCGTTGCTGTCCACGTCCGGGGTATCGACGATGACCTTCTGGAGCAGCGCGTCGCGGTCGTGCTGGGCCAGCCGGCAGATGCGGAGGGACGGGTCGAGGCGGTCGGCCTTCACCGTCTGGTGGAAGTAGACGACCGGGTCGCGGGTGGTCGGGCGGGTGAACGACGCCTGTGCCACGGCCGCGCCGGCGAGCGCGTTCATGAGCGTGGATTTGCCGACGCCGGTGCCGCCCATCAGCATGACGACCAGCAGCGGACGGTCCACGTCGAGGGAATCGGCCTTGCGTTTGAAGTCGTCGGCCAGCCCCTCGATCTCGGCTCGCTGGACGAGCGACACCGGATACCGCCGGCGGCCGTCGAGCCACGAGCGGAGCTGCCGCTCGACGCCGCGGAGCAGCGGGGCGAGGGTGCGAAGGAACGGCGGCGGTTCGGGGTCGGGGGTCATGATTCTGGTTCCTCTCCCCTGGGGGAGAGGGGCAGGGGTGAGGGGGATTCTTGCGAAGCCGACGAGGAATCCGGTTGCGAAAAGCTCTGCCTCCACAAGCCGTGTGAACCC
>JAYUFU010000064.1:0-7710 GCA_043738505.1 Fimbriiglobus sp. | reverse complement strand
GAAAACCACCGGCGGACTCACGTCGCGCCGTTCGCCTTCCACCCGCTCCCTCGCGGTCGCGGCTCGCAACTCTGTTCGGCCCGGCGGACCTACCGGTTTCGCCGCCCTTACTGTACCTTATGCGGGTTCACCAGACGAGGGGAGCGGACCATGATCGACGGCGCGGCCTTGTGGAAATGTGTCGGCGTTTGGAGTGTCATCATCGCCTCCGGGTTCGGCCTGCCGGTGCCGGAGGAGATCCCGGTCGTCACCGGCGGGGTGTTGGTGGGCCGGTCGGACGCGGCGGTGGCCGGCGCGGCCGCCAAGGGCGCGCCGCCGCCCAGCCACATCCCGTGGTGGCTGATGCTGCCGGGCACCATCCTGGCGGTGGTGGTCGGCGACAGCGTGCTGTACTTCGGCGGCCGCTGGTTCGGCCCGCGGCTGCTGCGCAGCAGTTGGTTCCAGCGGAAGATCCTGCCGCCCGACGCCCTGGCCGGGATCGAGGACCAGTTCCACAAGCGGGGGGTGATGATCCTGCTGGCGGCGCGGCTGACGCCCGGCGTGCGGATGCCGGTGTTCCTGGCCGCCGGCATGCTGCGGATGCCGCTGTCGCGGTTCCTGCTGGCCGACGGCCTGTACGCCATCCCCGGCGTCAGCCTGCTGTTCTGGCTCGGCTACCTGTTCACCGACCAGTTCCTGGCGGCGCTCAACAAGGCCGAGGAGTACCGCCCGTGGGTGATCGTCGGGGTGCTGACGGTGGTGGCCCTGTTCGTCGTGTACAAGCTGTTCTGGCGGCGGAAGCTGTCCACCGGCGACATGGCCGACGTGCCGGGGCTGATGAAGCCGGTCGGGGCGGTGACGCACGCCATCGAGCAGGGGATCGAGAAGTCGGCCGAGATGGGGTACGCGGCGGCCGCCGGGGTGGTGGACGCGGTAACGCACCCGCTCGGCCGCAAGAAGCCGCCCCCGCCCGCGCCGCACACCGACGGGCCGAAGGTCGGCGGAGACGCCGCGCCGACGGTAAAATGACAGGCCGCGTCCGCCGCGAACTCCGCGCGCGGCCGCTTCGCCGCCGCGCGGGGGTGTGGCGAACTTCGCAACTTCGGGTGCGGCAAGGTTTTCCGGCACGTCCGGGTTCGCCAGAATCGGTTGCCGCACCCCCGCCGCGATCACTTCCCGTTGTTCTCGTCGCGCGATCTCGTACACTGGCCTCTCGTGGGGTTATCCCACCCGGAGGGCGGACGCGGATGAGTTCGGACGCACACCCGACTGCGAGGACGCCCCGTTCGGTCCTGTTCGTCTGCACCGGCAACACCTGCCGCAGCCCGCTCGCGGAACGCCTGTGCCGGCGGTTACTGGCGGATCGCCTCGGCTGCCAACCGGGCGAGTTGGAAGCCCGCGGCTTCGCCGTCGGGTCGGCCGGGGTGATGGCGTACCTCGGCGACATTGCCAGCCCGCCGGCGGTCGTGGTGGCCGAGGAGCTGAGGGCGGAGTTGGCCGACCACCTGAGCCGGCCGGTGACGCCCGAGCTGCTGGACGGGGCGACGGATGTCATCGCCATGACGGTCGGGCACTTGGAACTGCTGGCGTACCGCTTCCCGAACGTCGGCCCGCCGCCGGTGCCGCTGTCGGCGGACGGCGACATCCCCGACCCGATCGGCGGGGATTTGGACGAGTACCGGGCGTGCGCCCGGCGGATCGTCGAACACCTGGATCGGTTCATCACGAGGTGGCTGGGGCCATGAAAATCGCCGTCGGCAACGACCACAGAGGGGTGGCGGCCAAGCTGCGGGTGATCGACCTGCTGCACGGGCTGGGCCACACGACCGTCGATCTCGGCGCGACCGCCGGCGGGAGCGTCGATTACCCGGACTACGCCATTCCCGTCGCCGAGTCGGTGGTCGGCGGCACGGCCGACCGGGGCATCCTGGTGTGCGCCACCGGGCACGGCATGTGCATCGCCGCGAACAAAGTCCACGGCGTCCGCGCGGCCAACTGCCGGGACGTGGTGGACGCCGAACTGAGCCGCAGCCACAACGACGCCAACGTCATGTGCCTGGCCGCCGACCTGCTCGGCGACGACCTCATCGAGCGGATGGTGAAGGGGTGGCTGGACACCAAGTTCGAGGGCGGCCGCCACGCCCGCCGGCTGGAGAAGATCGAGCAGTACGAGCGCGACCACGAGAAGGCGTGATTCGATGAGTGTGCTCCAACTCGAACTGTCGGCCGACCTCCGCGAGGAGGTGGCCCGCCACGCGACCGACCTCGGCGTGAGCGAGGCGGAGTGGGTGGAGGAGGCGATCCGCGCGAGGCTGACCGCCGCGGCGCAGATGAAGTACTTGCGGGCGCGGGGCGAGCGCGGCGACCGGAACGCCTTCGACCAGGTGTTGAGCGACGTGCCATCTGTTCCTCCGAACCCCGGCGACGAGTGGTGAAATTCCGCCGTTTGGCTCCGCCGGTTCGCCCCGTCTAGAATGGGACATCCCCACCATTTCTTCGCACGGGCGGCGTCATGATCCGGTTCCCCTTCCTCGCCGAGCCGAACCCCCGCGTCCTCACGGCCGTCCCCGTCTACAACGAGGCGGCGCACCTCCGCGGGGTGCTGGCCGAGGTCCGCCGGTACGCCGCCGACATCCTCGTCGTGAACGACGGCAGCACCGACGGCACCTGCTGCATCCTCGCCGCCGAGCCGCACCTGCACCGCGTCGATCACCGGACGAACCGGGGGTACGGCGCGGCCGTCGCGTCCGCCTTCCGGTACGCCATCGACCGCGGGTTCGACATCCTGGTGACGATGGACTGCGACGGCCAGCACCAGCCCGACCGCATCCCCGTGCTGCTCGAAGCCCTGTCCGCCGACACCGACATCGTGTCCGGTTCGCGATACCTCCGCGACTTCCGCCAGGACACGCCCCCGCCGACCGACCGCCGGTTCATCAACGCCACCCTCACCCGCGAGATCAACGACCGGTACGGGTTCGACCTGACGGACTCCTTCTGCGGGTTCAAGGCGTACCGCGTCGAAACCCTGAAGAAGCTGAACGTCACCGAATCCGGCTGGGGGATGCCGCTGGAGCTGTGGGTGCAGGCGGCCCGCTTGGGCCTGAAGGTCCGCGAGATCGGCGTGCCGCGGCTGTACCTCGACCCGTCGCGGGCGTTCGGCGGGGTGCTGAACGACCCGGCCGCGCGGCTGGCGTACTACCGCGACGTGCTGGCGCGGGCCGAAGCCGAACCGCTAGGGTGCGAAGCGATGACCCGCGCGGAGGCGCGCGGATGAGCCGCCGGTTCCGCGCCCCGACCGGCAACGGCGAAGTCCTGGCCGACCCGCCGTTCGCCGCCGTGGGCGAGTTGGCCCGGCGGAACCGCGAGGTACTGGACAATGCCGATGTGGTCATCGATGGTACTCCCTTGCGGGAGTTCCGCCGCGCCTGCCGGTTCGAGTTGTTGCAACTCGACGGCGACCGACTGCTCGTCGTCACCGGCCACCAGCCCGAACTGTTCCATCCCGGCGTGTGGGCGAAGAACTTCGCGGCGTGTGGCCTTGCTCGGCGGCTGAACGGGCACTCACTCAACCTGATCGTCGATAACGACACGATGAAGTCGGCGCACATCCTCGCCCCGGTGTGGGACGCCGACCCGGCGAAAGTCCGATTGGAGAAGCAACCGTTCGACGACTTCGCCGGCGAAGTGCCGTGGGAGATGACGAAGTGGGCGACCGAGTTCTCCGCCCGGCGGATCGACGCCGAACGCCGCTGGGGGTGCGAGAACCGCGAACTCACTGTCAGTGCGTTGTCGCAGTTCACCACGTTCCGCCGGTTCGCCTCGCACATCACGGCGAACCTGCCCCGCTTCCGCACTTCATACAACCGTGCCGTCGCCGAGTACCGCACCGCCCACGGCATTCAGAGCAAGTCGCACCCGGTGCCGGACCTCGCCGAGAATGAACTCCCATTCTGGGAGTTCACGGACACCGGCCGCATTCGCGCCACGCCGGCCACGCCGTCCGAACGCCTCCGTCCCCGCGCCCTCACGCTGACGCTGTTCGTCCGCCTGTGTCTCGCCGACTGGTTCATTCACGGCATCGGCGGCGGCAAGTACGACGAGGTAACGGACGCCATCCTCCGCGACTTCTTCGGCCTCGAGCCGCCGGCGTTCCAGATGGTGACGGGCACGCTCCACCTGCCGACGCCAGGATTTCCACGCACGAAAGAG
Source organism: Fimbriiglobus sp. (assembly GCA_043738505.1). Taxonomy (GTDB): domain Bacteria; phylum Planctomycetota; class Planctomycetia; order Gemmatales; family Gemmataceae; genus JALHQU01. The sequence goes on along the minus strand of JAYUFU010000064.1, from coordinate 3,519 downwards.
GATGTTGCCGAACGGGAATTGAAGCTCCGCCGACTGCACTGGAACCCGGAGTATTTCCTGCCGGCGGATCACCCGGCGCGGCTCGACAAGTGGAAGCTCGCCGCTGCCAAACCGAACGGCCGTCCGGCCGTTCGTGCCTGGTTCGCCGGCCTCCGCGAACTGACCGTCGAGATGCGCACCGCCGTCGCGGATCAGGCGGCGAAAGCCGAATGCGAGCTGGCCACCGCCCGCGCCGAGGTCGCCGCGAACGCCATCCTCCGACGCCGCGACTTCGCCTGGGTGCTGTACCCGGAGGACGTGCTGCGGCCGTTCTTACAACAGTTCCTCGATGTTTGAATCCGAAGCAGACTAACCACAGAGACACAGAGGCACAGAGAATAAAGCCAGGAGAGGATCGATTTCAAAGTCTTCTTCTCTCTCTTCGTCTTCTCTGTGCCTCTGTGTCTCTGTGGTTAGTCCTCTCGACCTTCGACTTTTTCCGGTTTTCCGGGATCACATTGCCCGTCGTCGCGGAAAGTATGGGTGTCCCGACGGAGGCACCCGACGATGCGAGCGTTGTTCCACTCCCTGCGACGGCGGATCGGCGCGGCCGTCGGCGGCGAGGCGTCCGACGACGAGCTGCTGGCCGCGTACCTCGATTCGCGGAGCGAATCGGCGTTCGAGCGGATCGTCCACCGGCACGGGCCGATGGTGTTCGGCGTCTGCCGGCGCGGGGTCGCCACGCCCGCCGACGCCGAGGATGCGTTCCAAGCGGTGTGGGTGGTTCTCGTTCAGAAAGCCGCGAATGTCCGACCCCGCGCGATGCTCGGCAACTGGCTGTACGGCGTGGCGGTGAACGTCACCCGGCGGGCGAAGCTGGCGGCCGCGCGGCGGTTGAACCGCGAGCGTCGGGTGGCGGAACCGGAGTCGGAAACCGTCGCGCTGCCCGACGGCCTCGCAGCGGTTTTGGACGAGGAAATCACCCGCCTGCCGGACGCCTACCGCGCGGCGGTGCTGGCGTGCGACGTGGACGGGCTGGCGCGGTCGGCGGCGGCGCACCGCCTCGGCTGGCGGGAGGGCACCGTCGCCAGCCGGCTGTCGCGGGGCCGGGAATTGCTGGCGAAACGGCTGCTCCAGCGGGGCATCGGCCCGGCGGCGGTCGGGGTGTTCGCGGTGTCGGACCTGCTCGCGTCGAAGGCGCTGGCCGCCCTTGGTGACACGGCGGTGTCACCGGCGGTAGCGGAATTGGCACGCGGCGCGGCCGGCGAAATGGCCCTGCGGTCGGTGGCGCGCACGCTCGCGTTCGTCGCCGCCGGCACCGTGGTTACGGTCGGGGTGGCCCTCGGCTATGGTTTGAGTCGTGGGCGAGAACCGGCTGCGAAACCGACTTCGACCGCTGCATCAGGCGGGGCGCAAACGGCCCCGATGCCCCGCCGCGTGCCCGATGCGCCGACGCCCCGCGTGATCGTCAACCCGGCGAACGACATCCGCGTCGTCACCGTGCGGGACGAGACCCTGCCGCAGTTCTTCCGCCGGCAGAAGGTGGTGGTCGCCGGGCTGCTGGAAGAGAAACTGACGCCGCTGTTCACCGCCGCCAAGCCGAGCGGCCCGATGGTCGTGGGCTACGCCGCGTACAACCACAAGCCGCTGGTGCGGGTGTACGGCGACACGCTGCGGATCGCCCCGCCGACGCCGGCGGTCGTCGAACTGCTGACGGAGCGACTCCGCGACAACACCGACCGCGCGCAACTGAACCTGATCTACGTCGCCGACCCCGCCGACGGGGAGCTGTTCCACCTGGCCGGGTACACGACGCGGAACACTGTCAGCTTCTTCACCGGCAAGCGGGTGGAACCGGACCCGTATTCGCCCGCCGAGTTCGAGTTTCAACCGCCGACGAAGTGACCCATCCCCCAACCGACAGGAGCTTTCCCATGACCCGCGTGACCCTGGTGACCGTGCTGTGCGCCGGCCTGCTGACCGCCGCCGACGAGAAGGTCAAGCCGACCGACAAGCAGATGAAGGAGAAGATGATCGCCGTGCACCGCGGCGACGCCTCGCCCTACGCGAAGGCGGAGAAGGAGGCGACGGCCGAAACGCCGAACTGGGACGAACTGGCCAAGCACCTGAAGGCGCTGCAAGCGATGTCCGACGACAACAGGGCCTACGGGAATTACGCGGCCGGCAAGTACGCCGCGGCGGTGGCGGGGTTGGAGAAGGCGGTGGCGGACAAGGACGCGAAGCACGCGGCGACGAACTTCGCCGTCTTGCGGAAGTCCTGCATCGCCTGCCACCACTACGCCGGCGCGCGTGCCTGGCCGGAAGCCGACTTGCGGAAGGAGCGGAAGGAGAAGTGACGCGAGTCGTCGTCCGCTTCACGAACTCGCGCACCCGCGCCGGGTTGTCGTTCGTCCGGGGGGCACGCCGTCCGCACAATGTCACTTGTCACCAGGAACCCGAAACCCGGAACGTCCCATGCCCACGTTCGCCCCGCCGCCGCTGGCCGCGTTCGCCGCCGACCTCTTCGCCGCCGCCGGGGTGCCGCGCGACGACGCCCTCCTGGTCGCCAGGAGCCTCGTCGATGCGAACCTGTGCGGGCATGACTCGCACGGCGTCATGCGGGTGCCGCAGTACCTCGGCTTCCTGCAAACCGGCCAGTACAAGGCCGACGCGCCGTTCACCATCCTGAACGAGACGGCGGCCGTGGTCGCGGCCGACGGCGGCTGGGGCCTCGGTCAGGTACAGGCGTACCGCTTGCTGGACAAACTCATCCCGAAGGCGAAGGCGCTCGGCGTGGCGTCCGGCACGCTGCGGAACTGCGGGCACGTCGGCCGGTTGGGGGAGTACGCCGAGGCCGCCGCGCGGGAGAACCTGGTGCTGCTGGCGATGGTGAACTCGCACGGAGCTGGTCGCCGAGTCGCGCCGCCGGGCGGCACCGAGGGCCGCATCGGGACGAACCCGATCTGCTTCGGCGTGCCCACGACCGGCGACCCGGTGATCCTCGACTTCGGCACGTCCGCCGTTGCCGAGGGCAAAGTGCGGGTTCACTTCCAGAAGGGCGAACCGGTGCCGGCGGGCTGGCTGCTGGATTCGGAAGGCAACCCGACGACCGACCCGGCGAAGCTGTACGCGACCCCGTCCGGGAGCATCGTGCCGTTCGGCGGACAGCAGGCGTACAAGGGGTTCGGGCTGGGGTTGCTGATCGACTTGCTGTGCGGCGGCCTCAGCGGCGGGCGGTGCGCCAACCCGAACGACCCGATGGCCGGCGTCGGCAACGCCGTGGTGTTCGCCGTGTTCGACCCGGCGGCGTTCGGCGGCGTCCATCACTTCCTGGCGCAAACGGATGGGCTGACGGGCTTCGTCCGCGGCACCCCTGCCACGCCGGGGCAGACGATCACGTTGCCCGGCGACCCGGAACGGAAGGCGAAGGCCGAGCGGTCGAAGACCGGCATCGCCATCCCGGACGGGACGTGGAAGCTGATCGCCGACGCCGCGACGAAACTGGGCGTGGCGGTGTTGGGGTGAAGAGAAGAATTTGAA